>JAFXRC010000051.1 GCA_017526585.1 Fibrobacter sp. | reverse complement strand
TATAGGGCTTACCGCAGGCGGCAACAAGCACGACCGTCGGGTCAATTTTCCCTTCCATGCCAGCGAAGTCCATATCGAACTCGATGGTGACGGTCGCATTCGGGGCAATTGTCTGCGGGAACTTGAAATTCGACATGCCAATGCCCTGCCCGAACACGTTTTCGAGCACGAGCTCTGCACCGGTGGTGTTCGCGCCCTGCAGCACGTAGTGTTTCTGGTCGCCCTGAGCAACCTCGCCCATCGGGAAAACCTCGGGAACAAAGCGGATGGCCTCGTCGGCAAAGGAGGCCGCGGTAAAAGCGAGCGCCGCGATGAATGCCGGTTTAAAAATTCTTGAAATCATAGGCAAGAATATAGCAAAACACAATCTATGCGGGCCATTGTCTGCGAAGGAATTCCATCCCGAAAACATTCTTATTTCAGTCGCGCCCTGAGCGCATCAATTTCGGCCTGTTCCAAGCCAAGCGAGAGCAGGTACTTCTCGGTGGCGGCCGCCAAATCAGCATTCTCGAAATCCGAGATGTCGACTCCCTCCACCTTATACGCATTCCGCATGAGCCTCACGATTATCGCCTGAATGAGTTCCGCCTGCTTCGCGGTCAAGGCGACCTGCTTGCCGCCACTCACGCTGTAGAAATTCTTGTGCGTCGCAGCGTAATCCGCCTTGATTTCTTCGGCGGTCGCTCCCATCAGGGCCTCTAGCACGGCAATCGTGTACCCGGTGCGGTCCATGCCGTACGTGCAGTGCCATAGGTACGGGCCATCATGTTCTACCATGTAGCGGAGCCCCTTCACGAAGCCCTCCTTGAACGGCGTGTTCGCAAAGCCCGGCAGCACATCAAGGTAAACAACGTTCCGCGTCGCATAATAGGACTGCGCAAAGCCGTTGTACGATTCCGCATATTCCTCGCTATTAGCAAGATTCACGAAGGTCTTGACTCCCGCGACCGCCGCAAGTGAATCCGCATACTTATTGCGCCCAATCGAGGGGTCCACCGGGCTCGACGAGCGGTAAAGCCGACCCTCGCCCATTCCCGTCGTACGCACCATCCTGAAGTTCGCAAAATCCGCGACGGAAAGCTCCGGATACGCCTCAATGGAATAGGAAATTGCAAGTGAGTTCAAGTTTCCCAGATGTTCCGCATATCCGCCCTTCTCCTTCATCCGGATGGCAACTTCTATCGGGAATTCTGCACCACGCCCGAGGCCAACAACCTCCGCCATCTGGCCGTAGCGGGCTTCAAGCTTGAGATAATTCAGTCCCGAGGAAACATACAAAAAGAATTCGCCCGGAAACACATCGCCATAGCTCGCAACCACGGGAACGTCCAGCGTATCGTACCCAGGCACCATCACCGAAACAACGTCGCCGTAATCGAACTTGGTCAAGAACGAATCCGCGACAACATCGATATTCAACGACCCAAAGGCAAACACCTCGAAAGTATCCGTTACCAGAGCAACAACCGACACGGTTTCCGAGGCATCTGAAGAACTCGAGAATTTTATTGAAGAACTTGACGAAACTACAAACGATGAACTCGAAAAGGTTTCTGACGAAGAATTTTCTTCCGAAACATCGGCAAGGGAACTATAAGAATTGCTACAGGCGACAAGGCCGAGAGCCATCACCAATACGAATGTCACGAGGCGTAAAAACTTATAGAGCATACCAAGCACAACTATACAATTTTTTACAAGGCTGTGCGAAGGCGCGCCCCAAAACAAGAGCGTCAACGCGTTAAAGAACAAAGTAATTCACACATTTCGGCGTAGCTTTCGACCACATTCTCCGGGGCAAGCGGGAGCAAGTTTACCGGCTTTCCGAACCCGCAGAGGAGCGTAACGCAGTCGACACCGGCGTTGCGGGCAGCAAGAATATCCGGTTGGTCATCGCCCACCATCACGGTTTCGGCGGGAGAAACCCCTGCGGATTCCATGATTTTCAACAGGCCCGCGGGGCTAGGCTTGCGTTCGGGCGTGGTGTCGCCGCAGAGCACGAATTCAAAGCGGTCGCGAAGTCCAAAATGTTCCAGCAGTTTGAATGTCGGGCGCTCCGGCTTGTTGGTGAGCATGGCCATGCGGGCGTGCGTGTTGCGCAGGAATTCAACAACGCCCGGATTCGGGAGCGTGCGCTCGGTGCAGTGTTCCCAGTAAAAATCCGAATAGACCTTGTGAACCATTTCGACTGTAACGCTCGTGCGGGCAATGATTTCCGGGAGGGCCGCCTCACCCATACTCCGCTCGATCAGCTTCATGGAGCCGTTCCCGATAAAGGTCCGCACGCGCTGCTCGTCATGTTCCGGCAGGCCGAAATGGCGCAGCGCATAGTTCACCGCCACGGCAAGGTCGCCGAGGGTATTGAACAGCGTGCCGTCCAGGTCAAACACGATGAGGGATTTGTGGTGAAGCATGGCGGAGCCAAATTTAGGAATCTTTTTACCGCAAGAATTCCATTTCCACAAGAAAACGGTAAAAGCAAAGCGCCGACACGCCCAAGATGAACACCAGCACGATTACAAACTGCACCGGGTGCTCCCGGAAACTGTAATCCGCCTTGCCGTAGGAGAACTGCCCACGGACAATCGCGCTTATGAAAAGCGCCAGGAATATTAATGCTAGCAGAAGGGACATGAAATTTCGCGTTATCGGGATTTCAATAGTAGCTTATTATTCCCCTGAAGGCCATCGTTGTCGAAGCGGACGGTGGGATTTTTGCCGCTCTTGAAGGCGTCTTCACTTTCATAGAGGGAAAGGGCTACAGAAACACCGGGCTGCGTCGCGAGATTCGCCGCGCCCGCTGGAACCGCGCCGCTAAACGAGAACTGCTGCGAGGCTCCGTCCTTGAAGGTTCCCTTGGGAATGCGAACGGTCTCACCGATTTGTGCAAGAGACGCACCCGTACTGTCCACGAACTCTGCCACCATGTAGACATCGAAGAAGCAAGGCGCCACGCCGGTGTTCTTGACGGTAATGTTCAGCGTGTTCGTCGCAACATTACCTGCAGCAGAGTCGGTGGAGTTTTCCGCAGTGGGCGTCGCGACGGTCAAAAGTTCCGCCTGCGTTACCATGAAATTATACCCGATGACTTTGCTCATGGAATCGGCCAGTGCCTTGTTGTCCTTGTAGAAATAGTAGCCGCAGTCATTGTCCTGGTCCAAAACATAGTAGGTCAGGTGCGCCGTAGTAATCGCATCCACCCAGCGTTCCGCAGTCCACTTCTGGGTGCCTCCGGGAATCAGGTCGTCATTGGCCAGCATCGTCTTGTAACCGGCGATGTTTTCGGCGATGGTCGGGAGGTTCGCATTGTACGCCCGCAGCAAGGTATCGGGCCTGCCGGGAATGCCGATGAACCCGTCGTCGCGCTTGGTAATGCCGAGATCGAGCGCATGCGTATAGACATCGCCAAAACCGTTAGAAGGCAGCACAAGCTGGGTCTTCTTGAAAACGGACGCATAATAGTCCAGCATATCCTTCAGCACCGAGTCGGCGGGCATCACGCTCCCCAATATGTGCGAGGTATGCCATTCGCCCCATTCGCCAAAGGTGCGGACATCGATGTATTCGATGCGCGGGTCGCCATCGTATTTTTCGGCCAGGGTCTTCGCGAACTCCTTCGCCGCCCAGATATAGATGGAATCGTCCCAGACAGGAGCGTACGCATGGAAATCCGTCCCCCGCAAGTCAATCTGGATTTTCTTCGCGCCCATCTCGTAGACAAAGGGCGGAGTCCAGTCGTAATCCTCTTGGGGCGGGAAATCGCTCTTGATAAACGAAGGCGTGTACGGCAGCACGCGCAAGGCGTAAGTCATATTGTGCTCGGCAAGTGCGTTCAGCAGTTTTTCCAGTTCCGTCCAGTCGTAAACACCCTTTGCGGGGTTCAGCTTGTTCCACTGCTGGTAACCGGAACCGTACGAGACCAGGTCCCACGCCCTGTTGTTCAGGGAACCGTAAGGACCGTATTCGAATTCCGGAACAAACGTCCACGCGCCACCCGTCGGCACCGTAAAGCCCTTGTGCGGATTAGAAAGCGGCCCGTCGAAAGGCTTGAGCGCGTAAGTGATTTTTGTGGTGTCTGCAGAAAGAACCGAGGATGTGTCTTTCTCGTCATTGCAAGAACTCGAAGAGTTCGTGGCAATCCATGACGAACTACTTGAAAAAATGTCTGCCGACGAACTCGACTCTTCAACGGCGCAGCTTTCTGTATTCTCGGTGCCGGAACTACTCGAGTCATCGCCACAAGCGACGAACAGCGCCGCTGCGGTCAACAGAAAGAACTTCCCAAGGAATTTGCTAAAAGGTCCCGTCATATTTTAAGTATAATAAAAAAATGTCTTATACTGAAAAAAGTTGACACTACTCAAAAAAGCAGGAGTAGTGCGAATGAAGACAAAACAGGTAATAAAGAGAGTCGCGGAATACGACCGGTTCGGATATCCCCGATGGACTAGCGTTACCACCGAAAAGCGCAT
>JAFXRC010000050.1 GCA_017526585.1 Fibrobacter sp. | reverse complement strand
CTTTTTCGACAACAAGTTGTCGCCTAGACTTTGTTTCAGCGGTTACCGAGAGGGGGTCATACCCGTTCCCTTTCCGAACACGGAAGTCAAGCCCCTCATCGCCGATGGTACCTGGCCCACGGGCCCGGGAGAGTAGGTCGCCGCTGGATTCACGGGCCCCTTGAGCAAACGCTCGAGGGGCCCTTCTTTTTATATACCGTTCGATTTGCGCGGCGATTGGACTTCGACGGAACAAGACAATTATCGTGCCTACGATTTCATTTTTGCCGTTGAGTGGAGTCAAGTTGATGATGAGATTGTGTATTCTCCTGCGGTATGGAAATCCAATGAAAAACGTGATGCAGCCCTTTCTGTCCGTTGTATAAAGGACTGATAATCAAAAAAACACCGGCTCGGGAGTCGGTGTTTTTGGGTAAACTTGAACAGATGTGAGCGTGTATCTTACACGTTGAACAGGAAGTACATGATGTCGCCATCTTGTACAACATATTCCTTGCCTTCGGTGCGGACAAGGCCTGCTTCCTTGGCGGCGTTCCAGCTGCCGTGCTTGAGGAAGTCGGCGTAGCTCAGAGTTTCTGCGCGGATGAAGCCGCGTTCAAAGTCGGTGTGGATGACGCCTGCGCACTGCGGAGCCTTGTAGCCTGCATGGAACGTCCAGGCGCGGCATTCCTTTTCGCCGGCGGTAAAGAAGGTGCGCAGTCCAAGAATTTCGTAGCCCTTGCGCACCACGGCGTCGAGGCCCGATTCCTTCATGCCGAGTTCCTTGAGGAATTCAGCCTTGTCGGCGGGTTCCATGGCGGAGAGTTCTTCTTCGATTTTGCCGCTGATCATGATGACTTCGTGGCCGTTTGCGGCAGCGTATTCCTTGAGCTTTTCCACGTAGGCGTTACCGGTCAGGATGTCGTCTTCCTTCACGTTGGCGCAGTAGAAGAGTGGCTTTGCAGTGAGGAGAGCGAGGTCCTTCACGATGAGTTCCATTTCTTCGCTGTCGTGCATCACGGTGCGTGCGGCCTTGCCTTCCTGGAAGGCGTCGCGGAGCTTTTCGCAAGCGGCGAGGCGTGCCTTGGCTTCGGCACCACCCATACGGGCTGCCTTGGCTTCGGTAGCGAGGCGCTTTTCGACAGAATCGAGGTCCTTCAAGATGAGCTCGGTCTCGATGATTTCCACGTCGCGGACCGGGTCCACGGAACCGTGCACGTGCACGATGTTTTCGTCGTCGAAGCAGCGGATGACTTCCATAATGGCTTCGCATTCGCGGATGTGGGTCAGGAACTGGTTGCCGAGGCCTTCGCCCTGGGCAGCACCCTTTACAAGACCTGCGATGTCCACAAATTCTGTAACGGCGGGAACGATGGATTTCGGATTGTAGACCTTGACCAGTTCGTCGAGGCGGCTGTCCGGCACGCTCACCATGCCCACGTTCGGTTCGATGGTGCAGAACGGATAGTTGGCAGCTTCTGCGCCGGCGTTGGTAATAGCATTAAAGATGGTGGACTTGCCTACGTTCGGGAGGCCTACGATTCCGCATTTGAAACCCATGATAATCTCCAGTTTTGGCGGCTCGATTTGGCAATAGCCGCGCCGTTCATTTTTTGCGATGTAAAGTTAGCAAATTGCTCTTGGATGAGGGAGCGTTAAAATCTAAATTTACGCCCGTTTTTAGGAACGATATGTCTGTAACTAACTCAAAGACGAATATGGATATGTTGAATGGTCCCCTCGGGAGAAAAATCCTGAGGTTCGCCATTCCTATTGCTTTGAGCAGCATCTTTCAGCAGATGTTCAATTTGGCGGATGTCGCCGTGGTGGGGCAGTTTGCGGGCGACAAGGCCTTAGCGGCTGTGGGTGCAAACACCTTCGTCATCAACCTGCTGATAAACCTGTTTGTTGGCATCTCGGTGGGAGCCAATGTGGTGGTGGCACATTCCATTGGCGAGCAAAGCTACCGTTCCGTGACCCGCAGCGTTCACACTTCGGTCATGGTTTCGTTCTTTAGTGGGATTCTGCTATCTTTTGTAGGTATCTTTTTTGCAAGGCCGATTCTCGAGCTGATATCGACTCCGGCAGATGTCCTAGACATGGCAGTGCGTTACCTGCAGATCTACTTTGCCGGGATGCCGTTTGTGATGGTCTACAACTTTATCGCGGCGGTTCTGCGCAGTAAGGGTGACACAAAGCGCCCGCTCTATGTGCTCATGGTGGCGGGTGCCGTGAACGTGTTGTTGAACCTGATTTTGGTGGCGGGCTTTGGCATGGGTGTTTCGGGAGTGGCCATTGCGACGGTGCTTGCCAATGTCATCAGCGGAATCGTCTTGTTCTACATCTTGCTGCACGAAGTGGGGCCCTTCAAGCTGGAATTCTGGAAGCTGCGCGTGACGCCCTTCTTCTTGAGCCGAATATTGCGCGTGGGGATCCCGACGGGGCTCCGCGGCGTCGTATTCTCGTTCAGCAATGTGTGCCTGCAGTCAGCTATCAACAGTCTCGGCTCTGCGACGGTCGCGGCCTCGGCGATTGCCCTCAACTACGAATTCGTGGTGTATTACTGGTTGAATTCGTTCTCGCAGGCCTGCGTGACTTTTGTGGGACAGAACTACGGTGCGAAGAATATGGAACGCTGCCGCCGGACTGTCCGCTGGACACTTTTGCTCGGATGTTCGTCTACGGTCGTGCTGAGTGCGCTCTGCAGCATTTTTGCTCGCCCCATGCTTTCTGTGTTTACATCCAATGCCGAGATTATTGAAATCGGTTCTATCCGCATGTACGTGGTGGTGGGGCTATTGGCGATTAATGTGTTCCTGGATGTGTTTTCGGGGGCACTTTCTGGAATGGGCAAGTCGCTCTCTCCGGCGCTCACCTGCATGGCGGGGGTCTGCGGAATTCGCATCCTTTGGGTGATTTTCGTGTTCCCCAGGTACAAATCGTTCGCTTCGTTGATGGTTGTGTACCCGGTAAGCTGGGTTCTTACGATTTCTGTGATTATGGGAATCTACTTTTACCAGGTGAAACGAACGAAGTTTTAGTATATTTCGGACAATGCGTTATTTATCAATTGCTGCTATACCTTTGATGATGCTTTCGGCTTGCGTCTACGAGCCGGAACAGTTTGTTGAATCAGAAACGAATACGAAAACTTCCGAAGTTTCAGGTCTGTTTATTGTGAATGAAGGTAAGCAGATTTGCAATCCTTCTATGTCGCAGGATACGGTGAACTATCCGGCTTCGATGCTTTGGTTGAACTTTGGTGGAACGTTGAAGGTGAACGCCCCCGATTCCATCTATACTGTGACGAAGGCTGTTCAGCATGACAGACTTTCCGTGTCCGATACGGCGGGCAATGTGCTCTGGTACCTGATGCGCGATACCGATGCGGGTGATTGCCAGTTCCAGGATCCGGAATGGAGTACGCATCCGAACTATATCGTCTCGCTACGAGCTTTCGATGCCAAGAAGAGCAAAACCTGTGAAAATCTGGACTACGGTCTTTTTGCGGTCCGCGTGACCGACAAGAAGAAGTTCTTTTTCTACGACAAGGATATCAGCGAATTTGCAACGCCGCACTTGTGGGTAGACCCGGCGGTGGTCCCCGACACCTCTGCAAAGGAATCTACGGTGCAGGGATTCTTTGGAACAGATCAGGTGCGGCTTGTCTATGTGAACAAGAAAGACCAGATCGTATTTGTGGATTTTGCGGCAGGTGGAGTCAAGAAGGCGAAGACTCTCAAGAAGCCTGCGGATGTCGATGGCTGGATGATGGACAGTCCCATGATTTCGCCTGATGGAAATTTTGTAGTCTACAACATGATCAATTCCTCGATGACGGGATGGAAATCCTTTATCCAGGAATTGTCCGAGGATTCCAAACCCATTGAAATTGAAAAGACTGCGGGCATGATTTCAGAACCGGTACAACCGCACTGGTTTAAGTTCGGTACGCGACTCTTTGTGGTCTGGGCGGAATTCCCGCAAGGCAAGCAGTATGTGAACAAGGAAGACTTGTCCGATGTTTCTGTGCAAGATGGTAGCGCTGGTCGTACGGCGATGCGCGAAGTTTCGCTTGCGGCGGGTGCTCCGTCGGACCTTGCCTTCGTGTGGCTGAGTGATGTGATTGAACTTGCTCCGATTCCCATGATTGGGGGACGTTCGCCTGATGGACGGTTCCTGTCGACCGGGGCAAATTATGGTTATTTATTGGAACTCCCGTGAGGTAAGCTATGAAGAAGAATTTATTTAGCGGGATTGTTTCTGGTGTAGCCGTGGCTGCGGCTGTATGTTGCGCCTTCTTTGTCGGATTCCATTCTCCAGTAGAACCGGCGACTCCGTGGGAGTCCATTGGTGGATGCGGTGCGGGTGGTTCCGGCGGCGGTTCCGGCGATGGTATCAAGTGGATCGGTCAGGGCGTTTCGGGTGGCTACCTGGAAGCCGAAGTGTTTACCAAGTACAGCGTCGGTCAGAATTTCTCCGGTGTGACATTTACTCCGCACCTGTCGTTCAAGCCGACCTGGTCTACCAAGGTGGGCGTCTCCATTCCGTGGATGAGCCATAGCGGTGAAGTGCAGTACCGCAGCAACCAGATTCCGACAGATCGTACCACGGGTGGCGTGGGCGATGTGTCGTTTGACTTTAGCAAGACGATTGGCAGTGGTGGTGCCGCATCGCTTTCGGCGAGCCTTTCCATTCCGACGGGTCAGTACGATATCAAGCGCGGAACTGATGCTTCCGAGGAAATTTTGCCGAGCAGCTTTCAGAAGGGCTCGGGACTATATTCGCTCACGCTCGGCTGGGATTACAGCCGCGATACCGACAAGGGAATTTGGCTCTACGGGCTTTCTTACACGCACCCGTTTGCTATGCACCTGATTTCGGGTGAGAACGAATTCAACGATTCCTATTGGAAGGACATGGACCACGATGGGGACCGTTTCGAATACCGTTTCAAGCCTTATGGCGAAAACGACCTGGGTGCCTATACACCGCCTTCGGTGGGAGGCTCTATCGCTTATGGTTACCGCGGTCGTCCGGGTATTGTGCAGAGTTTCGGCGTGAACTTCTCGGTACCTCTCGGTGTGGCGTGGATTAACTCCGAAAAGGCGGGAACCTACGATCCGCGTCCCGATCCTGATCACCAGGCATGGTCTGTAGCTTTCGCTTACGGCATCGAATTTTCCGATGCGGATTTCCCCGTGTTCCTTGCGGTCTCCTTGCCGCTGCATGACAAGAGCAATGCCGCGGACCCGAGCGATGAATACGATGAATCCCCGATGCGCAAGTGGGACGCTCCTGACTGGGATGACTTTGGTCAGCAGTGGACCATCGCTGTCGGTATCAAGGGAAGCTTCTTCTAAAAATCAAGCGCGCGGGTGGGTCTTCTTGAAAGCGGCCCGCAAGCGTTCTGCATTGACATGCGTATAGACCTGTGTAGTGGAGATGCTCGAATGACCGAGCATCTCTTTGACACTCATGATTTCGGCACCATTTTCGAGCAGGTGCGTGGCGAAGCTGTGGCGCAGCACGTGCGGAGACGCCTTACCTTCCCAGCCGATTTCGCGGAGCAGGTGTTGAATGTCGTTTCGGAGAGTCCGTAACCCGAACGGTTTGCCGTCTTCGCTCAGAAAAATGTAGCCCGTGGCGGTGGGCAGGTGACCCGCCTGCACTTGCATCTGCTTGTAATTGTCGATGCGGTCGATGAAACTTTCGGTGAGAGGAACGATTCGCTCCTTATTGCCCTTGCCGAGTATGCGTACAAGTTTTGCGCCGGTGTCGATGCGGTCCCAGGTGAGACCTTGGCATTCCGAGATGCGAAGCCCCGACCCGTAGATGAGTTCGAGCAAAATGCGCGCCCGTACCTGTTGCAGCGTCGGGTTCTCGATTTCGGGGAATTTTTCTTCGGCGAGGTCCTTTTGCCCAAGAACATTCACGAGCCGCTTCGGTCGCTTGGGCATCGGGATGTTTTCTGCGGGATTCTTTTCGATGATCTTGCTCTTGACTAGGTATTTCCCGAAACTTTTCAGGGAGGCAAGGTGTTCGCAGATACTTGTCGGTGCAAGCTTTTGCTTCATCTTCAAGTCCCATACGAAGGTCTTGATGCTTGGCTCGGCGAAAGAAGAAAGTTCGGGGTTTGCTAAGCTCTTGCCCGAACGGTCAGGCGTTTCGAGATGATCCATGAACTTCTTGAGAGACTTCCTGTAGGTGTCCACCGTACGCGGCGAAAACCTGCGTCGTTCCGCAAGGTATTGTAGAAACTGCTCGATGTGTTCAGAAAGGTTCATGGGTGTGTATTCTCGTTGGTCTACGGCGTAAAAATAATCTATCTTAAGGGACAAGGTATGACATTGGCAAAATTTTTTGATGCACATTCGCGAAAGAGCTTCCACCAGGCGGTGGTTGTGCTTTTTACGGTGCTTTCACTTACGAGTTTTGCTTCTGCTGTTGAGCGTGTGACGGGGGCGAATGCCACCTTGGATATTGAACCGGGGGCAAGATCTGCCGCTTTGGGCTCTGCGACGATGGCGGTCGATGGCGACTACCTAGGGCTGATGTCGAATCCCTACCAGCTTTCCAATGTGGATTATGCCTGGGCATCATTCTCGCATACCGAGTACTACGAAGACACCAAGTACGACTTTGCCTCTGCTGTGATTCCGCTTGGAGTGGGGCAGGGCTTGGGCGTGTCCTTTTCCCGCTTCGGAGCCGATGATATTCCTTACATCAAGGAAGGTGAACCGCTTCCCGAAGGCAGCAACTACAATACGCTTTCGATAGCCGACTGGGTGTTCTCTGTAACATTCGGTCGTCGACTCACCGAAAGGCTGGACTTGGGTGTGGGCTTTCATGGACTTTACCGAGAAATGGACCAGACGGGTTATGGTTTCCGTGGCGATGCTGGGCTTAGGTTCCGCGTCTTGGATGACCTGTATATTTCAGGCTTGTTGAAGGGCTGGACTTCCTCGGCGGCAACTTGGGAATCGGGTGAGTTTGAGTATTCTTCACCGGAATTGTATCTGGCGGCAAGCTATGGAATCGGTATTCCGTACCTGTACGGCAAGTTGAATGTCTATTGGCAGGGGGCGGGGGTATTCCACCAGGAAGCACGCGACATGGATTTCGAAACGGACAAGGCTCGTGGTGCACGTGTCTGGGATGATCCGCTGGATTGGCTTTCGGGTGGTCGCGGCGGTATCGAGTTCGCTTTTGATTTTGGACTTTCTTTGCGGGCGGGGCTTTCGAGTTTTACGACCATTCAGAGCGTGACTGCGGGTGCGGGTCTAACGGTAGCGAAGTTCGTGAAGATTGACTATGCTTTCGAGTCGCACCCGGTGCTTTCTCCGGTGCACCGTATCAGCGTGAGCGTAAGCCCGTACCTGTTCTCGCATAATCCTAAGCCGGAATCGTCGAAGGATGCTTCTAAGCCGTCTAAAATTTTGACCGAAGAACCGGAAAATGAGGACTCCTACGAAGAAATGGAGCGTGTTCCCGAAGAACCTTTGCCGGAAAAGGTCCCTGAAGAGACTCTGGAATCTGCACCGTCTGCCCCTGCGGAACCCCAGAAGACTTCGGAAGAAAAGGCTCCTCAAGCTCCTGCACAGGCTCCGGCTCAGCCGACGGCAATTGTTGAGACGGATGACGAAATCCTGGAATAGGGGCTTTAACTTAGGGGTCTATCTACTATTTTGCATCTTTTTTTGTGACAAATCGCACAATTTGTTAAATTTTAGTCTATATTTTTAGCATGCCGCAATTAAAGAACTACCGCGAAGTTGGAATTTTTGACTTGATGTCGGCCCCGTTGAATCCGATCGGGGCTTTTGATGCTGAACAATTCAAAAAAGATGTTCGCGCGCTCCTTGCCGAAAAGAAGGAAGAAAAGTTCCTGGCGGTGGACCTTACTGGACTCGATTTCGTCTATAGCGATGCCTATAACGCCTTTATCCAGTTCCAACAGGAAATGGACGATCGTCAGGGGTTGTTTGCGGTTCTCACCAATAACCAGATTATTATCGATGGGCTTAAAAAGGTTGGGCTCGATAAAAGCATCAAGGTCTTTTCTTACGAATCGGACATGATGTCTTTCTCTCTGCATGCCCAGGCTCCCGAGAACACGGAAGAATCCGCCTCGTCTTCGGATACACCGGAACATGCGGTCGCGTCCCAGAATGTTAGCGGTGAAGGCGCTTCGCGTCATTTGGACCGTCGTTCGACCGGTCAGCACCGTCGCTTTACCAAGAGTTTTAACGCTATTGCGAAAGAAGAACCCACGACCAAGAAGAAAGGTCTCGACGTCCCGTTCGACGATGAACCGTCCTCTGCTCGTACGGTAATCATTGTCATTCTGTTGTTGCTTGCGGCAGTGGGTGGAACCCTAGCGTTCTTCTACGTCTAGTCCGATGCCTGTTGAGTTTCAAGAATACAAGAGAAAGCGCAAGCCTATCAATTCTCAACATAAGTTTCCGCTGATACGGCTGGTGTTGCTCACACTCGCCGCTTTTTTGGCGTACTGGTCTGGTCTTGCATCGAAAATTGCAAACGCATTGCCGCTGCCGGGAAACGAAGAGGAAACGATTGGATCCTGGGATTCCCGCTGTAAGCTAAATGGCGGAACTCCTTTTGCTCTTCAGCACGGACTTGCGCAGTGCTCGTGGATTGTCGAAGATTCCGTTCCATTGACCCGTTTGCCGAACCCGTTCCTGCGGTATGTGGCGTCGCTTCGCAAGGGTGCCAAGTCGAAGCTACATTGGGTGGCTCCAGTCGAGGATTTCTATAACGCGGTGCTTGTCATGCACGAAGACAGCATACCGAATGTCTATTTCCGCTACATGAAGGAAGATTCTAGCTTCGTCTGGGTGTCGAAAAATTCTGGCTGCAAGTTCCCTGGCGTGTGTCCGCGTCTTCCGCTGTCGTGGTCTGCGCTTCCGATTGACGATGGCTTCGACTTTGAAGGTCAGGAATCGTTGCTTGCGATGGATGTGTTCCTAGGCATTGGCGAAGCTCCTATTTATCCGGTCCTTTCAGGGCGTGTTCTTGAGACGGGTCGCGATTCGTCCGGATTTTTTGTGGAAATCGATCACGGTTACAATGTGACGAGCCGGACTTCAGGAATGGGAATTCAGGGGGATTCGCTTTCGGTAGGTGATCCAGTCGATATGAATACGGTGCTTGGACGGCTGTCTCCCAAGGACAAGGCTGCGTTTTTCTTGTCGGTACGCTTGAATGGTCAGTTTGTTCGTTGGACCGATTTCTATGCGTCAACACATCCTGTGTTGCCTGATTCGATTCTTGCCTTTGAAAAAATGATTGGTTTTTAATACCTTTGGTCTTATGTTTGGATCCTTGCTGAAATTTTTCCTAGTAGCATCTCTTTGGCTTTCTGTATTTCTTTTTGCAAGCTGCGAAAAGGATACGGATGGTCCGCTGGATGTGATGAGTGAAAATTTTAGCTATGATGGCGAAGGATTCTTTAGTTCCGCTGAACTTGATTCTGGCAAGACGATTCACCTTTCCAAAGATACGTTGTTCCTTGGAATGGGCAAGATGTGGACTTTTTCGAACTGTGCACTAGAATCGATAAAAATCACCTATAGCAAAGAAGATTCTATCCTTTGGTTGATGCCTCGCCTTAACATTCATGCGACTGCGGAGGATTGTGCTGCTCCTTACTACCGTCCTGATACGGTTTTGAGGGTTACCTTGTCTAAGGAGCAGATGCAAGGAATTGGAATGATCAAGGTGAAAAATGACGCCGACTCCGTGCTGGATTCTATTTTGCTTCGTCGAGGAAGTTTCAGCAAGGATACATTCTATGTCTACCTAGATTCTTCGTTTGCCGATGCGCATGCATACCCGCTGCGGACCAAAGATAAGAAGAAGGGGAAGGAAATCCCGTCGGTCATTCGCGTCTTGGATTCGCTTACGCCGCGCGTGTTCTACTGGCGTACGATGAAGTCGGTGTGCACTCACCGTGTGGACATGTGCAAAAAGACTATTGCCGACACGGTGTATCCGACGAGCTGGTATATTAACGACACAAACCTTGTTCCGGTGCATTACGCCTGTGCCGATTCCGATTCGGTTTACTGCATCAATTCCAAGTGGGAAAATGACTCGACGGAATTGGGTAAGGTTCAAGAGCGTCCCGATACCATTTGGCACTATAGTACCTACTATACCGAAAAAATTCCGAAGTGCGGCACCTTCAACCAGTTTTCTGTTAGCAACTATACCATCGGCGACCGAGTCCGCTTTATTCGTGAACTGATGACCCCTGACAAAGACGAGTCTTTCTGTGGACCGGCTTCGCAAGAGGAGTGGATGGTTTACAACATGTCCAAGAACCAGATGGTGCTCGATACGGGTAGCGTTGCCATTTTGGATAGCTTGAAGAAAATTTGGAAGAAGGCGACGGTTGCGCCTGATACATTGAAAGTTGATACTTCGAAAGCAAAATGATTGAATATAGCTTTGCATCTGAGATAGCCGAGGCGGATCGTCCGGTAATTTTGGAATCTCGAATCTATAAGGATTGGCTTGCCAATTCCGAAGGAAAGTTTGTCGTTCAGAAGGTCCACTTCTCTTCGGTGGATTTTTTGCGTAAGGGCCGCCAGCCGCTTTTTATAAAGCTTACTGCGACGGCGACACTCCCTGATGGTCGTCCGGTGCACGGCATTGTGGTTGTTCGCGGTCATGCCGTGGGCGTCTTGGTGGTGTTACGCTGCGAAGGCAAGAAGTACCTGTTGCTGGTTCGTCAGCCTCGGTTTGCCATTGGTGAACAAGCTTCGCTTGAAATTCCGGCGGGCATTCTTGACTGGACGGGCGACTACCGCAAGGTGGCGCTTTCGGAACTCGAAGAAGAAGCGCAAATCAAGGCGGAAGATTCTGAACTGATTGACCTGATGGATTTCTGGTACAAGGGTAAAAGCGAGGGTTTTGCCGCGAGCTGCGGACTCTTGGATGAACGAATTCGTTTGTATGCAATCGAGCGCGATGTGACGCTCGAACAGCTTAAAGCGATGGATGGTAAAGATCAGCAGTACACCGAAGAAATCGAATGGATTAAGACCGTGGTGATGCCTTACGAAGAGGCCGCACACGAATTTATCGATGGAAAGAATCTGATTGCGCTGTTTTTGTACGAACGCTGGCTAGATGCAAAAAAATAGGGAACTACCAGTTCCCGATATTGTTAATCGTAAGTCCTAGGAAAAAGACTGTCAGGTAGCCGTACCAAAGTCCGGTAAGCACGTAGTTCAGCTTGCGTTTGTAAGCCTTAGGCTCGTTCTTGTTCTTTTCGCGAATCACGAGGATGTTTTTGTGTAAAAAGTAGGCGCAGCCGGCAAGGCCGATGAGTGTAGCGAGAATCAGTAGTACGTAAGCCATGCGGTAAATATAGCTTTTACCCCCCATTTTCATCAATCTCGGTTGCCTAAGGTCAAAAAAATTTCTCTATTTGGTCTGTCCTGACGTTCGTGGACTCGAATTCGACTTAAATGAGTTGTTTTCGGGGCCGTATACGAACGCCGTTTATTATACGAGGTCTATTTGGTTAACCAGAAGTTGGACGCGCTTATCGCCGATGCATGCGAGGCTGTAGGCGTGACATTGGTGGAACAAGATATGTTCCGTGCAGGCAAACGCAAGACGCTTCGCCTTTACATAGACAAGCCCGAAGGGGTGACGATTGACGATTGCTCGAAAGTGAGCCGCCACTTGTCCGATGCCTTGGACCTAGATCCAGATATTATTGAAGGTGCCTACACGCTTGAAGTGTCGTCGCCGGGGTTGGACCGCCCCCTGAAGTCGGTTGCTGATTTTACTCGCAATATCGGACGATTCCTGCGGGTGACTCGCAGTACCGGTAAGCCCCTGACGGGCAAGCTCGTTGCTGCAGATGAAGAAAATTTGACGCTCACCCTTAAAGGCAATGCCGGTGACGTGGTCGTGCCCCGCAGCGACGTGCTGGTGGCGAAAGTGGATGTACAAATTTAATAGGAAGGTCATGTTATGAAGAACGAACCGAAGGTAAACTTGCTCGAAGTGCTGAAAGGTGTTGTCGAAGCCAAGGATATGGATGATTCCGTTGTGCGCAATGCTTTGAAGGAAGCACTGGTGACTGCGGCTCGCAAGTACCTGCACATCGAAAAGAAGATCGATGTGGATATCGACGAAGATGCGAACGAAGTCCATGTATACTTGCGCGTGGCCGTGGTTGACGATTATCCGGACTACGACCCGAACATGACTGCTGCCGAAGTGGAAAAGCTGGACCAGGGTTACATGCTGGTGGAAGAAGCCCGCGACTTCAACGAAGACGCTCAGGCCGGTGACTCCCTCGAAATGGAAATTCCTATCTCCGCTTTTGGTCGCCAGGCTATTCAGACTGCAAAGCAGCTTTTGAACCAGCAGATTCGCGACGCCGAACGCCAGAAGATCATGGATACCTATCGTAACCGTATCGGAACGATGGTGAGTGGCGAAATCCTCCGCCTTGAACAAAGTAACATCATCGTGAAGCTCGGCAAGCAGACCGAAGCTATGATTCCTGCTCGTGAACAGATCAAGCGCGAACGCTGGTCTCAGGGCGATTCCATCAAGGCTGTGATTGCCCGCGTGGAAGAATCTTCTAAGAACGGCGCCCAGGTGATTCTGTCCCGTGCCAATGGCGACTTCCTCAAGGAACTCTTCCGTCAGGAAGTTCCCGAAATTTATGAAGGTACGGTCGAAATCAAGGGTGTTGCCCGCGAACCTGGTTTCCGCGCGAAAATTGCCGTGTACTCCCGTGACGAAAAGATTGACCCGGTGGGCGCATGCGTCGGTATGAAGGGTGCTCGCGTGCAGACGATTGTGCGTGAACTCGGCAACGAACGTATCGACATCGTGCAGTGGAACCCGGACCTGGATTCCTTTATTACCCGCGCCCTTACTCCGGCAAACGTCATCAAGCTGATTCACGTGCCCGAAACTCGCCGCACGGTTGTGATCATTAGCGATGACAACCTGGCTCTTGCTATTGGCAAGAACGGTCAGAATGTGAAGCTCGCTGCCGAACTGGTGCAGCGCAACCTTGATGTGTTCGGCGAAAACGAATGGAACGAAAAGGATGACGAGACAAAGGCTAAGATCACCTCTCCGTCTTCTGCCGACCTGAACCAGAATAAGGGTTTGCGCTAATAGTTTGATTTAAAAAGGAACATTGGAAGCTATTCATGGTGAATGAAGAACAAATTAAACCGGCGGATTGGGCCGAATCTCATGGCATCAAGGTTGATGTCGTGATGAAGTTGCTCCGCGATGCGGGTGTGACTGTCCGTACACACATGTCCAAAGTGGCTGCGTCTGATTACGAAAAGATCGAATCTGCCGCAGAAGCTGAAAGGCAAAAGGCCGAATCTCGCAACAAGAACCTGAAGAAGGCGGCTTCAGCCGAAACTTCCAGTGCTTCTCAAGACAAGAAGAAGGAGTCTTCGACTTCTGGGAACGGCAAGTTCAAGGCAACGTTGATTAAGGGTAAGAAACCTGCTAAGCCTGCTGCCGCGACGGCGAAACTTGCGACCGCAGCGGCTAAGCCCGCTGCCCCGGCGGCGGAAGTAAAGCCCGCCGAAGCGCCTGCTCCGAAGGTAGAAGAAGCTCCGAAGAAAGAAGCTGCTCCGGTCGAAGCGGTAAAGCCTGCTCAGCCTGCTGTGGCACCTGCAGCTCCCGCTGCTCCTGCGGCAGAAAAACCTGCAGCACCCGCTGCGGTCAAGCCGGCTCCTGCTGCGGTTAAGCCTGCAGCTCCGGCTCCGAAACCGGCTCAGCCTGCTGCAGCCCCTGCGGCTCCCGCAGCTCCTGCCGCTTCTGCAAAGCCTGCGATGGTGACCCCCGGCATGGAACTCAAGCAGCCTCCGATGAAGGCTCAGGTGTTCAAGCCCGACGAAGCGATTCTCGCCCGTATCAAGAAGTCTCAGCAACAGGCTCAGACGAACCGCGGCGGACATCGCGGCGGTGGAAACCAGCAGGGTTACACGGGTACTTTCGGTCGCCTTTCGAACAACAGCGACAACCGCAACGGCAATCGTCGCAACGACAACCGTAACGGTAACGGCGCTGGCTCCAATAATGGCGGTCGCACCTTTACGGGTCGCACCAGTGGATTCACTGGTAGCTCGATGCAGGATGCCTTTAACGCTAGCAATGGCGCTGCTCAGGGCTTTGGTCAGAACCAGGGCGGTAAGGGTGGCAAGCAGCAGAACGGTCGCCATGGTCAAAACGACAAGAACCGTCGTGGCAATGGCAAGGACCGTATGGAGCAGAGGCAGGAAATCCAGCAGGAAGCAGTTCGTCAGAACGTTTCCCGTGTGATGGCTGACCTCTCCAAGAAGCCTGTCAAGAAAGTTTATCGCAAGGAACACAACGACAATAATTCCGGCGAAGAAAAGAAGATCCTCAAGACTTCTGACTTTATCACCGTGGGCGAACTCGCTGGCCTTATGGACCAGATGCCGGCCCGCGTGATTGCGAAGTGCATGGAAATGGGCATGATGGTGACCATCAACGCTCGTTTGGATTTTGAAACCATCCAGCTGTTGGCTGACGAATTCGGTTACGAAGCTCAGTTGATGGAAGAATACGAAGAAGAAGTGCTCGGCGTGGAAGAAGAATCCACTGAAAACCTGAAGCCGCGCCACCCGGTGGTGACGGTGATGGGCCACGTTGACCACGGTAAAACTTCTTTGCTCGACTGGATTCGTAAGACCCACGTGGTGTCCGGCGAATCGGGCGGTATTACGCAGCACATCGGTGCATACGAAGTCACGACCAAGCAGGGTAAGGTGACCTTCCTCGATACTCCGGGTCACGAAGCATTCAGTGCTATGCGTGCTCGCGGTTCTCAGGTGACCGACGTAATCGTGCTTGTGGTGGCAGCCGACTCCATGGTCATGCCGCAGACGGTTGAATCTATTGAACTTGCAAAGCGCGAAAAGGTGCCGATGGTCGTGGCAATCACGAAGATCGACTTGCCGACCGCGAACCCCGACAAGATTCGCGCCCAGCTCGCTGAACGCGGCGTGGAAGTGGAACAGTGGGGTGGTTCTACCAGCTGTATCGAAGTTTCTGCTCGTACGGGCCAGGGCATGGACGACCTCTTGGAAACGCTCGCCCTCGAAGCTGAGGTGCTCGAACTCAAGGCTAACCCCGATGCTCATGCTCGCGGCGCCGTGGTGGAATCCAAGCTCGACGTGGGTAAGGGTTCTATGGCCACGATCCTCGTGCAGAACGGTACGCTCCATGTGGGTGACCCGTTTGTCTGCGGTATTTATGCCGGTCGTGTGCGTGCCATGTTTAACGAACGCGGCGAACAGATGAAGGAAGCTCCTCCGTCTGCTCCGTGTCAGGTGCTCGGCTTTGACGGTACTCCGCAGGCCGGTGACGACTTGATCGTGGTCGAAGACGAAAAGACCGCACGTGAAATTGCCTCCAAGCGCCGTATGGCTGCCCGTGAACGCGACTTGCGTTCTCGTAACGTGAAGACTTTGGAAGATACCTTCAACGATCGTAAGGAAGGTAAGCTCTCCGAACTCAACCTTATTGTCAAGGCAGACGTGGGCGGTTCTGCAGAAGCTCTTGCAGCAAGCCTCGAAAAGCTTACCAACAAGGAAGTGCGCGTCAACATTATCCGCAAGGGTGTGGGTACCATTACGGAATCCGATATCTTGCTTGCTACGACCGCACAGGCAATCATTATTTCCTTCCACTTGATGCCGTCGCTCTCTATCCGCGAAATGGCCCAGAAGGAAGGCATCGAAATCCGCAACTACCGCGTGATTTACGACTGCATTGAAGATATCACGAACGCTGTGGAAGGCCTCCTCAAGCCGATCATGCGCGAAGAACTCTCCGGCGAAGCCGAAATCCGCCAGGTGTTCAAGATTCCGAAGGTCGGTCTCATCGCTGGCTGTATGGTTACCGACGGCGAAGTCGACCGTACCAGCCATGTGCGCGTGTACCGCAACGGTGTGGAACTCGGTACGACCGTGGTCCAGTCTTTGAAGCGCATGAAGGACGACGTCAAGTCTGTCGCTCGTGGCTTTGAATGCGGTATCGGTCTTAAGGGTTACGAAGACATCAAGGAAGGCGATAGCTTGATCTTCTTCAAGGAAGTCAAGGTTGCCCGTACCCTGAAGGATGTCGCCCGCGAAGAAGCCGAAGAAAAGGCCAAGAAGGCTGAGGAGTCCAATGAGTCGTAGAACCGACAGATTAGATGAACAGTTCCGCGAGGAAATCGGCAAGCTCTTGCAGAAGGGCTTGAAGGACCCTCGTGTGAGCAGCCTCGCCAGCATTACGCGCGTCACGATTACCGATGACCTGAGCTACGCCAAGGTCATGGTGTCCGTGATGGGTACCGATAAGGAAAAGCGTGATTCGCTGATTGGTCTCAAGAATTCGGCGGGTTATATCCGCGGAGTCCTGGGCAAGGAACTCAAGATCAGGAAAATTCCTGAATTGAACTTTGTTCTGGATGAAAACCTGGAACACGCCATGCATATCGAAAGCATCCTGGCCGAACTGAAGCAGAAAGGGGATCTCTAGTTGAGCAATTCCGGCTTCGTTCTTTTGGACAAGATCGCTGGCGAAACTTCTTTCAAGGCCCTTTTCCCACTGAAAAGGGTCTTTTCTACAAAGCGAGTTGGCCACGCGGGCACGTTGGATTTGCGTGCATCGGGTTTGATTATTGCAGCGACGGGGCGTTGTACGCGACTGTTGCCTTTTATTGAGGCGAAGGACAAGTGCTATAGCTTTAGGTTGCACTTGGGCTACGAAACCGATACTCTGGAATGGGATGGGGAAGTCGTCGCTCAGGACGAACGTGCTTTAGAGGCTTCGGCTGCAAATTGCACGCTCGCATGGCCTCAATCTTTGAGCGACGCGCTTAAAAGTGTACTGCCGCAGTTTACGGGTGATATCGAGCAGATTCCGCCGAAGTATTGCGCCGTTAAAATTAACGGCGTGCGCGCGAGCGACTTGATGGAACGTGGTCGCGACATTGAATTGAAACCCCGCAAAATTCACATTGGCGAGCTCAAGGTGATTGGCGAGGGCGAAGTGACCGAAGGCTGCTCCGGCAAGGAATTTGCGACCTTCGACTTGATTTGTGAATGCTCCAAGGGAACTTACATCCGCGCTCTCGGTCGCGATATTGGGCGTGCGCTTGGGACCTACGCGTGCGTATCGCAGATACGCAGACACCGCATCGGCAATGTGACGCTCGATAAGGCCGTGCGTGGCGAGAACCTGACGCGAGAAAACCTGTTGCCGGTCGATGCGGTGCTCGACTTTCCGGTGGTGCGCCTGACTGACGAACAGGTGGCCGTGATTCGCCAGGGCAATTGGCTCCCCTGGAAAACTCCTGTCGAGGGCGTAGGTCCCGAAGGACATGTGTTTACCGCAAACATGCAAGGCGAGGTCTTGAGCCTGTGTCACTACGAGCCGGGAAGAATCAAACCTAAGTTCTATCTCGGAGAAGATGGGTAAAAAGGAGATTCCCGACCAAGTCGGGAATGACAAATGAGGTAAAAATGAAGCGTGCTGTGACGATGGGTAATTTTGACGGATGCCACCTGGGACACCAGGCGCTTTTCCGCACGCTCAAGGCCGTTGCCGAAGTGAATGGCTTGACGCCTACCGTCATTAGCTTTGAGCCTCATTCCAATTATGTGCTACGCACTCCCGGCGATCCGCTGCTCCTCACGACTACCGAAGAAAAGCGCGAATTTATTGAAAGCCTGGGTCTTGAATTTTTGGTGCTCCCGTTTACGCCCGAAGTGGCGAAGCTCCCGTTCGATGTCTTTGTCCGTCAGGAACTGATTGAAAAGCGCGGCGTGTGTTCCATGTTCTTTGGACACGACCATTGCTTTGGCGCCGGCGGCAAGGGTAACTACGAAACAATTACCGCCGCCTTCCCGGAACTTTCGACGGCGATGCTTTCGATTGTGCTGCACAAGGGCGAACGCGTGAGTTCTTCCGCTGTGCGAAATGCCTTGCTGAATGGCGATGTGTCGCGTGCGCAAACTTATCTGGGACGCCCGTATCGTTTGTCTGGTACGATTGTCGAAGGCAAGCGCCTTGGCCATACCATCGGTTTCCCGACGGCGAATCTTCAAGTGGAGAAGTACAAGTTCTTGCCCAAGCACGGCGTGTATGTCGCGACGGCACGCCTCCCAGGCAGCGTCGATGCAGATGGTGCTCATGACGAGCGTAGCTTTCGTGCGGTGGTGAACATTGGTACGCAGCCCTCTACGGGTAACCAGCGCCTTGCTATCGAAGCGTACCTGCTCGACTTTAACGAGGACATTTACGGTCGCCCGATGGTGCTTGACCTGATGGCGTTCCTGCGTCCCGAACAGAAGTTCCCTAGCCTGGATGATCTGGTGCGCCAGATTGGCATGGATGCCGATACCGCCCGCAATTACAACGGTAATCACTGGGCTGAATAGTTCTTAGTACAAATTTTGGTTCTTGAAACCGGAACCGTTTTTGCCCTGCCTTAACGGTAGGGTTTTCTTGTTTTTAAGTGCACTTCCGTTCACTTGGTTTGTGCCGGACTTGGGGCCGAGGTATGTTTTTCGTATGCTTTGGGTGATAAAAAAGTCGCTAATAAGAGGCTCTATCGTGCTTTGGACTTGCCGGTGTGGGAGAAAATGGGTACATTTACCATGTGTGATAAGTGTTGTGGCAAGTTGTCCCAAGGAATATAATGAGTTTGTCTCGTTTCATAGGTAAAGCCCAGACGGCTATTGACGGAAAGGGAAGGTCTTCCTTCCCCAGGGAATTTCGTCGTCAGCTTGGGCCGACTGAAGGGAATGAGTTTGTGGTCGCCTGCGGCCCGAACCACACCCTCCGGTTGTACCTCACCTCGGAATTCGACAAATTCATGGCAGAAATTGACGCTCTTAAAGACCGCCAGCAAGCCGAAATTTTCCGGAACCAACTTGAAGCCACCACCGTTGAGATGGATGGCCAAAACCGCATCCTCATTCCTAAGAATTTGCTGGAATATGCGGGCCTTACGACCGAAGTGGTTTATGCCGCCGATCGTGGATGGTCTCTGGATTTGTGGAACCCTGAACGTTACAATGCTAAGTACGGTAAGAAGACCGAAGAAGATGTAACGGCATTCAGCGAGATGTTCTACAAGCTTGGTTTGCCGGAGGGTCTAGATGACAAACGCTGACCTTCGTCAGAACCGATTACAGACAAATGAATTTTCTGACGCCGCAAGTCGCAAGGCGTCTCATTCCGCCGCCGCGTTGGCTGGTGTCGAAAATGGTGTATTCTACCATGACCCCGTGATGCTTGCTGAATGCCTCGAAGGCTTGAACATCAAACCCAACGGAACTTACGGCGATTGCACCCTGGGTGGTGGCGGTCATTCTTACGCAATTGCGAACAAATTAGATGAGAACGGAACGCTCCATGCGTTTGACCGCGACGAAGAAGCGGTGGCGTTTGCAACGAAGCGCCTTGCAGGTGTGAAACCGAAGTTTATTGTACACCCGGTTCGCTTCGGTGAATTGAAGAACGAAATTGCGCCGAATACTTTGGATGGCATCCTTTACGACTTGGGTATCAGTAGTCACCAGGTCGATGCTTCTGACCGAGGCTTTACCTTTGTGGGTAACAACCCGCTGGATTTGCGCATGGACCGCCGCGAAGGCGTGTCCGCGCAGGAATGGTTCAAGACGGTCGATGCCGATGCGCTCGCTGCGGCTCTCCGCAAAAATGCCGATATGGATCGCGCCTTTAAGCTTGCGACTCGCCTTGTCGAGATGGCTGCGGCTGTTGCCGGTGAAAACCGCGACATTTTGCCCTCCGATGTGAAGGGAGTCGTGGAATCGGTATTCCCCGATAAGCGTCGTGAAGTGAATGGGCTCCTTGCCCGCGTGTTCCAGGCGATTCGCATGGAAGTGAATGGAGAACTCAAGGAAATTGAAGATAGCCTGCGTGCAGCGGTGGATTGCCTCAAGGTGGGCGGTCGCCTCGTGGTCATGAGCTACCACTCGGTAGAAGACCGCTGCGTCAAGGAGACGGCTGCTGAGTTTGAGCGCGCCTGCATCTGCCCGCCGCATTTGCCGGTGTGCACCTGTGGCGGAAATCATCAGCGCCTGAAGAAGGTGAACCGGAAGCCGATTGTTCCGACGGAAGAAGAAATTGCAAGCAATAGCAGGGCTCGCTCTGCGAAGTTGAGGGTTTACGAACGCGTATGAGTGATAAACCGAAAATGGCCTTGCTTGAATCAAACCGCATCATCGTGCGGATCTTTGTCGGCGTCGTTGTCGTTGCGGCATTCTTGCTGATTTTGCCGTTGTATATGCAGAACCGCCTCACCAAGCTTTACACGAAGTCTCACGAGCTTGTCGTCGAGATTGGTCTTTTGCAGCGTGAACTTGTTTTGCAGCAGTTGGAAATTAACAAGCTCTCTTCTTTGGAGTCTCTTTCGAGATTTGCCGAAGAGGCGGAACTGGGCTTGAATGGCGTGCCGGTCAAGGTGCGCGTGACGGGGGCTCCATGAATATCGTGAATATGGATGCTCTTTCAGTTGGCAAGCTGTTGGTGCTTGGCTTGATTGGTGTGCTTGGTTGGCAGACCTTCAATATTCAGGTGATGAACCGTGAAGTATACCAGGCTAAGACAAAGAGCACGGTGACGGTGACCAAGAATATTTATGCTGAACGCGGCGAAATTCTGGACCGCAACGGTGTTGTCTTGGCGACGAACCTGCGCGATACGGGAAAGGCGGAAGATTATAGCCGCATTTTCTTGCAGGGCAAGCTTGCTTCGCAGATTGTGGGCAAGGTGGGCTACGATGGCATGGGTAGCATGGGCATGGAGCGCATCTTCGATTTGCGCCTGCGCGGTAACGAAGGATTCCGCGTGGGAATTCAGGATGCCCGCAAGAAGGAAATCTACGGTCGTTCCGAAAATGTGGCTGAGGCAAAGCCGGGCAAGAACCTGGTGCTGACGATTGACCGCAATATGCAGGAACTGGTCGAAAAGGCGCTGAAGGACGGCGTGAATGAGTTTAGCGCGGCAAGTGCCTCTGCTGTGGTGGTGGACCCTTACACGGGTGAAATCCTTGCGATGGCGAGCTACCCGACATTTGACCCGAACTCCAAGAAGCAGGGTGTCGGTCGCATGGCGAAAAACGACATTGTCGCGATGTCTTACGAACCGGGTTCTACGTTCAAGGTGATTACTGCCGCTGCGGCGCTTGAAAATGACGTGATTCCCGAAGATACCGTCTTTGAAAACGAAGGCAAGTGCTGGAGCTGGAATCCGAAATCGGATCGCATTTGCGATACGCACGTCTATGGCGACATGGATATGGCGGAAGCGATGGTGCAGTCGTCGAACATTGTCTACGCGAAGGTGGCAGACAAGGTGGGCGCAGAGAAGCTTTATCGCATGGCTCGCAACTTCGGTTTTGGCATGAAGACTTCGGAAAACTTCTACGGTGAAGAATCCGGGCGCCTTTACATGCCCTATGAACTTACGAAGGATGACCGTACGCTAAAGACGATGGGCTTTGGTCATGCGGTGTCCGTGACGCCGATTCAGATGGTGATGGCATATTCCGCAGTCGCCAATGGCGGCAACCTGATGGAACCCATGATTGTAAAGGAATGGCGCGATGCCGATGGAAACCTGGTAGAGAAGAAGTCTCCGGTGACTGTTCGTCGCGTGATTTCGGAGAAGACGGCGGCTTCGATACGCAAGATGCTGAATCGCGTGGTGAACAGCGGTACGGCAAAGCGCGTGGCGAGCAAGAAAATCCCCGATGTGATTTTTGGCGGAAAGACGGGTACGGCTGAAAAGTACAATCAGGAAACCGGCAAGTATGACCGCGAACACCAGGTGGCGTCTTTCATTGGCCTTGCCCCGGTCGAAGATGTGCGCTATGTGTGCCTGGTACTGGTCGATGACCCGAACGCAGACAAGCTTTATGGACATACGGGTGGTGCAACGGCTGGTCCTATTTTCCGCCGCATCATGGAAAGCATCTATTACCACCCCGATCTTTCGCCGGCATCGCATGCGCTGGAACTGGTGCGTCCGAATTCCCCGTGCAAGGGCGACTATGTCGGCATGAAGGCGGATGCAGCTTCGGCAATCGCGAAGTCGAGGAATTGCCCGGTGTCGTTTGAAGGCGAAGGCTCTAGGGTCGTATCTGTCCGCAGGGATAAGGCGGATTCGCTTTCGCTGGTACTGAAACTTGGCGATATCGATGCGTCGACGATGCCGAATTTGAAGGGGCTTTCGCTCAAGGATGCGCTTGAAATTGCGGGCAATATCCGCATGAATGTTGAGTATACAGGAATGGGCCGCGTAGTTTCGCAGACGCCGAAGGTCGGCGAGACGCTTCGCAAGGGTCAGATTTGCAAGCTTACGCTAAAGGAGAAAGGCTGATGATTTCTGAAACACTGATGCAGAAATTGAATGTACATGGCCTGTGCGACGACTCCCGCCGCGTAAAGGCCGGAGACTTGTTCTTCTCGATGCCGGGAGAAAAGGCTGATGAATTTGCGCGTACCGCGGTGGCATCGGGTGCCGTTGCGGTCGTGAGCGAAACGGTCGCTCCCGAAGGTCTTACTTCGAAGTGGATTCAGGTTGCCGATGTGAAGGCTGCACGCCTTGAAGCGGCGAAGATTTTCTACAAGGATCCGTTCGCGACGCTTAAAGCCCATGCGGTGACGGGAACGAACGGAAAGACGACGAGCGCGTTCCTGATGGATGCGATGCTTACGGCTGCCGGTCACAAGGTGGCGCTTCTGGGTACCATCAAGAATAAAATTGGCGATGTATCGGTTCCCGCAACGCTGACGACGCCGGGACTCTTGGATTTGTATGCTTTTGCAGCGAAGGCGGTGGCTGCTGGTTGCACTGATTTGGTGATGGAGGCGTCTTCTCATTCGCTGGATCAGGGGCGAATGGCTGGCGTGCTTTACTGCAGTGGACTCTTTAGCAACTTGACGCAGGACCATCTCGATTACCATAAGACGATGGACAATTACTTCGAAGCGAAGAAGCTTCTGTTTACGCGTTATCTTGCAAGCGACGGTATCGCCGTAATCAACATCGACGACGCCTACGGAAAGAAATTATACGATTCCCTAACCGAGATTGAAGCGGACCGCAAGGTGGCTGTCTCGCGTTTAGGGGTCGTTGGTGCTAATGTGAAGCCCGAAGGTGCGGTGGAAAATACCGAAGACGGGCTCAAGATGCTGCTGCCCGCGATTAGTGCAGAACGCTTTGAAACGCCCCTTTGCGGTGACTTCAATGTGGACAATGTGATGCTCGTGCTTTCGTGGGCGAATGCGATTGGGATTCCCGAAGCGGCCATGCGCAAGGCGATTGCAACGGTTCGCGTTCCGGGCCGCTTTGAAAAGGTCTGGAACAAGAACGGTCGCCACGTGATTGTGGATTATGCGCATACGCCCGATGCGTTGGAGCGCGTGCTCACGACGGCGAGGAGCCTCTGCCGCGGTAAGCTTTCTTGCGTATTCGGCTGTGGCGGCGATCGCGACAAGACGAAGCGCCCCATTATGGGTTCCATCGCGGAACGTATTGCAGATAAGGCTTGGCTCACCTCCGACAATCCGCGTACCGAAAACCCGACCGATATCATCAACGATGTCCGTGCGGGTATGAAGACGGACAAGTTCATGGTGGTGGAAAAGCGTGAAGAAGCTATCGCCAAGGCTTGCGCTGAACTTAAGGACGGCGACTGGCTCGTGATTGCGGGCAAGGGACACGAAGACTATCAGATTGTAGGCAAGACCAAACATCATTTTGATGACCGCGAAGAAGCGGTGAAGGCTATGGAAAATGTTTAAGCTGGATCTTAAAATCAAGGAACTTCTAGAAATTCTCGAAACATTCTCGGTGGGTGTTGACGCTCGTACCAAGAATCGCAAGGTGAATCTGTGCATGGATTCACGAGAACCGGCAAAGGGCGTGGTCTTTTGGCCTATTAAGGGTGAACGCTTTGATGCGCACCAGTTTGTGACTCAAATGGAAAAGAACGGAGCATTGATGAGTGTCGTAAACCAGGATGCCGTGGGCATCGAAAACTTCAAAATGTACGCCCCCGTCGAAGATACAACGAAGGCGCTCCTGAAACTAGCAAAAGGCTACCAGAAAAACTTCAAGGTGAAGAAGGTCGCCATCACGGGAAGTAACGGAAAGACGACCACCAAGGAAATGGTGAAGTCGGTGCTTTCGATGAAGTACAATACGCATGCGACCGCAGGTAACTTCAATAACCACATCGGCGTGCCCATGACGCTGTTCCAGCTCAAGCACAGCCACGAAGCCGCCGTCATTGAAATGGGCACGAGTGGCCCGGATGAAATCCGTCCGCTTTCGCTTGCCACTGAACCCGATGTCGCGGTGATTACAAACATCGGTGCCTCTCACCTGGAACGCCTCAAGGACCTGGACGGCGTCTTCGCTGAAAAGAAGACGATTGTCGCCGGCTTGAAGCGCAACGGTGTGCTGATTGTCAATGCGGATGATCCGAGACTTTGCAAGTGCCGTACCCAGAAGAACTACAAGGTGGTGACCTTTGGCGTAAAGCGTGGCGTCATCAAACCTGAAAAGCTGATTTGGAACGAAGATAACTGCGCTACGTTCTTTGTGGACCGCACCAAGTTTACGCTCAATGTGCCGGGTATCCATAACCTTTACAACGCCCTTGCTGCTATCGCGGTGGGCATCCAGTTCCGTGTGCCGAAAACTGAAATCGCGAAGGCTCTCGCCAATTTCCGTTCGACCAACATGCGCATGGAAATCAAGAACGCGAACGGTTTCAAGATTGTGTCGGACTGCTACAATGCCAACCCCTCTTCTACGAAGATGGCTTTGCAGACCATTGGCAATATGAAGGTGAACCGCCGCATTGCCATTTTGGGAGACATGCTGGAACTTGGCGCTCAGACGGACGCCCTGCATCTGGAAATGGGAGCCATGGTGCCTGAAATGAATTTTGATATGCTCCTGACCGTGGGCGAAAAGGCAAAGCTCTATGTGAAGGGTGCCAAGTCCAAGGGCATGAAGGCGGCACATCATTTTGCAAGCGTACAGGAACTGATTGACACGCTTACCGAAATTGTTGCCGAAGGGGATGTTCTTTTGATCAAGGGCAGCCGCGGAATGCACATGGAGCAAGTGGTCGAGGCAATGCTCAAGCTTACATCTGTCAAGGCGTAGGGAAAATTCTGAATCGATGGAAAACGTAGTTTCACATACTGGCATGAACAAGCTGCTCCTTGTGACGGCTCTGTTGCTGATCTGTATAGGTATCCCTATTATCTATACGGCGTCTGCACATTTTGCCGTGTCGCAGGGATTCCCTGCAGAACATTACTTGCTGAAGCACTTGGCGAAGGTCGTCTTCGGCTTGATACTGATGCTGATTTTTGCAAGGTATGTTGATTATGGCTACTGGCAGTGGCTTGGACGCATAGCGTTTGTGGGTGGCGCCATTCTTACGATTACGGCACTCGTGGCGGGTCATGGCGTCAAGGGTGCCAATCGTTGGATATTTGGTATTCAACCCTCTGAAATCATGAAGCTTGGAATGCTTATTTGCATTTGCGCGAAGTTGTCGCAGGCGGGGGACAATATCAAGAGTGTGGCGTGTACGCTGGTGCAACCAGGGATTTTCTTTGGAACGGCGGCGCTATTGATTGCGCTTCAGCCGAACTACTCGATGATTGTGATGCTTTCGTTTGTGGTCATGTGCGTGCTGGTGACTGCCGGGGTGAACCTGAAGTACCTCGCGATGACGATCGGTGCGGTGGCGCCCTTGGGACTCTTGATGCTGCTTGTGACGGGACATTCCAGCAAGCGAATCCATGCGTTCTTTGCCGATGAAGGCGAAATGGTCGCTTCGAACTGGCAGGGTGAACACGCTCTGGAAGCGCTTGGAAACGGCGGATGGACCGGAACGGGATTTGGCATGGGTGTCCAGAAACTCGGATATTTGCCCGAAGCGCATAAGGACGTTATTTATGCCGTGGTGGGTGAAGAGTTCGGTGTTCTCGGAACGCTGGGCTTGCTTGCACTGTATGCGGTTTTGTTTGCCCAGGGATTCAAAATTGCAAGGGAGTCCTCGACGCTCTTTGGCAAGTATGTGGCGGTGGCGCTTACATACTCCCTGTTCTTCAACTTCCTGGTGCATGTCTGCGTTTGTGTGGGGCTTTTCCCCATGACAGGTCAGCCGCTTCCGTTTATCACTTTTGGTGGAACCAACCTGATTTACAGTTGCGTTGCCGTTGGAATTCTTTTGAATATCTCTCGACCCAATACCGGGAAGAAAATTAGGGAACCCTATACAAGTGCATCAACGATGTCGAGCAGTGCATTTAGAAATTTTGACTTTACAAGGAGTGGCGTATGAAAAAGTTCCTTTTTGTATGCGGTGGAACCGGCGGACATATTTTCCCCGCCGTTGCGATTGCCAATAGCCTGAAGAAGATGGGCGTCGAAGACATTACTTTCGCTGGTCGTAAGGATTCCATGGAAGAACGCCTGGTGTCGCATGATTGGCCGTATGAGTACATTTCGGCAGTGCCGCTGCACCGCGGACCGTTCCTTAAGAATCTCGCCTTGCCTTTCAACTTGACCAAGGCGCTGGTGCGCGCCAAGAGCGTCGTGAAAAAGGTGAACCCCGATGTTGTTGTTGCGACGGGTGGCTATGTGTCACTGCCGATCGTGCTTGCGGCTGGTTCCATGGGTATTCCGGTGTATCTGCAGGAACAGAACGCCGTGGCGGGTGTCGCAAACAAGGTGGGTTCACGCTACGCAAAGACCATCTTTGTTACAAGTGACGATGCTGCCAAGTTCTTCCCGCAGGGAAAGTGCATGGTTTTTGGAAACCCGGTTCGTGAGCTTCCGGCTGCAGATACCTTGGCACGCCCCGAAGAATATGCTCCGGGCAACAAGACGGTGTTTATTGTCGGTGGCTCGCAGGGTGCCGTAGGCATCAACAACAAAATTGAAGAAAGTATCAAGACGATTGCCGCCCGCAAGGATGTCTCCGTGGTGTGGCAGGTGGGTGTCAAGAATGTGGATGCGATTAGCGCCCGCGTGGGAAATATCCCGAATGTGGCAATCCGCGGTTTCTTGAACAATATCTACGCCTATATGCAGCATGCCGACTTGATTATCAGCCGTGCGGGTGCTTCCGCCTTGGCTGAAATCCTCGCGTTCGGAAAGCCTTCGATTCTCTTGCCATTCCCGCATGCGACGGCAAACCATCAGGAACATAACGCCCGCGTGGTCGAACATGCTGGTGCCGCCTTGGTGGAACTCGATGCTGAAGAAAACCACCTGTGGGAAAAGGTGGAATCGCTGCTGGGCGATGAATCCCGTTTAAGTTCTATGGCCGAAGCGGCGAAGAAGCTCGGAATGCCCGATGCCGCCGACCAGATTGCCAAAGTGATCCTCTCTAAGGAGAATGGTTAATGCAGATTAATGATTGTAAGCGCGTTCGTAAGCTCCACTTTGTGGGTATTGGCGGTGCGGGAATGTCCGGCATTGCTGAGGTGCTCCATGCGAATGGCTTTGTGGTGAGTGGTTCCGATACGGGCGAAAGCCAGGTTATCGATTACCTGAAGAGTCTTGGAATAAAGGTGTTCTCAAAGCACGAGGCATCTAATGTCGAAGATACGGACCTGGTGATTTATTCTTCTGCAGTCCCTCATGACAACCCGGAACTGGTCGAAGCGCACAACCGTCGCATTCCTGTGATTCGTCGCGCCGAGATGCTCGGCGAACTGATGCGCATGAAGTATACGCTTTCGATTGCGGGTACTCACGGCAAGACCACGACTACCTCGATTGTGGGTCAGATTTGGGAAGAAGCTGGCCTTGACCCGACCATTATCGTGGGCGGAGTCGTGAAGGGCAAGGGCTCTGGCGCAAAGGTGGGCAAGGGCGATTACTTGATTGCCGAAAGCGACGAGTTTGACCGCAGCTTCCTTTCGATGATGCCGTCTTCTGCAATTATCACGAACATTGACGCCGACCATCTGGATACCTACGAAAATATCGAGGACATCAAGGATGCCTTCGTACAGTTCGCAAACAAGATCCCGTTCTACGGACAGGTGATTGTCTGCCTCGACGACCCGAATGTGCAGCAGATTTTGGCTCGCCTGAAGAAGCCTGTGATTACTTACGGTTTTACTCGTCAGGCGAAGTACCGTGTCGATAACCTCCGTTTCGAGAAGGGCTATCCTGTATTTGAAATTTTGAATGACGGCAAGAGCCTGGGCGAATTCAAGCTCCAGATTCCCGGCCGCCATAATGTGCTGAATGCAACTGCCGCCGTGGCGCTTGCAATCGAAGAAGGTATTTCTGCCGATATCGCGCGCAAGGCATGCGCCGAATTCGAAGGCGTCAAGCGCCGCTTTGAATTCATCGGTGAAAAGAACGATGTGCTCGTCTTTGACGACTATGCGCACCATCCGACCGAAGCGACGGCGACCCTGCTCGGTTTCCGCGATGCGTTCCCCGATCGCCGCATCATTGTGGCGTTCCAGCCGCACCTGTTTACGCGTACCCGCGACCAGCACGATGCCTTTGGCGGTGCGTTCGCTAACTGCGATGTGCTTTTGGTGACTGACATCTACGCTTCCCGTGAAAAGCCGATTGAAGGCGTGACCGGAACGCTTGTGTCTAACAGTGCAACCGACCGCGGACACCGCGACGCCCGCTTTGTGGGAGACCAGATGAATCTGCTTCCGATTTTGAAGTCGGAACTCAAGCCTGGTGATGTCGTGGTGCTGATGGGCGCTGGAAACATCTGGAAGCTTGGCGAAAGAATTCTGAAGGAATGCTTGTAGGAAACTGAGTTGAGAGAACGGAAAACGACATTGCTTGGTCGCCGCATAGGCACCAACGAACGCAAACGCAAGCAGGAGCGCGTCCGCAAGGTTAAAAGTGGAATGTCTTCGGCTGCGCGCTGGTTTGTTCGTCGCGGCTGGATTCTGGCGGCGCTGTTGATTGTGATTTCTGTTCTGGTGATTCACAACCGTTTCTACCTGCAACGTTTCAACCCGATGGAATTGCGCCATTTGCAGTATGTGGAAATCGAAGGCAACCGCATGCTTTCTTGGGAAGATGTGATGCAAAGTGCCCAGGTGGAAACGGGAATGCTGATGTCGGAACTCAACGAGGATTCCGTGACCGCGGCCCTGATGCAGCTGCCGCTGATATTGTCTGCGAAGGTGGAAAAGAAGTTCCCGTCTTCGCTTTATATCAAGCTGCAGGAAACATCCCCGGTGCTCACGGTGCTTTCGGAAGGTCGCGCGACGATCTACTCCGAAAAGGGCTACCCTCTGCCGTACTCGGTGGCGACGGCGATGCGGCTCCCTGTGATGGATATGGAGTCCATGGAGCATGTGAAGGCGATAACGCATTTCTTGGTGGAGATGCGCCGTGCCGACGTGGACCTTTACGAACGCGTGTCGCAGGTGTCGTGGTCCGATGCAGATAATTGCATCAAGGTGTACTTCAGGGATATGGGGTACACGGCATTGTTTGCCGCGAAAGGCGAGAATGCGGAACAGTTTGTGTTGTACAAGTCGCTTGAAAACGGCTTTGCGAAGGATTTGCTTTGTGCAGGCGAAGTGGACATGAGGTTTATGGGCTTTGCCTACGTAAGGAATTATGATAAGAGGTGCGTCAATGGATGACAGTAGACAGGACAAGAAAAAAGAAGAGTACATCTTTGGGCTCGACATAGGAGCTTCCAAGATAAACCTGTTCGTTGGAATTTCCGAAGGCGAAAATGTCCGCGTGGTCGAATGCGGCGATTTCCCGCTTAAGAATGCCGACGAGTATGACCTGGTCGTAGAAACCCTCCAGCAGGCCGTTCAGGTCATCGAGAACTCGACCCGCGTCGATGTTCGCGATGTCTATGTCGGTATCGCGGGCCAACATGTTCGCTCTCACAGCTTCCAGGGCATCGTGACGCTCCCCGCCGGGGAAGTTCGCGAAGAAGATATCGAAAATGTGAAGAAGCAGGCGAGTACCGTTCCCCCTTCGGTGGGCGAGATTATCCATGTGTTCCCCGGCGAATACTCCTTGGACGAAGACTTGCACATCCGTAACCCCAAGGGTCGTACGGGTCGCCGCCTGGGCGTAGACGTGCAGGTGGTGACTGCTCGTCAGAATTCTTTGCAGAACCTAGCCAAGTGCATCAACCGCGCAGGCCTCAATGTGGCGGGTTTTGCACTAGAACCTTTGGCTGCCGCAAGTGCAGTGCTGACCAACGATGAACGTGAACTCGGCGTCGCTCTCGTCGATATCGGTGCCGCCTCTACCGATATTGCCGTGTTCGTGAATGATTCCGTTCGTTACACCTGGTCACTCAACTATGCGGGCAACAGTATCACCAGTGACATCAGCCAGTGCCTCGGCGTGCCTATCTCGCTTTCCAAGGCTGAAGAAATCAAGAAGAAGTACGGTACCTGCACCATCAGCAACCTGATCGAAGACGAAACCTTCCCGGTGCCCGCTGTCGGTAACCGTGGCGATGTACCGTGCTCTCGCAAGCTGCTCGCCAACGTGATTTCGGCTCGTGTCCACGAAATTTTCAAGTATTTGCAGAACGATCTTAAGAAGTGCCAGGTAGATACCCTTATCAATGGCGGCATCGTCCTTACGGGTGGTTGCTGTGCCTTGGAAGGTATCGAAGACATTGCGGCAAAGGAATTTGGAAAGCCTGTTCGTATCGGTCACCCCAAGGGAATGACCGGTATTCAGGAAGCCTACCAGAATCCGTCTTACGCAACGGGCATTGGCTTGCTCTACTACGCGAACATGCAGCATCGCGATAGGAAAAAGAGCGAAACGGGTGCGCAGATCAAGGTGTCCGTCAAAAAGGGATTCCAGCGCGTACTCGAATTTATCAGGACTTATTTATAACAAAAACCAACACTCACTATCAGGGAGATAAATCACATGAGTGAAATCGACAAAATCAACTTCGAGGTAAAGTCTCGCATCATGGGCGAGGAACCATCCTACAACAACGCCAAGGTTAAGGTGTTCGGCGTCGGCGGTGCCGGCGGCAATACTGTGAACCGTATGGTGAATATGCACATCGAAGGCGTGGAATACTACCACGTTAATACCGATGCCATGGCTCTTGACCTGAGCCTTGCCGACCGCAAAATTCTGATTGGCGAAAAGACCACAAGAAATCTGGGTGCCGGCATGGATCCGGAAGTCGGTCGTAAGGCTGCCGAAGAAAACATTGACGAAATCAAGGAATGCATGAAGGGCGCCGACATGGTGTTCGTCACTGCCGGTATGGGCGGTGGTACGGGTACGGGTGCTGCTCCGGTCGTGGCGAATGTCGCTCGCGAACTGGGTATCCTCACGGTTGCCGTGGTGACCAAGCCGTTCCGTTTCGAAGGTAACGCTCGTATGTCCATCGCGCAGAGGGGTATTGCTGAACTCCGCGAATGCGTGGACACGATTATCGTTGTCGAAAACAAGAAGCTCCTTACGCTCCTCCAGGCTTCTAACCAGAAGGCCACCATGGATGAAGCTTTCAAGATGGCTGACGAAATCCTCGGTAACGCTGTGCAGAGCATCTGCGGCATTATGTTCCGTCATGGTCTCGTGCATGTTGACTTTGCCGATATCCGCAAGGTTATGCTCAAGGGTGGCTCGGCTCTTATGGGTACCGGTTACGCCCAGGGCGAAAACCGTGGCATCATGGCTGCCGATATGGCTCTTGCCTCTCCGCTTCTCGAAGACATCGACATCGAAGGCGCTTCTGGCGTGCTCGTGAATGTGGCTCACGGCGAAAACTACTCCTTGCTCGAACACAGTGACGCTATGGACCACATCTACGAAAAGGTCGGCGAAGAAGGCAATCCGAACATCATCATCGGCGACATCACTGACCCGGCTCTCGGCGACAAGGTTTGCATCACCATTATCGCTACGGGTTGCGGTGGCACTGGCACCGTTTCTGACCGCGCGAACACTCCGGTGTTCGACAATTCCGCCTTTGCCAATCCGGTGAAGCAGAATTTTATGACCCAGTCGATTCCGGCTATGCCTGCTCAGTCTGTGGCTCCTGCAGCTCCTGCTGTGCAGCAGGCGACTCCGCGTCCGACCAGCTTCAATGTCTTTGACTTCAACAAGATCAAGGATGACAGCGAAGTGGAACTCTTCACCCGCCCCGTGGCAAAGCCGGTCGCTCAGCCTGCCGCCCAGCCGGTTGAAGAAACTGCTTCTATTCCGTCTCTCACGGAAACGCAGGTGGTTCGCTCCATCAACGCAGCCATGTTCAATTCTCCGGAATTCAACGCAGCTGCCCCTGCCGAAGAAGAAACGGTTGCTCAGGGTTCTGAAACCTCTGAATTCTCTGCAGTTGCCGAAGAAGACCGCATGAACGGCGGCCGCGGCGGTGTCGAAAAGACGATGGCTTTCGCAGGAATGGACGCTCCGGCATACACTCGCCAGACGATGGCTGCCGAAGCTACCTCTCGTGCGACGGTTGCTTCTCGCTCCGACTTCGCTGATTCGCAGGATTTCGTGGACCTGAGCGTCCCGGCATACCTCCGCAATCGCGAAAACAACATGAACAACTTCTAAGATGGACTTGCTGATAAATTCGGTGAGCGCTACTACGGGACTCGTGTCCCTGTAGGTTTCGCCGAATTACTCCAAGAAACTCACACACACACAACAAGTACGCGAATGCGTACTTGCCACAACACAAAAAGGGTCACCCGGGACTCCCTGCCTGGGTGATCCTTATTTATACCGCTCGCGTCCAATTACATTAGTACGTACCCGGACCGCTCGCTCTCGCGACCGCCGCAGCTTAACGCTTGCGGCTTCGTCGCTCACATTTATACCGTTTGCGCTTGCTTATCCTAGTCCTTACCCGAAGCATTTTTAGTAAATTTCCTCATATGAATATTCGTACCTTGTTGTTGGCTGTTGGCTCTTTGTTGGCTTTGGCGTATGCTTCTGCGGGCGACTCTACGCAGACAGATTCCTCTGCGTACAAGGGCTACTTCCAGATAGGCACGGATTTCAACTTCGGTTTTAGCGGCGGTCCTACGGACCCGACGTTTGCGGTAGATACCGTGGAACGCTACGGGGGCAACTGGCGCGGGCTCCGCGTCCCTCTTGAAACGGCTCGCAGCTATGAAGACCATATCGACCCATTCTTCATGCTGAGTTTCCGCGCGGGCTACAAGGATTTTCACTTCCTCTTGGAAGCGCCTCTCCGCAAGGATATCGAAGCCTGGTACGATAGCGACCTAAAAACAAACTTTACCTACAAGCCGAGTGAACTCGATATCGGCGTGCCCATCAACGCCTATGCCCTTTGGAACAACCCGGTGGGCTATGTGCAGTTGGGTCGTTTTGACCCCGAAGACCTCAAGGTCTCCCCGAATGACCTCGCCCTAGGCGGAACCCCTTACCACGACGGTCTGCACTGGAAATTCAATGCCGGTATTTTCCGCTATGACTTTTTGCTGAGCTCATTGAACGCGTGGCTCTTTGGCGATGTTCCTGGCGCTGAGGACCCGAAAACAGGCTGCCGCTACCGCGAAGGTTCCGAAGCGGCGGAGCAGAAGTGTCCCGAAAAAGGCAAGCAGGCGAACAACCAGCGCGACCGCATTTACGACGATAATGTGAAGAACCTCGTGTACCACCGCATCGGTGTCGAAACGCGGCATTTCTGGACTTACATTATCGAAGAGAGTATGGTCGGCGGCAAGGAACTCGAATTCCGTTCCATGAACCCGTTCATGTTCCTGCACAATAACTTTGCGGGCGGCTACACCAAGGCGGTCACCACGTTTGAAGTCGGCTTCACTCCGATTCGTACCTCCAAGTTCTACGGTCAAATCAACATGGAAGACATCAACAGCCCCGTGGGCGAAGATGACGACAAGGGCACGAACCGCAGCATCTTTAGCTACATGGTGGGCTACTACCAGGAAATCCCGACGCGCCGTTTCGGCGAATTCTCGTGGCGCTTCGACGTGGTGCGCACCGACCCCGTGCATAACAACGGACGCTTGCCTTTGCTGGAATACTCAAGCCGTCGCCTTTACCGCAGCAATTACCGTGAACAAGACGACCCCGACTACGCCGATATGTACTTTGTCGATTACCCGATCGGTTACCGCCGCGGCTCCGACGCCCTGGACATGTGGCTAGACCTTGGTTGGAAATGGGGCAGACACGCCGTCAAGGTGACGCTTGCCTGGTTGCAGCAGGGCGACAAGGAACTCTACACCGACTACGATGCCGCCATGCAAGAAGAAACGGCACCTTCTGGCGTGAAGGAATCGCAGACCTTCGTCGATGCGCTCTATTCCATGCAGTATAACAGCTGGTTCGGGTTCTACCTTGGCGGCGGCTTCCGCAAGTACGACAACTTGGCGCACGACAGGGACGAAGACGGTACCGACGGCTGGATTCGCTCCGGCATCAAGATGACCTTCAATCCGGTCGACATGAAGTTTTAAACGCGAAGTTTTAAAAGACAATAAGAGAAGGGGAAATGCTTTTGAAGAATAAATCTGCCTTGTTATTTCGAGGGAGTGTAACGGCTGTAGCCGTCGCTTGTCTCCTTCTCCTCTTTGCTTGCGGCGACGAAACCTCCAAAGTCGTCACGCAATCCGGTCAGAACTACATCGAGGTTGTCGAGGAGGAATCTGACCTCCCCGAATGTGCCAAGGATAACGAGGGCGAACAGGTCCTCGTGAAGGGCGAGAACATTGCCCGCACCTGTGTCGATGGCGAATGGACTGCCGCGTTTGTTCCGAGCAGTGACACGATATACTTGAAGAATAAGGATATGTCGTGCTATACGAAGGAACTTGCCGACAAGCAGGGCGTGAAAATCATTTGCAACGGTGACAGTGTGGGTGTACTCTTCAATGGCGAAGAGGGCGTTCAAGGTGACAAAGGAGATAAGGGTGTCGATGGTGTAGGCTGCTCCTTGGAGAGACTCGATAGCGTTACGGTGAGTCTGTTCTGTGGGGGAGACTCGATAATGATTGATTTGAAACATTCGTCTGATACGGCGAAGATTGTGCCTACGGCAGAAATCGATCCGGAAAAGATTCCGACAGCGCTCGATTCTTTGGACGTCTTTGTGCAGGTTGGATCAGCCTTTTCGTATGCGGAAGCCCGAATTTATGGACTTGGAGATGGCTATTCGCTAAGACGGTCGGGTGGATTTTATACGAATGATGCTTCTGTTTCCAAGGAATACTATAAATTCCATGGCTTTGAACTTCCCAGTCAGTATGCTGTATTGGAAGTGATGGGAAACTACACTAATGTGTTTGTGAAGGCTCAAAGATATCCACCCTCGATATCTCTACGTGCGATTGTTGACTTGACGGGACGAACTTCTGTTAATGTGAATCTGTTGACAGAGATGGAATATGACCGTGTGGAATATCTTGTAATGCACGAAGGTATGACGGCTAGTCAGGCTAAAAGGCAGGCTCGGTCGGAGGTCTTTGAAGAATTCTATATAGATGCGAAGAATTTCGGTGCGTCGGAAGCCCTAGATATGTGGGGCGATAGCGATGCCGATTTAGCCTTACTTGCAGTTACTGTTATAGTGGATTTACTCTCAAGTGGTTTGATGTCTCGAATCTCTGAACTAGACCGTTTTTCATCCAACTTTGCGTCTGCGATAAAAACTACGGGGAAGTGGAAAGGTAATTCCGCAGAACAGATAAAGGCTGAACTTGCAGATCAGCTGCTGGAATTAGGTATGCCTGAAATTCGCAAAAATGTTGAATGGGTACACCATGGAAAGGTTGGTAATTTCGAAAAGTATATCGAAAACTTTATCGAATATGTATATGGTATGGAACCCTGTGGAGACGGAAGTGAATCAGAACAGCGCGTTGTGAATAATGAAAAGAGTGCTTATCATGGAAAGGTCTTTCATTGTCATGTCGGTTATCTTTCCGAAGAATCCAAGAATACATTCACCAATCCAGAAATAGACTATGGTTGGATGGTTGACTTGCGAAACAGACGCGCGTATAGAACAGTGAAAATAGGGGCGCAGACTTGGATGGCAGAGAATTTGAATTATGAATACAAAATTAGGGACTACATTGTGTATGGTAACGGCTGTGGTGCTGATAGCTGTGAAATTTATGGGCGTTACTACACCTACGCAGCAGCAATGGATAGCGCGGCGGTGTTTTCTAAAAATGGTGCGGGTTGTGGAATGCAAGTGGATTGTGCTCCGATTTACCCTGTTCCTGGTGTATGCCCTGAAGGTTGGCATTTGCCCGATACTACGGAGTTTCGAAGCCTGATAAGTGCCTTTGGTGATTCATTAACGGCTGCCAAAGCCCTTAAGTCGCTGCAACTTTGGGCGGATAATAAAGATGGCGGTAGCGGTAATGGAAAGGATAACGTGGGCTTTGACGCTTTGCCAAGTGGATTTGCTGTTTTTCAAAAGGAAAATTTAGAAATCGATTCCATCTCGAATAAAGATACGTCAGCGTCATTTATGAGTTCCGTTGCTTTAAAGAATGATGTAAATAGAAATGTGTATCTTCTGCGCTTGTCTACAAGAGAGAATTTTGCTCATGTTATTTCTGGTGGCGGTCGTCCCTTTGGTCAATCCGTCCGCTGCATCAAGGACTAGAATTTGTCTAAGTGATTTCGCGAATCATTTGTCGAGATCCGCCCACATTTCGTCCATATCCGTATAACGCTTTGTGTTCGGATTGGCTTCTAGTCGTTTTGCCTCTTCGATAGCGTCCGCCAGCTCCTTGGAACCTTGCGGGTACTCCACCTTGAATGGTAGACCGCGATGCAATACGACCTGGCGCAAGAACATGGAAATCGCCTGTGACATAGAAAGCCCCAGTCCTTCCAAGAGAACTGTTGCCTGGTCGTTAAGTTCGGCGTCTATTCGGAGTGTCTTATACTGAAAAAAGTTGACACTACTCAAAAAAGCAGGAGTAGTGCGAATGAAGACAAAACAGGTAATAAAGAGAGTCGCGGAATACGACCGGTTCGGATATCCCCGATGGACTAGCGTTACCACCGAAAAGCGCAT
>JAFXRC010000049.1 GCA_017526585.1 Fibrobacter sp. | reverse complement strand
GTCCACCTGCGGACCGCATGGGACACCACGGGAAAATTCCTGTTGCACCACGCGACCGTTGCGGCGCACGGTTACAACCAGCTTGTTGGAAAGAGCGTTCACGCAGCTCACGCCCACGCCGTGGAGACCTGCAGAGACCTTGTAAGAGCTGTTGTTGAACTTACCGCCGGCATGCAGCTTGGTCATCACGACCTGGATGGTGCCCACCTTTTCTTTCGGGTGGATGTCGGTCGGAATGCCTCGGCCGTTGTCGGTCACGCGGATGCCGTTACCCGGCAGAATGGCGATTTCGATGTGAGTGCAGAATCCGGCGAGAGCTTCGTCCACGGAGTTATCGACGACTTCCCAAACCAGGTGGTGGAGACCGCGAATGTCGGTCGAGCCGATGTACATTGCCGGGCGAACTCGTACGGCTTCAAGGCCTTCCAAAACGGTGATGCTTGAACCGCTATAATCTTCTTCGGCCTTTTTCATTTCTTCGGATTCTTCTGCCATTGTCAACCTATTTTTCTTCTTCTAAAACCTTGCGCTGAAAGCCTTTTCAAAGAGCATTTTAAACAAAAAGAATGTTCTTGACGGAGGGCTTTCCGAGCAATAAATTACACTTTTCAATAATAGCTTTTTTTTGCAAAAAAAGTTCCTGTTTCCAGGCGGAACTATCGCACTTTAGCGTCAAAATTCCCTTGTTCAATTTGTCGATTTTGACATGGGGCGAAATGAGCGGACCTACGATGATTTCTAGGCCCTCTGCAAGCGATTTTAGCTCCATTTCGTCGGTGATGTGGTTCTTGTCCAAGACCATCTGCAATAGCACTCCGATGTCTTCGGGGTGCTTACTACAAACGGGTTTCCCGCGCTTTTTTCGATACGGAATGTCCATTACAGCAACAACAGCTTCGAAAGCACGAATCCGCCAATCAAAATGCTTGTCATGCCTGCCACCACGGTCGCCTTGGTGCTCTTGCCCACGCCTTCGGCGCCGCTATGGGTGTAAAAACCAAAGAAGCAGGCGTAGCTTGCGATAAAGTAGCCGTAGAGCGTCGCCTTGATAAGACCCACCACCAAGTCCCAGTTCTGATAGAACATGCGGACTCCGTAGAAGAACACGGCAAAGGAGACGTCCTTGTAAATGTGGGCGACTTCGTAACCGCCGACGATACCGATGAAAATACTAATCACGGTAAGTGTCGGAAGCATAATGACGGTTGCAATCAAGCGGGGTGCCAGCAAGAACTTGTACGGGCTGAGTCCAAGAACCTTGTAGGCGTCGAGCTGCTCGGTCACTGCCATGGTGCCAAGCTCCGAACACATCGATGCTCCAATGCGGCCCGCAAGCACCATTGCGGTAAGAATGGGACAGAGTTCCACCATCACCGATTTGCCGACCGCCATGCCCACAAACATCAGGGGAATGATGTCTGCGAACTGGTATGCGAGCTGCCATGCCATGATGGCGCCTGTCGCCAAGGATGCAGCCACCACCACGGGAATACTCGTAAGTCCCACATGCTGCATCTGTTCGACGGTCGTGTGGAAATTGGTGAATGCTCCGGGAATGCTCTTGAACAGCATCCATACGAAATGGAGATAGTTCACTACCGTACGCAGAAACTTCCGGATAAACTTACCCAGACTTTCTGCAATTTTGTTCATGACGGTAATCAAGGATGGACCTACTTCTTCTTGGAATCCTTGTTAGCCTTCTTTGCTGCCTTCTTGTCCGGTGCGCTAATTGCCTTCTTGTACAGGCTCATGTCGCTCAGGTACTTGATGGCTTCGTTCAGCTGCTTGTCCTGCTTCAGGGAGAATGCCGTGCTCACGGAGTCGTTGATGAATGCCGTCAGAAGCTCGCGCTTGATGCCGTCCTTGATGTACTGCTTGTTCTCGTCGAACTGGGCGTTGCGGTTGCTTTCAAGTGCGCTACGCATATCGGCAATGCGCTGGGCGAGTGTAGAGTCGGTTACATTCTTTGCGCTGTCGCCCATGTAGTTCTGCTCGCGGATGATGCTCTTTTCGAGCTGGTCCACACCTACCAGGGCGTTGCTTTTGATTTTCGTGAAGTTCGTGTCCTTCATGCAGAAGTCGCGGAACTGCGTAAACAGGCTGTCGGGGACTTCCCAGTTCGCGTCCATCTTGACGCCAGCCTTTTCGAGTTCCGGGCGGATCTTGACGGCAAACTTGAAGTACATCGCCATGCGTTCCTGCACCTGCACCACCCAGGGCATCGGAGAAAGTTCCACTTCAACGTCAGGGGTAATGCCACCGCTACCGAACATCATGCGTCCGTTATGCGTGTAGAAGGTATCGACCTTGGCGGTGTCCTTGTTTGTCGAATCAGCCTTGGCTTCGTCACCTTCGTTCTCGGCGTATTCTTCTTCCATCAGCTTCAAGCCCTTGATTCCGTTTTCGGGCTTGTTGATGCAGCGTCCGAACGGCAGGTAGTAGAATGCCGTGGTGAGCTTCAGGGCGTTCCCCTGGTTGTCCAGCGGGAAAATCGTCTGCACGGAACCCTTACCGAAGGAAGTCTTTCCGATAATCAGGGCGCGGTCCCAGTCCTGGAGGGCGCCCGCGACAATTTCAGCGGCGCTGGCGGAACCCTGGTTCAAAAGCACTACCATGGGAACATCGGGCTTCACGATGCCGTTTCTGCGTGCGTGGCTTTCGGTCTTCTGCGTACGGCCACGGGTGCTAACGATGACATTTCCTTGCTTCAGGAACAGTTCGCTGATTTCAATAGCCTGGTTCAAAAGTCCACCCGGATTGTAGCGCATGTCGAGAATAATCTTCTTCATACCTTGCTTCTGGAGGCTCTTGAGTGCGTTTTCCACATCGCTCGTGGTCTTGTCGCTAAAGGTGGCGAGCTTGATATAGCCGATGTCCTTGGAAACCATGCCGTAGTAGGGAACGGCGTGCACGATGATTTCGGCGCGAGTGATGGTGAAGTCCATCAGGTCAGGTACGCCTTCGCGTTCAATGGACACGGTCACATCGGTGCCGATTTTACCGCGGAGCTTGTTCACCGCTTCGTCGAGGGTAAGTCCCTTGGTGTCCTTGCCGTCGATTTTACGGATGCGGTCACCGGCGCGGATGCCGAGGCGGAATGCCGGGGTGCCAGAAAGCGGCGAAATGACCGTCAAGATGTTGTCGCGGAGGCTAATGGTGATGCCTACGCCGCCGAACTTGCCTTCCATCGAAACTTTCAGGCTTTCGTAGTCCTTGGGGGAGAAAACAGTCGTATGCGGGTCCAGAATGTTGCGGATGCCGTTCAGGGCGGCGTCGGTCAGTTCTGTGGGATCCACATCTTCTACATACTTACGGTTGACTTCGGAAAGCACCTTGTTCAGACGGGAGACCTCGTTATAGAAGTCGCCGGGGGCGGCTTTCTTGTCGGAAGCGGCAAAGGGGGAGCTTGCAAGGCTTAAAGCGGCAAGCGTCGTTGCAAAAAACAGACGATAGTTCGGCATTTTGAAATTCATGCCTTAAAAATACAATTTCAGTAGTTCCATGTTGGGCGAAAAACGGAAAAAACCGGTCAAAATGACCGGTTTTTAATATTAAGAAGAGAGAGAAAAAAAGTCTAAAAAGGAATGCGGGCTTAAGCGGCGTCGTTCAGGACTCTCGCGAGTTGCTCGTTACGGAGCTTTTCGAGTGCCGAATCCTTAAGCTGGCGGGTGCGTTCCTTGGAAAGTCTAACCATCGGGGCGATTTCCTTCAAATTCAGCTCGGAATCCATCTTGAATCCGAAATAGAGCTTGATGATTTCCTTTTCCTGTTCGGAAAGGCAGTTGTTCATCGCCTTGTTGAAGAGCATGCTCTTGTTGTTCTTTTCGGCAAGCTCGTCGGTACGGAATTCCGTAGCGGCAATGGTGTCGCCAAGAGTCATTTCTCCGTCTTCACCGACCGGTGTGTCGAGAGATGCTGTCTTGTTGCCCATCATCAAAATCTTTTCGATGTCGTTTGCCTTGTACTTGGAAACGCCTTCGAGGCTCTTCGGGTCAAGCATGAGCCCGCCGCCTACAACTTGGTGCATCTGACCGCCCTTCTTGGCGAAGCGGCGGAGCACGAGTTCCTTTTCGGCGCTGATGCGCACCAGTCGACCGCGTTCGGCGATGGCGCGGGTGATGTTCTGGCGAACCCACCACACGGCGTAGCTGATAAACTTGATTTTTTGATTTGCATCAAAGCGGCGGGCGGCTTCGATAAGCCCCATGTTGCCTTCGTTGATGAGTTCGTTCACATCGAGGCCCTGACCTTTGTAAAGGTTTGCGATGTTCACCACGAAGCGGAGGTTGCCCTTGATGAGCATATCCATGGCTTCGCGGCTGCCTTCGCGGATCTTCTGGAGCAGAACCTTTTCCTGTTCCTTGGTCAACAGCGGATATTTAGAAATATCGTTCAGATACTGGAAATAAACATCCCTGTCGTCGCGAACGTGTGTATTCTTTGTCATATCAGCCTCGCTGTTAGTTGTTTCGTTTACATTTCTAAATTTACCTCCTTTTATATTTTGAAGTGTCACAGATTACGCTTTACTTTGCAAAAGTTATTTGCGAATTTCGTCAAGGAATTTGGTACTTTTGTCATATTTTTGTCATGAAGGGCTGTTTTTTGCCCAAATAAGGGCTATTTTTGTGTATGTAAGAGGAAAAAATGACGACAAAGTATGCAAAATCCGCCTTTAGGGCCTTTCTGCGCCGCAATTATGAACGTTTTGCGGAGCTTCAGGAAGCTCAGTTCGAAAAAGGAGAACGAGAACTGATCGAAATCATGGGCGATGAGAACGATGCCCAGTATCCGATTCCGACTTTCGTGCTGATGATCCTGATTTGGCTGTTCATTTTGCTGTTTCCGCTGATACTGCTGCTCGATCCGACATATCCGTTGACGCAGATTTCGTTTATTAATCTAGCCGCCTACTATTTGCCGCTTCTTGCCACCTTCCTGACTTTCTTGGTGAACCAGCGTTACCTTGTTCCAAAGTGTTTTTTTAGAAAGCGCTATGCAGTGTTCTTTGCCGGTAATGCCTTGATACTTTTTCTTTCTTTGTTAGGTCGCGAAGTCTTTTACTTCTTGGTTCAGCGTAAGGCGGGCGAAGGAGTAGTTGATTTCTTTAGTAACTATTGCTTCAGTGCGGGCGCTGGACGCGGACACTTTTCGTTATGGACTGTACTCGTGTTCCTGATAGCTCTTGCGCTCATCTGCTTTGTGTGCATCTTGATTTCGATGTTTACCAGGTTGATTATCAGGGCGTTTATCTTGCGTGAAAAGAAACGCTCGACTTTGGAATACGAACTCAAATTTTTGAAGAATCAGCTTTCGCCGCATTTTCTGTTCAATACCTTGAACAACATTACAAGCTTGATCCGCATAGACCCTGACCTTGCCGAAAAGAGTATGACCAAGCTTTCTCAACTGATTCGCGTGATGCTTTATCAGACAAGTGATAAATATATTGCGCTGAAAGAGGATGTGGGAATTTTGGAAAAGTACGCTGAACTTGAAAAGTTGAGGCACGACGACCGTTTCGATTTCAAGTTTGAATACGAGCTTGAAAATCCGGATTACCCGGTGGAGCCCCTGTTGATGATGCCCTTGATGGAAAATGCGATGAAGCACTGCGTGAATCCGGATGGGAAAAGCTTTGTGCATATTAAAATTGTGCAGAAGGGCGATGAGCTCAGCTTTGTGAGCGAGAACAGTAACTTTCCGCGCAAGGCAAAACCGAATGCAAGTGGGCTTGGACTTTCGACATTCCAGAAACGCCTGGAACTTATGTACAGTGGTCGCTACCAATACGATTCCCGCGTAGAGGGTGGCGTGTACAGGGCGGAACTGAAGGTGGAACTGAAAAAAGATACCGTGTAAACGCTGTATACACTTTTTTAGAAATTTTCTAACGCGTCTCTTTACAAGAAAAAATTCTTTATCTATAATTCCGGGCGGAGCAATAAAATAGTTTTTAGATACAGCTGTAGGCCACAGGTGTATCTTTTTTTGTTTTAGGGCTTCTTTTTTATATGGCTTTTTAGATTTCGTCGGCTCGCGAACGCCTGCCTGACAGTAAACATCAATAAATTGGAGGTCCTATCGATGAATAGGATAACAAGGTGTGCAGCCTTGGTTGGGACCGTATTGTCCCTGTCGAGTTTTGCACAGGTCTGTAACGAAGTCTCGCTGTATAAAAACGGTGAAGCTGGAAAAATGGAATCGATGTCGTTCCCGGAAGCGCCGGAATGGAGCGCGAACTGGGGCGAAATGGAGGCGCTTACCCCGCCTTATATCCGCTGGTCTGGTATGAAGGACAAGGCGGGGGACTGGACGGGTTTGCTTTCTCTAAGCAATTTGCCTGCAACCGTCCAGGGCGGGAACGTGGGCGTCAAGGTGCGCACGACGCAAAAGGGTAAGTTCGGAATTTGGCTTGCGGGTGCATTCGGCAATAGCGGCATCAAGTTCTTTGAATTGGACGCGAACCGTACCTATGCGCTACAGGTGCCTATCACTGAGCTGCTCGGTAATTCTCCTAGAAGTGTCGAAAAAATAGGCGTCGGTCTGTTCGATGTCCCTGCGCATCAATACACCACCTTATTCGTAGACGACATTTCTCTGAGTTGCGCTGTGGTAAACGCGGAAAATTCTGTGGCGGACATTTTCGAGTCGCTAGAATACCCGTTCGAAAATGTGAATCCCTTCAAGGCGGAGCGCAAGGGAAAGTTCATTGCGGATTCCCTCCCGATAACATCTGCGGCATACGCGGATGAACGTCGCGAAAAGTTAAGGGATTCTACGCAGATGGCTTTTGTCTTGAGTAACGAAGAATTCGAACGAATTTCAAACTTCGTCCATTCGAATTCCATGACGCCCAAACAATCCCGTGAAGGCTGGTTCCGCAGCATGTTCTTTGTCGAAAGGAATAGACTGCGCGATAGCGTGATTGCGAATCCGAAGTCGTTGTTTTACGAGGCGGAATCATTTGCCGCCTCGACGGATAACCGTATGATGCCCTTGCTTGTCGGCAATGTTGATTTTGCCTACAGGGCTTGTGCAGACAGTTCCTGTGAGAAGAAAGAGTTGATGAATTCCCGTGCGCTGCTTGCGGGACTGCCTGTTAGCTGGGTGAATGGCTCGCGCCTTAAGGTGTTTTACGATCCGTATTTTGTAAGCACCAACCGTACGACATTGCCGAATATCGAAATCTATTCTGCGGGAAAGTGGCATACGCTGAATGCGAATTCTTCGCTGGAGCTAGAATTTGAATCTGCTGGCGTCCAGAAAATACAAGTTCGCCTGAGTGAAGGTGGTCTGACGGTTAACCAGAATATTTTCGTGGAGGTTCGATAATGATCAAAAAGATAATTTTGTCTGTTTTGGCGGTTGTTGCGTACTCTCTTGCCGCTTATCAAGATTTCTACTTTAAACATGACTTTATGACAGGTCTTTGCATTGCTCGGACTCCTGCCAGCAAGTCTCCGGTAAACATCGATGGAAAAAAGTGCCATTTTGCAGATTCCAAGGATGTCGTGCGAATCCGTGTTGTTGAACCTGCGGAGGATTCCTCAAGCCTTGAGGAAATTGCCCTGAATAGACCATTCTTTATTTTGGATGGCATCTACCTGAGTACGGAAGGGGTTCGTACGCTTTCTGAATTGGAAAACGAAGCGAATCGCTTGGGCATCATGGATGTCCTGGTGGAATTGGGCTATACACCCGTATTGGTTCAATTTTCGGAGACGGTTCGCAGAGACTTGGTGTCAAATGCAGAATACTTCTCATGGTTGCTCAGGTTCCTGAACAATAATAGAAGTATTGGCTTTATGAACAAGCTCGAAGATGGCATAGTTGTCATGGGTATAAGTCAAGGTGGAATTTTAGGGCGCTATGGCGCCTACCTTTACGATACTCAACGAAATAAGAATACGGATGCTCCGATACGTCTGTATGCATCGCTGGACTCGCCGCACCAGGGCGCGGTGCTGCCGCTTTCCTTGTATTACACAATTGATTTCTGGTCGACGGCGGGAGGCTCTTCTGCGGCTGAAGCGTTCAAGGATTTGTTGAACGGTCCGGGTGCAAGTGGACTCTTGCTCTACGAAGGTGAAAAAGTGGGGAGAATGGTCTACGATATATATAACTACAAGGTAAATCCCTCTAGTGACAGGTTCCTGTTCGGGAGCTATCGCCGCGCCGCAGAATATAAGGGATTCCCTTCGGTCTTGGTGGCTCAGGGACAGTTAAAGGGGAGTGTTCCTTCGCATTCTGATACCTATTTTGAATTGAATCGTTCGGCAAAGAAAGCCGGTGTGTTGCTGGGACGCGCGGTCAGCGAAATGCGTTCTAACAACGGAACAATCGGAAGTGTTGCGTCGAATCGAGTCTATGAAACCGGCGGCGAAAATAAGAGGGATGATTGGGGCGACGCTCGGTACGATTTTATTCAAGGTAGTACCTATCCCTTTGCGGAGACGATGTATCAGAGCCTGAAGGAAGGCTTTGAAGACGCCATGCCGAGCAATATGAGTGTCGGTGTGCTGGGTGCGTCTGTATCGCTGTCCACGGCTTGGGAAAAGGATGTCCTGTCGCAAAAGAATAGTACGTTTATTCCTACGGTTAGCGCCATGGATATGAAGTGCGGGGGGAATCTTGCTATTAGGGAAAATTGCGCGTTCAAGCAGAATTCACAGAATTTCCCTTTTATGAAACCTGGGGAGCGAAGTTCAGCAAATGCGGTGTACGCCGTGGATCCGACCCATCCGCGTTACAATGAATCGATTAGTGGTAGGCATATTGAATTGCCGGAATCGATTGACAATCACAAGGATTCCGTGGTGGTCGAAGGCTTCCGCGTCGATATGTGGCGAATCCTTTGCGAACTAGCCAATGTCGACTATGACAGCGGAAAAAAGGAATTCCGAAATGAAAATCTCGCGTCCCTGTTTACGCCGGGGACAAGTTGCATGGATCAGTCCAAGATGCCGTTCTTGCTGAAGAATAGCGGAAACCTGCAAAAGAAATATGTTGCGTATGCCGAATATGATTATTCCAAGGAACGCGCTCTTCGACGGGACTGGAATACCTTTGATGTGCCTGCGGGCTGGCATCGTGTTGCGCTCTATGACAATGGTGGCGATGTTCCTGAAAACAGTGTATTTGAAGTTGACATCAAGGTCAATAAGGCTAAGGGAAACTGGATGAAGGCTGAACTTCTACTATTGAAGAGTAAGAATAACGGTGGTCAGGTCCAGTTGCAGGAGGTAGATGTCCCGTTGGACGGAGGTCGTTTTACGGCTCGGTGGAAATTGCCTGGAGGCAAGGATGCTTTGCGCTCCTATAGGTGGTTCCGCTTGGTGCTGAATTCGGATGGAGCCTCTGTGTCGGTGAAGGAGCCTAGGTTGGTGCGTTCTATTGATGATAATTCACTGCCTGCAGAAAAGGTGTCGAAGAACATCTTCCCGAATGCCGACTATAAGACTAATGGTTGGAATGGTGCCGCAACGCTAACTCCTTATTCGGATGCCCTTGGTTCTGGTCTTGAGGCTGTCATCGCGAAACCCACTAGCGGATTCTATTTTGATTTGCAGGGAATGAAGAGTATGGACGGGTATTCTGGGCTTAAGGTCACCTATTGGCCGGGAACATGCCAGAATACGACCCTTTATTTTGACTCCTTCCAAAGACAGCGATACCCGTTAAATGGAGGAACTCGTTCGGGAAACTTTGTAGAGGTCAAAGTCCCACTTTCGAAGATTGTTGATGTCTCTTTGACTCCGCAGAACAAATTTGCCGCACATAGACTTAATATGCAGAGCCTATCTGCCGACGAAAAATGTATTGTCAAGTCCATTTCTTTGTATTAATAAACTATCTTTAAACCGAGTGCTCGGGTTCCCCTTATAAAAGGGGACTCGACATTTTTTTTAGGAGAAAAAATGAAAAAGCAAATCCTGTTGTTGACGATTGTTTTCGCCTTGTCTATTTCGCTCACGGGCTGTTTCGAACCTTCTGCTCGTTCCATGGGGGCGACTTTGATGCCTGCCCCGTTAATGCACAGGGCTCCTGCAGATACTGCTTCAGAAGTGTCTTTGACCGCGACTGGTTTTTGGGGTCATTCGGATGATGCCTACAACGTGTCCGATCTTGATGCGGGCGGCGGTAGCCTTGACTTGACGTACCGCTGGTCCGGAAAAATGGCTCCATTCTTCTTGAATGTGGCTGTCGGCGGGTTTGGCGGCTCGCTCAAGTTTGGCTGCGATGATGCCTACGGCTGTAACAAAGACAGCAAAAGCGATCAAAAGTATATATCGTGGCTGGAGACGAAAGCGGGTCGCAAGCAGTATTCGTTCTGGAATGTGCAGGAGAGACTGCTTGTCGGAGCCGATGCCAGTTCTTCCATGGTGATTGTCGGCATGGGCGCGGGGCTTCAGTTTTTCCAGGGAAACTCGGATTACGACGATATCCGTGCAGCGCTTGATGATGAGGAGCTAGTCCAAGATATCGATGGAAAGGCGGACTATGGCTTTGTGACCGCGTACTGGTTCGGTTTCAACCTGGGCCATCAGGCATCTTTGGGAAATGCAGTCCTTGAATACGACGTCCTGCATAAGGGCGATGCGTCCGACTGGACATCCTCGCTGAAGCTTACCTACAGGCATCCGACAGGGTTCTTTGTCGGCGGAGCAAGCAACAGTCTGATGGAATGGACCGTGCATGCGGGCAAACAGTTCGTGTTCTAGTAGAAAATCCTGAAAAAAGAAAAACAGAAGTTCCCGGCGTTTTGTCGGGAACTTTTGCATATGAAAAAGCCGCGGCTTTGAACCGCGGCTCTTTCTAATTTGTCTAAAACAAATTACTTGAGGGTCTGAACCTGCACGTCCCAGCTCTGGTTGCCAAGAGCGATGCGGTAGGTGCTTGCTGCACCGGCCTTCATGTTCTTGGTGTCCACTGCCGGAGCAGCGTTCGGGTCCTTCTTCGGCACGCCAATGTGGCGGTTGCCCTTGAGGAATTCGATACCCTTGTTGCCAGCCTTCGTCTGGAGGCAGCCCGTGATGAAGATGGTTTCGTCGGTGACCGGCAGACCATTTTCTTCGAGGAGAGCCTTGGCCTTCGGAATGCCCGGTTCGAGAATTTCTTCTGCGCACTGGACTCCCGGATAGGCTTCCTTGAACGGCTTCATGTTGAACTGGTCGGCAGCGATCTTCACGAGTTCCGGATCCGGTTCGCAAGGAGTCTTGCCCTGGTAACCGAGGAGCATCTTGCCGTAGCCTTCGGTCATCTTGAACCAAGTACCGCGGCCTGCGGCCTGGTTCAGGGTGTTCATGTAAGCCTGCTGGAAGTAGAACTGAGAAACCGGCGTCACGGAAGAAGCAAAGCCACCGCGGCGGACGCATTCACTCATGTTCTCGATCACCTTCGGGAACAGGTGGAAGGTCTTGGTTTCGCGCATCATGAGGGTGTTGGCGGTAAGAGCGCCACCCGGCATGGGGCTGAAGATCACGTCGGTGGTAATCTGACGGGCTTCAGGCG
>JAFXRC010000048.1 GCA_017526585.1 Fibrobacter sp. | reverse complement strand
TATCAACCGGTCGTGTTCGTCGATGCGAATACGGGTAAAGAATACATCACCCGCTCCACGAAGTCTTCCGCCGAAAAGAAGACTATCGATGGTGTTGAATATAGCGTAATTTCCTTGGAAATTACGGCTGATACCCATCCGTTCTGGACGGGCAAGCAGCATCGCGTGGATACGGCTGGCCGTATCGATCGCTTCAACAAGCGTTTCGCTGGCAACATCACTGGTGCAAAGCGCAAGACCCGCAAGGCTGCGCCCGCCAAGGCTGAAGACGCCGAATAATTTCAAAAAACGAAGGGCTCCCTGCAAAACCAAGGGAGCCTTTTTTTCAAAAAAGGACTCTTATGAAGAAGCATCTCTTTATTGGCGCAGCCGCTCTCGTGGCCATGGCTATGACCGGTTGCCAGAAGACTGGCACGATTGATGGCGTAGTCCTTGATCCGTTTACCGGCAAGGCTATCGAAATGCCCACCGTCTGGATGGACTCTACCATTTTCGGTACCCAGAACCCGAAGTACCCCTACAAGGCTGACCTCCAGCAGGGTAAGTTCAAGTTCGAAAAGGTGCCCGTTGGCAATTACCTGATCAAGGCCCGTCGCTCCAAGTACATCCTTGGCCAGCAGAAGATTACGACCGACGAAAAGAACCCGAACCTGACCGTTACCTTGTACGAATACAGCGACCAGATCAAGCCGGGTCTCTACAAGAGCGGCACGACCGAAGGTCCTGAAAAGATCGACAACCAGTGGGTTGTCTACTCTACGAGCTGCAGCGAATCCGTTGCCGGTTACCGTTTGACCATGCCGATTGCTACCGACGCCGCCAAGGTTCCGGGCAAGAAGGACAAAAAGAAGAAGAAAAAGGCCGACAAGGGCGCTGCCAAGGTTTCTAACCTCCCGGCTCCGTTGGCCGTGGACGCTGCACTCAACGTGTTCTACGTGAATGCGAGCTCCGTGACTTCTCCGCTGGTCGTGACCTCCTACCCGGCTGTGGAAGGCAAGGTGGCTGACCATTCCGACTGCCAGGGCTTCGGTGCTGACGAAAAGACCGGTCTCTTTGTAGACAAGGCTAACGGCACGACTCTGAACGTGGAATACAAGGCTGAAAACCTGTTCCAGGTGACGGGCAACCTCCCGAAGGGCAAGCAGATTATTCAGCTCGCCCAGGACGGCAAGACCCTCCAGACCTACTACTTCCAGGTCAAGTAATCGTCTCGAGATTATGAAAAGGGAGCTCTCCGGCAAGGAGGGCTCTTTTTTTTGTTGAATGGGTGCTATTTTCGCCGCTAAAACATATATTAAGAGAAACGGACTTTTCTACGGGTATCATGTAAGGGGATATGGCATGAAACGACTTGCTTTGATGGGCGCCTTGGCTTTTGTTGTCATTGGGCTGGAAGCCTGTGGCGATGATGGCAGCAGTGCAAGCGTCGTTGACGATGTTTCGTTATCTTCACAGACCGAAAATGCGCTGGTGGAAAATTCCAGCTCGTCGCAGTCCGCAGTACCGGGCAGCTCGTCTTCTGGTTCCGTTTGGGCAGATAGCTCTCTTTCAAGTTCCAGTGGCGGTCAGGGGGGTGAACCAGCTGAACCTAGCAGCTCGGCAAGTGTCGCCGATACATCTGGTGCGGATACCTCTGCGGTAGAAAGCGCTATCACGACGAAAACCACCTATACGCTCAAGCGATTCGACGGCCCTCTCACGAACCCGCACAAGGGTTTCACGGTTCCGACCGAAGCTGCGTGGACGTTCGATCCGGGTTTTGAATACGGCCCGCACGGTTCCCTGAACAACAGGGCGTGGGACTTGGTCACCTACGGTTCCGGATACCAGCAGTGGAACAAGCTGAACCCGGCGAAAGGCGTCTATGACTGGAGCGAACTGGAGGAGTTGCTGAATGCACTCTCCGAACATGGCATGGGCTATGCCTTGCGCGTTTTCCCGTATTCGCCGTCGTTTATCAGGGACAATAGTACTCCCGAAGAAAACTACGACTGGACTCCGAAATATGTTTACGAAGAAGGTGCGGAAAAAATTACGGCTCGGTACAAGGACAACAACGCCAACGCAGCGTTTCCCGTTTGGGACGATTCCGTCTACCTGTACTATGCAAAGGAATTTGCGACGGCTCTCGCGGCAAAGTACGACGGCGATCCGCGTATCGAATACATTGACGTACGCTCCTTCGGTGAATGGGGCGAATGGCACGTTTCGAACCTGGACGGTAGCAAAATGCCTTCCGTGGAAATCCAGAAGGACATGCTGAAACACTATGCATCTGTTTTCAAGAAGAGCCTGTTGGTGCTCCCTTCCGACGGTTACGGGGATGTGTACACGTACGCGCTGAGCCTAGGCATTACCAAGCGCGATGATTGCCTTATCGGAATTCCGGGAACTGCAGATTCGCTGGTGCGCGCCTACGAGGCGAACTTGCCGACCGTTGCGGAAAACTGCGGCGGTTACGCCATCATGCTGAATTACACCGATGTCATTCCCGGCGGTTACCTTAAGTGGACTCCGGAGCGCTGGGTGGATGCCATTACGACGGCGCACCTGACCTACTACGTGCTGGACCAGGACTTTGACGATTGCGGTTATAACTTCTACAAAGACAACAAGGCCCTTGCGGATTCCATGACCAAGGTTCTCGGCTACAATTTCACGGTCGAAAGTGCGGAACTGGTGACTGTCGCAACTCCAGCTGCAGGGAAAGCTGCCGACACCACGAGTACGCTGAACATTACCATCAAGAATACCGGCGTGGCGCCCTGTTTCTTTGATGTGTACCTGGTGGCGGAATTTGTGGATTCCGAGGGCAAAGCGCTTGCGCAGCTGGGCAAAACCATCCACATTCCCAAGGGAACGTTCAAGGACGGTGCAACAAAGGAATTTTCGTTTAGCGGCGCGGCGCAACCGGGGGCTTCTGTGGCGCTTTCCCTCTACGAGAGCGAAAATGCCTATAAGAACGGCTTGAATCCGACTGTACGCTTTGATAACGACGGCATCCTCGAAAACAAGAAGCTGCTGCTGAAACCGTAGTTGAATTTTCGCAGCGTTTTGTGTAGATTTAGGGTATGGGATTTCTAAAGGGTAAATTTGTCTTGTCGTTGCTTGCTGCAGTCGCCTTGTGCGCTTGCGGTGACGATTCTAGCAATGCACCGGAAATGGGTGACGCGACGGTGGGGGATGCGTCGACGGTCGAAACCCCTGTCGTTGACTCTTTGCCGAATATGAATCCGGATTCGCTTTCGGGTGCTGAAATTCCGAATTTGTCTAGCGCTGCGTTGGGAGAACTTTCCTCGGCGAGTGAACCGCAGCTGTCGTCGGGCGAACAGCCTCTGTCATTTGCTGAAATGTCGTCTGGTGAGGTACCTCCGAGTTCCTCTTCGTCTAGGATGGAACCGCCGCACTCTTCCGATTCCATGCACCCGCATTCTTCCGATTCGCATCCGCCGCGGTCTTCTGCGTCGGAAACATCGCTCGATTTCAGCTTCTATACCGGCGCAGACATCTCGACGGTGCAGGAATACGAACGCTGGGGAACCAAGTTCTACGATGTCGACGGTACCGAGAAAGATGTCTTTACGCTTTTAAAGGATCACGGTTTCAACGCCATTCGCCTAAAGACTTTTGTAAGTCCCAAGGCTCAGTACGGCTATGCGGCGGCGGGTTGCGACCACGATGCCGAAGCCTACGCCGACAAGGACCACATTGTTGCCTATGCTCAAAAGATCAAGGCGGCGGGTATGGCTTTCTTGCTCGATATTCATTACAGTGACAACTGGGCCGATCCGGCCAAGCAGATTATTCCTAGCCGCTGGCGCAGCGTGACAAGCTCCGATGCAATGGCGGATTCCGTGTACAACTATACCTACGATTTGCTTTCGGCGCTGAAGCAGGTGGGGGCGACTCCCACGATGGTGCAAATTGGCAACGAGACGACTCCCGGAATACTAATGCATGTGCCGAACAGCAGCACGAACTGCTGGGGAGATGGTGTCGACAAGGCGCCCGCAAGCGTCGGTGGCGACATGAGTACAAGTGCCGGCAAGGCAAATGCTGCAAAGTATTTCAAGGCGGGAATCCGCGCGGTCAAGGCGGTGTCGCAGGAAATCAAGACGGTGCTGCATATTGAAAGCATCCGCAAGCCGAATACCATTAATTGGTGGATGACCGAGATTTTCAAGAACCAGAAAGTTCCTGCCGACGTGATGGGATTTTCGGCGTATACTGCTTACGGTGACGACAAACCTGATAGTTGGAAGAATTTGTTCGAAACGCTCTCGTCTTCTTACCCTGACTTGGAATTCATCGTTGCCGAATACAATGGTGGAGATTCAAAGGATACCTACAAGTTCGATGGTTCGCGCAAGCGCACGAACGAGATGGTCCGTGGGTTGGATCGCTGGATTGGAACGTTCTTCTGGGAACCCACGCTGAGTGGTGCCTGGGGTGCGCCACTTTTTGACTGGGATGGTCCGGATTTAAGGGCGAACAAGGACGCTTTTGAAGAATACAAGGTGTCTTTCTAGGTGAAACCACTTTCGCGAAAAGCTATATTTTGAAAGATGAAACGCTTTGTCGCAATAGCTTTATTTCTATTGGCAAATAGCTTTGCCGCCCATGTCGCCGTGCTGGAGACAACCCGCGACGATGTGAATCTCCTTGATCACAAGGAATGCCAATTCCTGACGGATAAACTTCGTCAGATGGCGATTATGGAACTGCCGAGCACTTCGGGCTATACCATCATGACCCGCGAAAACATCAACACAATGCTACCGCCGGGAAAGTCGGTGGAAGAGTGCGAAGGCAGCTGCCTTGTTGAAACGGGCAAGAATATCTCGGCGGATTATGTGGCGCAGGGGAGAGTCAGCCACTTCGGCTCGATGGTTACCCTGACGGTGGAACTTTACGAAACGGCATCGGGAAAGCTGATGTCGAGCTTTGCAGTTCAGAGTGAAAATGCGGAGGGCCTCTTAAAGGAAATCGAAGAAAGGTCGGCGCCGCTTTTTAATGCAATCAAGGAAGCCGAAAAACCTAGACAGGAAGAACCGAAGGACCGTGTAGAAGATGATGCCCAGGTGGTTGCCGCAGAGTCGGCATTGCCGCAAAATTCGGCGGAAGAATCTGTCGTTAGTGAAAGAGAAACGGAGAATGAAACCGCTGCGGAGCAACCGGCAAAGCCCCTTGAGTCGATGCTTGCCTTTAATGTCGTGCTGCCGTTTGAAAATGCAACCTGGGATGACGAAACGATTAATTTCGCTTGGGGAATAGCATTGAATGTGTCCTATTATAGATTTACTCCGACGGGCTTTTCGAATCTGTTTGCTTTTACTGGGGGCTATACTCGTGCGCAAGCGGGATATAAAGAAGGAGAATATGATGGCTTGGACATTAATGTAAAGTCTGGCGTCGGCTATGCTCCTGTTAGGAACAACTTGCTTTTGGCTTTTTATGGCTTTCTTGGTTTAGACTTTAAATACCTGTTTGTAGGTTATTATCATGATTACAGCGGGGATTACTATGAAGATGGTCCTGGAGACCTGATGACGATTAATCTGATTCTTGGTGGTAGAATCCTGGCGGCGTATCAGTTGAGCGAAAGGGTTGCTCTGAATTTGGGTGCAGATGTCTTTGCGGATGCGATTGGTTGGGCCGATTATCTTGATTGGGAATTATTTGTTTTCTTTGAAGATATAACGGTTGCGCCATACATCGGCGTTGCTATCCGGTTCTAGCTTATCTCGCTAACTCCTAAACACTAAGCACGGCTCTTTTTTCTAAATTCATTACTATGAATATTGAAGACTGGCGTAATCAAATTGACGAACTGAATGATGAGCTGATCGCCCTTTTGAACAAGAGGGCGACTTACGCCACGGAGATTGGAAAGCTCAAGAAACAGCAGGGGCTTCCGGTCTTTGACGCGACGCGCGAACAGGCGGTTCTCGAAAAGGTGTCTTCCTTGACAAAGGGCCCGCTCACGCCGGAATCGATCAAGAATATTTTCCAGGTCATTATGCAGGAAACCCGGAAGGTGGAGGAATGATGCGAATCACCTTCGTTGGCTTTGGACTTTTGGCAAGCTCCGTTGCCGCCGCTATCAAGCAGGCGAAATTGCCTACGGTGGTGCGTGCGGTGAGCAGCCCCGCTACGCTTACCCGTGCCAAGGAACTCGGCCTTGCCGACGAATGCTTTGGCTACGACGACATCAAGGATTGGGTGAACGGCTCCGATATGATTTTGCTGTGCGCTCCGATTCTGCATATCTTAAAGACCATCGAGAATTTGTCGCAGATGGATCTGTCGGCACTTCCTGCAGAAAAGCAGATTTTGGTGAGCGACATTGGTTCGACCAAGGTGGAAATCTGCAAGGCGGGTTCCAAGCTCCCCAAGCCGTTTGTGTTCGTGGGTAGCCACCCGATGGCAGGCTCCGAAAAGCGCACGCTCGAATACAACGATCCCTCGATTTTTGAAAATGCCTACTGGTTCGTGTGCCCGCCCGAAGGCGTTGACGAATCGGCATACAAGCCTCTTTTGGATTTGATTTCTTTCGTGGGAGCCAATGCGGTTGTTTTCCCGCCGGAACACCACGACCGCACCATGGGTTGGGTGTCTCACATGCCGCAGATGCTTTCTTCGACGCTCGCGGCGAGTATGCCGGAACGCCTGGTAAAGCCCAACTACCAGCATTACGCGGGTCGCGCCTTTAGGGACATGACGCGCATTGCTGCTTCGGGTTGGAACATGTGGCACGACATTGCAGTCACCAACCGCGATCAGACGGTGCAGGCACTTAAGGAAGTGCGTGCAGGTCTCGACAAAACGATTGCCGCAATGGAAAACTTGCAGGTGGTAAGCGATGGTCGCCCCGCTGCCGATGACCATTCCAGAGACCTGGAAACGGTGTTCAGGGCCGGTAACGAGGGCCGTGCGAGCCTGTTTGCCCCAGGCCGTAACGCCGCAGCCGCCTTCTCCGAAATCACTGTGCCGCTCAAGGATGTGCCTGGCGCACTTTTGCAGGTGATGCAGCCGCTGGCCGAAAATGATTTGAACATTCGCGATATTGAACTCATGAAGGTCCGCGAAAATATTGCGGGCACGCTTCTGCTTGCTTTCAAGACCCCCGACGAGGCCCGCCGCGCCATGCAGATCCTGAATCAGCTTGGCTACGACGTAAAGGAACGCTGATGGATTTTGTGTTGAACCCCGACCGCGAACGCATGGAGCTTGCGCTGGTGATGGCGCTGCTCGTGAACGGCCGCACCGTTTTTGAAGATTTTTCCTTTGCCGCCGGTGTAGAACCTTTTGCCGAAGCCCTCAAGGAATACGGCCTTTCCTATGTGCAACAGGGACACCAGCTGGTGCTCGAAGGCAAGGGCTTCCAGTATGCGCTTCCGAGTATGCTCCCGATGGATTTGAGCGAAGCGCGCTGCGTGATGCTCTGGACGCTTGCTTCCAAGGATGTGGAACAGATTTATACCTTCGCCGCTGAAAATGATGAAGCGGGTATCGCGAAGGTTTCCCGCGCCAAGGAGCTTTTGCAGAAGTATTTCAAGGTGAAGCCTGTCGCCGATGAACCGGCGAAGTTCACCTTCACTTTTGCCGCCGAAGAACCTGCAATTAAGAAGGATTCTCTCGGGAATATCTCGACGGTGATGCGCAACCGCTTGCTGTTGCGGACGCTGATTCGCGGCGAATACCTGTCGTTTGAAGAAAAGGGTTCGGTTCACGATCAGTGGACCAAGATGCTCATGTACTTTGGCGTTTCGCTCAAGTACGAGTCGCGCGGTATGGAACAGCTCACGGAACTGGAACGCCGCATGATGATGGCGCGCGGGCAGAAGATTGAACGCACGCAGTTTACCGAGATTTCGGAAACCCAGGTGATTACGGGTCGCGACTATTATGTTCCGGGTGACACCACCGAAGCGATGGCGCTTGTGCTTTTGACGACGATTGCAGGCATCCCGAAGAATACCGAAGTCGCTATCAAGAACGTGGACTTGAACAGTTCCCGTGCGGGAGCTCTCACGTGCCTGAAGCGCATGGGCGGAAACTTCGAGACGGTGAGCCGCCGCGAAAGGTTTGGCGATGTGTATGGTGACGTGATGGCGTACCCGCTTGCATCGGGCAAGCGCCTGCAGGGTAGGCGTTTTTCTGAAGATACCATTGCGACAGGAATCGAGGAATATCCGTTCCTGGCGGTGGCCGCATGCTTTGCCGAAGGCGAAACCATTCTGCGAATTCCTAAGGAACTGCGCAAGGAAATGCGCCCGGTCAACGAGTCTCTCGCCGAGAACTTGCGAAAGACGGGCGCCGAAGTGGGCGTTTACGATGACGGTCTCGTGATCCGCGGACTTGAAACGATTGTGAACGGAAGCGATTTTGACGGGGGAGATGTGCCGCAGAATGGCCTTGCCCTGTCGGTGCTTTCGATTGCTCTTGGAAATGACGAACCGGTGGCGAATTCCGAATTGGTGGAAGCGACTTATCCGGGCGTCTTGCAGAAGTTGAAACAGCTGCTCGAACAGGCGACAGCGAAACCGGAGGAAAGCTAATATGAAAAAAGGCGATATCCGTTTTCGGACGATTGGCATCGTGGGCTGGAAGGACAAAAATCCGGACCTGGCTCTTGCCCTCGACATGATTTCCAAGTGGGCGGATGAACATCCGCAGGTGACTTTCTGCGTCTTGGAAAATTTGAAGGAACTGGTGCGCAAGCCGATCAAGGTAGTCAAGGAAAGTGCGCTTTGCAAGTCGGACTTGCTCTTGGCAATAGGCGGCGACGGCACGGTGCTTTCGGCGGCGCACATGGCGCTCGGGCACGACACGCCCATTCTGGGCGTGAATGCGGGTCGAGTCGGATTCCTGGCGGAAAGCCGTGTTGAAGGTCTTACTCAGACTTTGGATAGTTTGCTTGCGGGCGACTTCTCGACCCGCGAGCGCATGATGATTGAAGCGGTGGTGTACCACGGCAAGAAGCAGGTGGCGAAGCAGACCGTGCTCAACGAAGTCCACGTTCGTGCGCACGCGCCCGAGCGCATGGTGAATGTGAGTGTGGCGTACAACGGAACCGCCCTGACGGACTACTGGGCAGATTCCCTACTCGTCTCTACGCCGACAGGTTCCACCGCCTACAACCTTGCGGCAGGAGGCCCGATCATTCACCCTGCGACCCCTGCAGTGGTGCTGACCCCGGTAGCGCCGGGAAGCCTTTCTGTGCGTCCGCTGGTGCTTTCGCTTTCGTCCAAGAAGCTTGAGATGAAATCTGCGGTCGACCGTCCGCTAGATTTGGTTTTCGATGGCCGCACCACGGTGGTGCTCAAGCCGGGTGATGTGGTGACCCTTGCCGAAAGCAAGTTGGTGACGACATTTATCCGCATGCGCCATACAGGTTTTGTCGGTGCTCTCCGCGAAAAGCTTGGCTGGACGGGTAAACCGAGGCAGGTGTAAAATGAAAAAATATGTTGAATTGGCTTTGACGCTTGCTGTAGCGGGTGTGCTTTCGTTTGCGGGCTGTGCCGGCAGCCAGGGTGGTGACGATGCTTCGGGCGATGCGAGCATGAAAGATGCTCCCTGCCAGGAATGTGGCACCCGCGGCGATATCGAACTGAAAATTAGCGACGAAAAGTCTTATCGCGAGTGGAACAAGAAGGCCTATAGCCGCATGGATTCTTCGGCGGTGTGGGGCGTGTTCCCGGCGCTTTCGGTCAAGGCCGACCGTCCCGAAAAGTGCAAGTTCTGCCACAGCTTCAGCGCAGACGCCCTCGATTTCGACTTGGCTCGCGTCGAAGATTCCCTGATGGTCAAGGCGTTCCCCAAGATGCGCCGCGAACTCATGCTTCCGGGAATGCGGCTTCCCGATGCGGATTCTTCATATCTCGACAGTTTGTCGTTCATGTTGCTGCAATCCGTCTTTGCCGACGGTAAAAAGCTAAGCGACATGAGCCCGTGGCTGGAACGCGACGGGGTAGAGCAGGACATCTCCCGTGAACTCTCGAAGGATTTCAAGAACCTGCTGAATGCTTTAGCTAGCCGCTACGAGCTGCGCTATGTGTCGATTCCCGTCGTATTGAATGTGCGCATGGATACCGATCTCGGCAAGAGCGGTGGCTATACCTGGCAGACGCTCTGGACACTCTGGGATGCCCGCTACGGAGAACTCGTGTTCCTGGTGTATTCTGAATTTACCGCCGCGACCACGAGCCGCGTGGCTCCCGAAAAAGAATGGGCGGAACCTTTCGCGTCCCGCCTCTGGAAAATGCTTTCTACGGATTTAAGTAAACTCGAAAACCACTAAAGCGATTTATTAAAGCAAAAGCCCGCGCGGTTCGTTGACTGGCGGGCTTCGTTTTTATTTTTTCTTCTTTTTCTTCTTGTCCTTGGGTGGCGTGTAGTTGGAACCGACTTGACCACCGTTGTTCTGCCGGCGAGCCATGTCGCCCACCTTCTTGAACATTTCCTTCATCGTCTCGTACTGCTTGAGCACAGCGTTCACGCGTCCGATTTCGGTGCCGGAACCCTTGGCTACACGGGCCTTGCGGCTGCCGTCCAGAATGTCGGGCTTCTTGCGTTCCTTCGGGGTCATGGAACTGAGCACGGCTTCCACGTAGACCAGTTCCTTTTCGTCAATCTGGTCGATAGGGAGCTTGTTCAGGCCCGGAATCAGGCTTAGAATGTCCTTGATGCGGCCGAGCTTCTTGATGGTACGCAGCTGGTTCAAGAAATCGTTCAGGTCGAAGGTGTTATTGAGAATTTTTTTCTTCAGGTCCTTCGCGTCTTTTTCGTCGATGACCTGCTGAGCGCGTTCCACGAGTGTCACCACGTCGCCCATGCCGAGGATTCGGCTGGCCATGCGGTCGGGGTGGAACAGTTCAATGTCCGAAAGTTTTTCGCCGACACCGATAAAGCAGATGGGCACGCCCGTCATCTTCTTGATGCTAAGCGCTGCACCGCCGCGGGTGTCACCGTCCATCTTCGACAGGCAAACGCCGGTAAACGAGAGGCGCTGCCAGAAGGTCTCGGCCACGTTCACCGCTTCCTGACCGATCATGGCGTCGGCCACGAACAGAATTTCGTCGGGGTGAACCGCTTCCTTCGCCTTTTCGAGTTCCTGCATCAGCTCTTCGTCGATCTGCAGGCGGCCTGCGGTATCGTAGATGACTAAGTCAAAACCGTTATCCTTCGCGTACTGGTAACCGTGCTTGATGATTTCGACCGGGTCGCCCTGACCTTCGTCGTAAACGGGAATGCCGATGGACTTGCCGAGTACCTGCAGCTGCTTGATAGCGGCAGGGCGGTACACGTCGGCAGCCACTAGGAGAGGCTTGCGCTTCTTTTTGCTGCGCATCCAGAGGGCAATTTTGCCGGCGAAGGTTGTCTTACCCGAACCCTGCAGACCTGCCATCATGATGCCTACCGGAGCCGGGCCCGACAGGTTGATTTCTTTTGTTTCGCCGCCCATCACGGCCACGAGTTCGTCGTGGATGATCTTCACAATCTGCTGACCGGGGGTCACCGAGGTGAGCACTTCGGAGCCCAGGGCCTTTTCCTTGACGGCCTTCACGAAGTCGCGGGTCACGTTGAAGTTCACGTCGGCTTCGAGGAACGCGCGGCGCACTTCGCGCAGCGATTCGGCGACGTTTTCTTCGGTGAGCTTGCCCTGCCCGCGCAGGTTCTTGAGGGTAGATTCTAGAGAGTCAGTCAGCTGTGAAAACATAGTGGCACAAATTTAGAAAAAAATCTATATTTGTCGCCCACTATGGTCGACGCAATACTGAATAAGTTCTATAGACCGTCAAGATTCAAGAAAAACGGCGATGTGAAGGATGTGTTCGTGGTGGCACTTCCGATGCTTTTGTCGATGTCCTTCGACACGCTGATGACTTTTATCGACCGCCTGTTCCTTTCGAAGCTTGGTCCTGCCGAGATGAATGCGGCACTTGGGGCGGGGGCGGTGCAGCTTGCTTTGACTATGTTTTTCACCGGTGCCATCAGCTATACGACGGCGATGGTGGCGCAGCGCCTGGGTGGCAAAAAGCGTTGGGATTGTGGCCGCGTGTTTATGCAGGCGGTGTACCTGTCGCTGATTTCGGTACCGCTGCTGTACTTGACTATTCCGCTGGGTCATTTTGTGTTTGGAATGGAACATTTGCCGGCAGATCAGCTGCAGTACCAGAAGACCTACTTTAACATTTTGATGTTTGGCGGCATCATTAACCTGGTGCGCAACGCGGCGCCGTGCTTCTTTAGCGGCATTGGCGAAACCAAGATTGTGATGAAGGCGGCGTTCGTGGGCATGCTCGTGAACGTGGCGTGCAACTTTGTGTTGATTTACGGCTTGGGGCCGATTCCTGCCTTGGGCGTGGCGGGTGCTGCTTATGGTACATTGATTGGTAATCTCGTTTCGACGGTAATCCTGTTCGCCAAATTCTGGGGCAAGAGTTGCCACAAAAGGTTCCGTACTCGTTACGCGTTTGCGTTTAGCTGGCCCTTGACTAAGGAACTTCTGCAGAAGGGAATTCCTTCGGGTGTCGAGATGTGCCTGAACATGACGGCTTTTCAGCTGCTGATTTTGATGTTCCACGCGCTCGGTCCCGAATCGGCAACGGCGGCTTCGGTGATGTTCAACTGGGATATGGTTGCGTATGTTCCGCTGATGGGTCTGGAAGTGGCATCGACAAGCCTAGTGGGGCGCTACGTGGGGGCACGCGATGGTGCCGCGGCGACGCGTTCCACTTATTCGGGGGTGAAACTCGGCTGGTGGTATTCGTTGATTATTGGCGTGCTGTTCATTTTCTTGCCGGGAGTCCTTACGGATATTTTCAGACCCGACGCGGCAGAAGCTTCTGCCGAGGCGCTAGCCATTTTCGATGCGGCTCGACCCATGAGCATATTCATGCTGCGCTTTGCCACACTCTATATTTTTGTAGAAGTGCTTCTGGTAATTTATGCGGGGGCGCTCCGTGGCGCAGGCGATACGCTGTGGGTCATGTTCGCGTGCGCTATTATGAACTGGTGCGTTGCGGGAACTCTCTATGTCGCGGCATACGTTTTGCACTTGCCGGCACACTACGCATGGATCGCCCTGGTGGCAATATACAGTACGGCGCCGGTCCTGTTCTGGTGGCGTTGGAAAAGCGGCAAGTGGCGCCGCCATGTGCTAGACAAGAATTTTTAAAAATTACTGCATATTGAACATCGGAATGATCTTGTCATTCCCGTTCACCTGCGGGAGCTTTCCGTCCCACTTTTCAATCCACTTGAGCATCAGGTATTCTTTACCGTTCTGCTTTTTCAGGGCTTCCATCTGGAGCGCGATGACGGCGGAGTCCGCCTTAGCCTTGGCGACGCGCTGCTCGTTCTGGTAGTCCATCTTGATCTTGATGTTCTTTTCCTTCAGGGCTTCCTGTTCCTGAACCTGCTTGGCCTCGATGGCCTCGTTGAAGGCGCGGCTGAACTGGAATTCGGTGATGGTGAAACCGTCGATGATGATGTGTGCGCCTGCGGAATCGAGCTTGGACTTGAGAGCGTTTTCCATACGGCTGCGGATTTCTTCGCGCTTCTGCAGCATTTCTTCGGGAACGTACTGCGGCGTGATGCCGGTGATGGTCTCCTTAATCTTGGGCTGCAGCACGGTAGCTACGTAGCGGGTGCCGTACTTGGAGTAGATCTTGTCGACGTTTTGCGGGTCAACGTGGTAGTTCACGTTCGTTGCCACGTAGACGGTCTGCAGGTCCTTGGAACCGGATTCGATCTTGACGGTTTCAAGCTGCGTGCACACCGGAATGCGAATGACTTCCTTAGTAATGATGTTGTAGAAGTTGAGTCCCGGTTCGAAAGTCTCGTTGTATTTTCCGAACTGCAGAACTACGCCGCGTTCCGTTTCGTCAATCTGGGCGCAGCCGAAGAAGGTGAATGCGGCCGCGATGGCCAAGATGAAGCTCTTTTTCATATCGAAGTCCTTTTTGTTTATATATAAATGTCTGATTCCAGCTATTCTTCGTCGCCTTCTAGGGCGCGTTCCAACAGCACCATGTTCTCTTCGGCGTATTCCAGCTGCTTCGAAAGGATTTTAATGGCATCGATTTTGACTTGCTTAGCTTGCGCAGCGTTGGTGGGGACAGCATTGGAAACCCCAGCGAGTTCGCGCGTAAAGAACCTCGCCACATTCCAGAAGAATACGGCGAAAAGTCGTTTGCCTTGTTCGAATCCTTCAAAGAGACATTTGGCGTAGTGACGGTAGATTAGATAGGCGAGTAGCCTTCTGCTTTCGTCTTCCGAGAAGAAACCCTGGTCGGCGACTTCGCCCGCAGCGACTTTCGCCTTGATTCGCGCGAGCGCGCTATCCCAGGCGGGGCCGAAGCTGACTGTCTTTTCGAGGAACTCCAGGTGAGACTGCGCGTCTTCAAGTGGTGCAAAAGGAACTTCGCTAGAAATGCCGAAGGCATTGTAGAGCTTGGCGCTGAAGGACAGGGAATCGTCGGCAAGGAATCGGAACATCTGCTCGCGTTCGTAAAGCACTTCGTTGCGGATTTCCTCATCATCTTCGTCGAGTTCATCCTCGGGCTCGTCGCTTTCTTCGGAAACAAGATGCAACGGACCTTCGCCTTCAAGCAAAAGTCTTGTCGCTTCTTCGCAGCAGAGTCCGAGTCCGCGCTCCATGATATCTCCGTAGACTTCTACGAATCGCGGATGTTCGCGGCAGATATCGCAGAGAGCCCCTTCGCCCAGCTGCTGGTAGATTTCGCAAAGGTTTTCCTTGTCCAAAAACGGGCAACGGTCGTGCGGAAGCAGCTTGAAATGTCCGTCAATGATGTTTTCGCGAAGCCTTTCGCCGAAAGCTCCAGAAACGTTGCGGTAGGTTTCCTGCGACTGTTTGTCGATGTCAATTTCCCAGCCCACGCAGCAGGTGTCGCTGCAGCGCGAGGCGGTGCATTTGAAATTGTCGTAAAAGTCTGGCTTTATAAGAATCATTCGTCTAATACAACCCAGATGTGTCCTTCCTGCACGGCTTCTACCTTGACCTTTTGGCCCGCTTCGATTATTTCGCCGTGCGTCTGCACATCAAAAAGCTTAGTGCTTCCGTCTGCCATGCTGAAGCTTGCCTGTCCGACGGGGCGGAGGAATGTCTTGGCGGTTCCGATGTCGCCAATGGCAACGGTTTCGACTGCTTCGGTCGGCGATGCGGCGGTTTCAAGGTCGGTCTTGAGCATCGGAGTCCAGCCTTCGGGCAGTAGCGAAATCAGGTACTTGCTTGCGGCAATCGGGAACACTAGCGCTATCGCTGCGCAACATAACATGTACAGTAGCCCGATGAGCCAGGGGGTTGCATCGAAGGTCGTCTCGATGGCTTCGGGAACATATTCAGGAATTTCCGAAGGCTCGAACGAGAGTGCTAGTGCAAGAATCATGCACACGATGCCGCCGATTCCAAACAGGAACGTCCCCGGCATCACAAAAATTTCCACGAGGAACAGCGCCACGCCTGCAACGAGCAGGATGGCGGGAATGTAGCCGTCGAGCTGCGGCGCAAACTGTCCCAAGAACACGATGCCGATGAGGATGATGCCGATGATGCCGAAAAGCCCAAAGCCCGGCGTCTTAAATTCAATGTAGAGTGCCCCGAATCCAAGTATCAGGAGCAGTCCCGAAATGGCGGCGATTGCCGATGCGATGTCTTCGCCGAGCGTCGTCTCGACTTCGCTCCGGCTTTCGATGGCAAGAGCCGTCTCAAAGTCTTTGCGGTCCTTGAAGGTTCCCTTCGAAAAACCGAGTTCCATGGCTTCCTTGTCGGTCATGGTCAGGAGTTCGCCTTCTTTCACGAGAATTTTCGGTGCACCCCAGAAGCTCTTTTCGGTGCTGTCGAGGACAACATATTTATCGCCTTCGATAATGAGTGTCGTGTCGCGCTGCGTCTTCTTGCCCTTGTCGAGCGTTGCAGTGAGTTCCAGAATTTCAAGCTCCGGCGTCACGAAAGCTGAACTTAAAAGCTCCGGGTAGCCGTTTCTCTGGGCGAGGTTCCTGAACTTTGCGCGCAGGGGGGACTGTATCTTTTCGCCTACGATTTGCGGAGTGCCATCGCCGCCCTGCACAATGGGGGCGCAGTCGCCGATGGTGGTCGCTTCGAGCATGTAGAGCTTCTGGCAGGCGAGCGCGATAAGGCTACCGGCACTAATCGCCTTCTTTTTCACGAGCGCGATGGTCGTCGGGCCCTTGACTGCCATGATGGTGTCTACCAGGTCGAATGCTGCGTCGAGGCGTCCGCCGAAGGTGTTGATTTCGAACACGATGTAGTCCGGTTTTTCCTTGAGCGCGTCATCGATGGCGCGTGCGCAGAAGTCGTACATCGACGGTTCTACGTCGCCTTCCAGCTTAATCCACACGGCATGCTTCTTTTCGATTTTGTTGATTCCGGCCTTCAATGAGTCATTCCCGGCTTGACTGGGAATCGCCTTTGTGGAATCGACAGGGGCGATGCTAGTCGTGTCTGCGGTAGCAAATGCTGCAAATAGCATCAGAACCGATAAAATTCGAGTGAGTAGCTTCATCATTTTATCCATGGTTTAAAAAGTTTTCTCGTAGCGGGCGTTCACGCAGGGAAGCGCCCCGAAAGTTTCCTTGAAACGGTAAAGGTTTTCGTTCAGGTAGTCGCCGCCATCTTCGGTAGAAATTCCCCAGGAGAATTTCTCGAACCCCTTCTGGGCGGCTTCCCGCATTGCGTTCACGAAAAGGGCGGTCGTTGCGTTCGTTTCGCGTCTGGAATCGTCCGGAGCCAGGTACTGGAAGTGGAAAGCCTTTGCCTGCTCGAAAGCAAAGATCATCATGCCCGAAAGGTATGTTCCGCCTTGCCAAATGCCCCGGAACAGGATTTCTTCGGGGAATCTTTCCTTAAGGTCGCGGAGTTCGGCAAGGGAATGCACCGGTTTTGTGTTGTGGCGAGCCTTGGAAAGTTCCAGGCACTTGTAAAAAGTCTCCATCTCGGAGTCGGGAACTTCGCCGTAGGTCAGGTTCAGTTTTTCGGACAGCCTAAAATTGTGACGGCATTCCCGCTTGCAGTTTTCAAACGGGTCGGTCTCCTTGCAGAGTGGTGTCCAACAGCTGAGTTCCGTGTGGCGGCTGTAGCCCTTGTGTTCCAACGTATAGTCCAGCAGGTCGGTCGGTGCCGTTGCAAAAATGGCGGCGGTGGGCTTGAGTCGAGTCTCCTTGAATTTTTTCGCGAGGTACTGGTCGATGGTCTCGATGATTTCCAGAATTTTCGCGCCCGAATAGAAGTCTTTCGAGATGATGGGGCCGCCAAAGGTGGAACCCTGGTGCGAAATGAATTTGCCGTCTACATTGCATCCGGGAACCACTGCGACAATAATACCGCTTTTTTCCACAAAGAACGATGCGTCTACAAAGCGCCCTTCGGGGTGGTAGTTCAGGAATTTGCGCGTCTGCAAAAATGTCCCGTTCACGGATTCATCCATGACAAAGTGGTCCCACCGGGATTCTTTTTCGACACTATAAGGCAATATTTCGTACATATTGCTTAAAATAGCAAAAGAAAAGAAAAAGTTAGTCGTTTGAAGTTACTAGTTACTAGAAATTTCAATTTGAAAAAACGCTAAAAGCAACTAGTAATTGACTCTAATTTGCTATTTTCATAAATAATGGTTCACGTCCCTTTTTATTCGCTGGATTATGTAGAACGCGATTTAGGCTCGTCTCTAGGCGAGTCCGTTGATGCTGTCCTCAAATCGAACTGGTATATTCGCGGTACTCGTTGCGCCGCTTTTGAAGAAGCCTTTGCTGCCTATTGCGGGGCGAAGGTTGCGGTCGGTGTCGGTAACGGCCTTGATGCGCTTACACTGATGCTGCGTGCTGAAATCATCCTTGGCCGCTTTGCGGCTGGCGATGAAATCATTGTCCCGGCGAATACCTTTGTGGCAACGGTCCTTGCAGTGCGTGCAGCGGGGCTTGTCCCGGTTCTGGTGGAGCCTGACCGCGAAACCTGTAACCTAGATGTTGCTCGCCTAGAAGCGGCATGTTCCGAAAAGACGCGCGGCATTTTGGCGGTACACCTGTACGGTCGCCTTGCCGATATGCCTGCTATTTGTGAATTTGCGAAGTCGAAGGGTCTGCTCGTGTTTGAGGATGCGGCTCAGGCGCACGGTGCATCTAATAAGTGTCATCCTGAGCGAAGCACAACGTGCGAAGTCGATATACAAGACTTGGGGCTTCAGCCCCTTAGTCGCGTTAGGTTCGAAGGAGCAGGATCTGCAGCGGCCTACAGCTTCTACCCGACGAAAAACCTCGGCGCCATGGGCGATGGGGGAGCGGTAGCAACCGATGACCTAGAGCTTGCTCAGGTAGTAAGGTCGCTTGCCAATTACGGTTCCGAAGAAAAGTATGTGAATCGGTATGTGGGCGTGAATTCGCGTCTCGATGAAATTCAGGCGGCTATTTTGCTGGCGAAGCTTCCGCATCTCGATGCGTGGAATCGTCGTCGTCAAGAAATAGCTGCTCGTTACTGTGCCGAAATCAAAAATCCGCTGGTGCGCTTGACGAAGGTTCCCAAGAATCCGCAGTCGCATGTGTGGCATGTGTTCCCGGTGTTCTGCGAACGCCGCGATGAATTGCAGAAGTTCCTCAAGGACCGTGGTATCGATTCGCTGATTCATTATCCCATTCCGCCGCACCTGCAAGAGGCTTTTGCGGGGGCGCTCTCGCGTGGAGAACTCCGCCACGGCCCGCTTCCGATAGCCGAAGAGCTCGCTTGCACGGAGCTCAGTATTCCGATGGGCCCCGGCATGACTGATGAACAAGTCGCTCAGGTTATTGAATCCATTAATGCTTTTGTGTAATGTCTACTGATTTGAAATTTGCGAAACTTTTTGCGGGCTCGAGCGCCGTCACCCTTTTCAACGCGCTCCGTGCGTTTGCCGTCAACAAGCTGCTTGCTGTATTCTTACCGCCAGCGATGTTTGCCTGCGTAGGTCAGTTTCTCAATTTGATGACCATCGGTCAGGCGACATCCTCTTTGGCACTTCAGAACGGCTGGACCGCTTTGACGGCACAGAATAAGGATACCCCCGAAAAATTGCTTGGTATCTGGCGCGGCGGTGTTCGACTGACGACTTTTGCAAGCCTAATCACATTTGTGGTGGCGCTTCTGTTCTGCTTTATGGCGCCCTTGCATGTACTATTGCCGGGAATTCCGACGCGCCTTGCGCAGGCGGCAATCCTTTTTGCCCTGCCGGGAATTTTTGCGATGAATATCATCACGATCACGGCAGCGGTCATGAATGGACTTGGCGAAAACCGCAAGTGGGCGACGATCAATATTGTCGCATCCATGTGGCAGGTGCTGTGGGTGGCGTTCTTCTTGTATACGGGACACCTCTCGGTACTTTCGATTATTGCGACTCAGTCTGTCGTAGCTGCAATCTTTGCCATTCAGATGGCGAACCGCGCCGGTTTTAGCATACGGAAAATCTGGAAAAGCGCTCTCGACACGCGCGGACCGTGGCTTTCGTATGCGATGATGGGACTTGTCCCGATGGTTGCGACGCCCTTAGTACTTACCTTCATTCGAACGGTTGTCAGTTCCAATTTCGGTGGGGATGCGGCGGGCATCTGGCAGAGTGTCTGGAAAATTTCCGACTTCCTGTTTATGGCGATGTCTGCGATTTTGACGGTTATTCTGTTGCCGCGAGTGTCTCCCAAGATGACCCGCAGCGAGTTCTTCCAGATGTTCCATCCGCTGCTGCTCCGCATCATGGGAATTTCTCTGGTGATGGTTGCTGCGCTCTACTTTGCTCGCACTCTCTTGGTTCAGGTGCTCTTCTCATCGGCGTACATGGGGGCTGTCGACTACATGCCGATTCAATTGGTGGGGGATTTCTTCAGGGCGGGCGGCTTTGCGCTTGCACTTGTGCTGATTGCCCGTGCTGAAACGCTCAAGTTTCTGGTGATTGAAATCGGTTCGGAACTATTGCTTGCTTCCGGCGCGTATGTCGGAATCCGTCTGTTTGAATTTAACGGCCCCATGATGGCGTACGCTTTTGAAAATTTCGTGTACATGATTGTACTTTATGTCGTTGTGCGGAGGCTCAAGTGGAATACTCCATAACGAACATGTTTGCCGAAAAAATGACTGAGAATGTCTATGTGAAGGCTTTCGCTCAGGGGGAGGAAACGGAACAGCGTGAGCTTGCTCCTCTCGTTTCCGTGCTGCTAGCAAGTTACAATCACGAAAAGTTCGTAGAAGCGGCGGTGCGTTCCGTGATGGCGCAAAAGGGTGTCTCGTTTGAACTCATCGTCATTGACGACGGCAGCTCCGACAGTTCGCCGCAGATTTTGGAACGCCTGCAGAAGGAATTCCGCTTCCAGTATGTGCATCGTCCGAACAAGGGTCTTGTGCCGACGATGAATGAGCTGCTTTCAATGGCAAAAGGCAAGTATTTCTGCTCGCTCGCCTCCGACGATGTGATGCCGCCGGATCGTTTGCAAATACAGAGTAGCTACATGGAAGCGAACCGCAGCAAGCCCGTCTGCTTTGGACAGGTGGTGCGGATGGATGCTGAGGGACGACTCGACAGCGCCCCTGATCCGCGGTACACGACGGCGGTCCCCGAAGTGACATTCGCCGACATCTTCTTGGGACGCAAGGAACTTCACGGCTGTACCGAGATGATTGAAAGCGAAACATTCCGCGCCATGGGCGGTTACAGCGACGAATTCGTCATCGAAGACTTGCAGATGATGCTGATGTTCCTATACCGCTATGAACCTCTGCCTGTGTTGAATACGGTGTGCTGCTATTACCGCACCCATTCGACGAACATTTCAGGGCATAAGGATTGGCTCTACGAAAATACGCTCAAAGTCTTGGATAAGTATTCTTCGCATAAGCTCTACAAGAAAGCCCGTAGCATCTGGATGTCGCATTGGTTCTCGGCTCTGTGTTACGCTGACAAGAAAGAAGCTCTGCGCAGGTTGCCTGAGCTCTGGTCTTTTTCGCTGCCGTTCTTGAAGCGCTTCCCGAAGCTATTCATTCCGCGCTTTTTACTAAAACGATGAGAATGCGTCGTTGCGAGCCCCGTGTGGGCGAAGCAATCTATTCTTAAAGAACTTTCTTGAAAATTTTCTTCACGCTGCCCGCGACTCCGAGCGTCGCTATGTTTGTCCATAGGGCTAGCGGCAAGGCGAGCACCTTTGCCACGGGCTGCGGGAACTTTGCGAACAGCGCTTGCCTACGGAGAATTCCTTTGCGAACGGATTTGGGTCTCCAAGCGCTGCTGAAGTGGTGGATGCTGTAAGTCTCTGCGTTGTTGCGGATTTTCCCGTCGATAAAACTCTTGGGTGAAAATACGCTTTCGGGCATCACCTGCAAATCTCCAAAATCCTTGAACGCTTCGCGCAGGATATTCGGGAGTACCAACAGATCGACTTGGTCTTCGGAGTAGTTGAAATCTTTTTTCTGATAGAAGTCGAGAGCCGCCTTGACGGGGGCAAAACCTGCTTCGCAGCCCATCGTTGCCGCTTCGATTCGCTTAGAACCGTTCTCGTATCCGAACAGATAAGGCTGCTTCAGTAGCTCGTCGAATGACTGCAGAACTTCTACATCGGTGTCCAGATAGAGCCCGCCTTCAGTATACAGTGCGTAGAGTCGCACTGCATCTGCGGCGAATGCCCAGCGCTTTTGTTTGATAGCCTGCTGAACCCAGGGAATGTTTGTGGCGAGAGCCATTTCGGCGTCCCACTTAATCCACTCGAAATCGGGCAGGAACTTTTTCCAGCTGTCAATGCAGCGCTTAATATCTTCGGGGAAGGGCTCTCCGGAAAACCAGCAGTAATGCAGCTTCTTTGGAATCATCCGAACCTCCGTAGCGCCATCTCGAAGAAGGCGCGACCGCCAAGGCTGCAGAGCGCAGCGACCTTGTTGCGGAACCTCGCTTTCGGCGAGCGTGTCGCCTTGCGCGTCCTGAGAATGTTATCCCAGGCGCGGTCACGGAAGTCGGCAAACTCCTGCGTGTCGGGAGTCCGCATCAGAATGCTGCAGCTTGCGCTGAACAGGTTGCAGGTTGCAGCCTGCTCTAGCTCCACACCTTTTCCCTGAACAAGTTTGCAGACGCTTTCTGCGATATCCAGCAGCTCCGCTTTTTTGCGGCTGTAGGCGGTCGCGAGAATGCTTGAGGCGTGCTTGCGGTAAAGGTAGAGAGGCTCGGCTAAGAAGGCAATTTTTTTTGCGTCTAAAAAGACTTGCGGAATGGTCGCAACGTCTTCGAAGAACTTTCCTGGAGGAAACCGCCTTTCTTTCCAGAGGTCTGCGGCGTAGAGTTTGTTCCAGGCGGAATAGTCGGGAACCTTGTTTTGGTACAGCGCGTTGGTCAAAGCTTCCGCGGGAGCCATTTCGCGAATGTCGTTTCCGCTTGACGAGGCGTCACCGCATCCTTCATTCTTAACGGCTTCACCCTCTTTAAAGGCGCGGCTTGCGCAGCACGAAATTTCTGCGGCGGAATTATTTGCTGTGAAAAGTAACTTTTCTAGGAAAGTGGGGGCGATGGCATCGTCGCTATCGATAAAGGTAATCCAGTTGCCTTTAGCTATGTCCAGCCCTGCATTGCGCGCCTCGGAAAGTCCTCTGTTTTCTTGATGGATGCAAACGATGCGCGAATCTTTTTTGGCGAAAGCTTCGATGATGTCGCGGCTATTGTCTGTGGAACCGTCATCGATAACGATTGCTTCGAAGTCGGTAAAGGTCTGCGCCAACACACTGTTCAGACAGTCCTCAAGGAACTGTTCCGTGTTGTAGACCGGTATGATGACGCTGACTTCTGGCACAAAAATGCTATGCCCGACGCTGAACAAATTTCAGGATAGTGGGCATCTCCTTTCTACTTATTTAAATTCTGAACAATTTCACCCCAGCCCAACTGCACAATGGCTCCGGCACGGACAAGGTTCCCCTGGGCGTCTTCGTAGTCCTTGAGAATTTGGCTCCATTCCGCCACATCGCGGCGTAGCTTGACATCCTTGTGGATGCGCTTGTAGAGCATGTCCTGTTTCCACTGGGCGGCTGCCGAAAGTTTTTGGCAAGAAACATCAAGTGCGTTTAAGTAGGCGGGAACGGCATCCAGGAAAGTCTTTTCGAAGGGCTTTGCCTTGGATTTCGCTTGCAGCACCAGGTTGTTCTGGTTGATAGTGTTCTTGCGGATTTCGCTCATCAGTCGCACGATGCGCTCAAAGTCCACCTGCGGCCAGAAAAGCCGGAAAGGCCACATTTTTTTCCAGTGGAATTTGAACATGGACTCGTGCGCGGTGTTCTTGGCACGAATCAGTTCTTTCAGGTTCTCAAAAATGACCTGCGATGGGAGCATTTCCTTGGTTTCTTGTTCGCTCATAGGCTGTAATATACTAAAAAAGGGGTATATTTCTGTAAAAATCGCTAAAAATTTCAAAAGTTTGTTTGTTTTTTGTAAATTAGAAAGTAAATTCTATATGCAAAAACTTGCAAAAGGATACTTATGGATAAAAAGAAATTCAAAATTCTGTTGATTGCAGACATCGTGCTCATTATCGGCCTGTTTGCTTTGATGATGGTGCTGAAGGGCGGCTATAATGATCAGGCACAGAAATCTGTGAACGAACAGGTGGGTGCTTATCTCGAAAAATCCAATGGCGTTCTTCAGGAACAGTGGAAGTCCGTGGACCAGTACGGCATGGCTTGGCGTCTGGTCTATGCAACTCTTACGACTGCAAAGACCGAAGCCGCTTTTGATGCTGCGGTCAAGGCAATCGAAGGCGACAGGGATGCCCGATTCAAACAACTTTCCTACATGTATGAAGCCGCAGGCATTCCGACCCAGGCCCAGAGCTCCATTTCCGAAAAGGCCGGACTTGCCGACAAGTTCCTGCTCAAGGACGAAGGTGGCGTGAAGGAAGTGGCTTGCGGTAAGAACTGCGTTGCCACATTCACGTTTGCCAAGGGTAAGCTCAAGTCCAGCGACTACAAGGCTCTCGCTAACTACAATATGGCTGAAACTTTTAAGCTGGAAGCTCCGGCTCCCTTCCACTTTGAATAAGGAGTAATGATTTATGAATACCAAAACGATTTCCATTGCTCTTGCTGCGGTTGTGGTGCTGTTGCTGGTGACCCTTTTGATGCAGAAGGGTAGCTATGTTTCCCAGGCGACGGAACACTACGACAAGACTACCGCAAAGTCCTTTAAGGGTGCTTCCCAGATTGTGGAATATGTGAACAATTCCATCGAAACGAACAAGAATGTCTGGAACCTTGCCACTGAAACGGTGCAGACCGTGAAGACCTCCCAGGATCAGGCTCGTCTCGAAGCCAAGTATTTCCCCTCTACCAAGGGCTCCATGAGCATCGCAAACCTGACTCGCCGCTTTGAAGCGACGGGTGCCTACTACATCGTTTCCAAGTTCTCCAAGGTCGAAGTCGACAAGAAGACCGAAGTCAAGTCTCTTGCAGACCTCGTTTCTGTGAACGTGAACGCTCTCGTCGGCAATCCGGGCGAAGAAATCGAGGAAGCGGAAGGCGAAGAAGGTGAAGAGGCTGTGGAAGAAGCTCCGGCACCGAAGAAGCCCGCCAAGGCCGCCAAGGGCAAAAAAGGCAAGAAGGGCAAAAAGCGCTAATTAATTGTCTTTCAATAAGTTACGGCAAAATGCAACACGATTCTAAAAAAGAGTCGTGTTTTTTTTATGAAAGGAAATAAAGCGTCGGCCACAACCTTTAAAGACGAATGCCGCGAGACATGCATGTCTGCATGGTTGAGTCGTAAGGTTGGCGCTTGCGCCACGATGGGGAGGGGACTGGGAGTTTTTTTCTATCTTTGCCTCTGTAAAAAAATAAACTCAACTGAGGTTAATAATGCTCATTTTACGTGGTACGCCGGCTCTGTCGGATTTCCGTCTCCAGAAACTTTCTTCCGATTTCAAGAGCGCAGGCCTTTCTGTCGCTACCGTTTACGCTGAATTCCTGCACGTGGTGGACCTGTCCGCCGACCTGACCGATGCAGAAACCGAAACTTTGAAGAAGGTGCTGCACTACGGTCCGGCACGCGAACCCAAGCCTCTCGAAGGCGAACTCTTCGTGGTGTGCCCGCGTCCGGGTACCATCAGCCCGTGGAGCTCCAAGGCGACCGATATCGCTCACATTTGCGGCCTCCCGGCAATCAAGCGCATTGAACGTGCCATTGCTTACTACGTGAAGTTTGAAGGTGCTGTGCCTGCCGGTGCCCGCGATCAGATTGCTGCCAAGATTCACGACCGCATGACGCAGGCCGTGTTTGCTGACACCGCCTCGCTCGAAGTTCTCTTCAGCAAGGAAGAACCGCGTCCGCTGAACGTGATTCCGGTGCTCGATCAGGGTCGCGACGCCCTCGTGAAGGCTGACAAGGAAATGGGCCTCGCACTCTCTTCCGATGAAATCGATTATCTCGTCAAGAACTTCACTGAACTCAAGCGCAACCCGACGGACGTTGAACTTTACATGTTCGCGCAGGCCAACTCGGAACACTGCCGCCATAAGGTGTTCGGTGCAGAATGGACCATCGACGGTGTCAAACAGGATAAGTCCCTGTTCCAGATGATCAAGAACACCTACGAACTCCATAACTCCAACATTTTTAGCGCCTACAAGGACAACGCTGCCGTGATGAAGGGCGCTGTTGCTGGCCGCTACTACGCCGATCCGCGTACTAACAAGTACGACTTCCACAACGAAGAAGTTGATATCCTCATGAAGGTCGAAACCCACAATCACCCGACGGCAATTTCTCCGTTCCCGGGAGCCGCTACGGGTAGTGGTGGTGAAATCCGTGACGAAGGTGCAACGGGTAAGGGCTCCAAGCCGAAGGCTGGCCTTACGGGCTTCAGCGTTTCGAACCTCAAGCTTCCGGGTGCAGTCCAGCCGTGGGAAAAGGACTTCGGTAGCCCGTCCCGCATTGCTTCCGCCCTCGAAATTATGATTGATGGCCCGCTGGGCGGTGCCGCGTTCAACAACGAATACGGCCGTCCGAACATCCTCGGTTACTTCCGCACTTTCGAACAGGAAGTCGATGCCCAGAACGGCAAGGAAGTCCGTGGTTACCACAAGCCGATTATGCTGGCCGGTGGTCTCGGCAACATCAAACACCAGCACATTGAGAAGGGCCACATCGACCCGGGTGACCACCTGATTGTGCTCGGCGGTCCGGCGATGCTCATCGGCCTCGGTGGCGGTGCTGCAAGCTCCGTGCAGAACGGTGCCGGTAACGAATCTCTCGACTTTGCCTCTGTGCAGCGCGAAAACCCTGAAATGGAACGCCGCTGCCAGGAAGTCATCGACCGCTGTTGGGCGATGGACGAAGAAAACCCGATTACCTTTATTCACGACGTGGGAGCAGGTGGACTTTCCAACGCCTTCCCGGAACTGGTGAACGATGGCGGTCTCGGTGGTAAGTTTGAACTCCGCAACGTGCCGAACGACGAACCGGGCATGAGCCCGTTCGAAATCTGGAGTAACGAATCCCAGGAACGTTACGTTATCGCTATTGCAGGCGACAAACTCGACGTGTTCGACGCGATTTGTAAGCGTGAACGTTGCCCGTACGCTGTAGTGGGCGAGGCAATCCCTGAAAAGCACCTGACGCTTACTGACAAGCACTTCGGCACGACTCCGATTGACATGCCGCTCGGCGTGCTCCTCGGCAAGCCGCCCCGCATGATCCGTAACGAAAAGAGCCAGAAGCGTCCGCTGAACTCTACCGTGGTTCCGGCCGATGCCTCCTTCAAGGATGTGGCGCACCGCGTACTCGCTAACCCGACCGTCGCCGACAAGACGTTCCTCATTTCTATCGGTGACCGTTCCGTGACGGGTATGATTTGCCGCGACCAGATGGTTGGTCCGTGGCAGGTTCCGGTTGCCGACTGCGCCGTGACCAGCGCAACGCTTGATACTTACGAAGGTGAAGTCATGAGTATGGGCGAACGCGCTCCGATTGCCTTGATTTCTCCGGCAGCCGCTGCCCGCATGACGGTGGCTGAAGCCCTTACGAACATGGCTGCTGCTTGCGTGCCCGATATGGGTCGCGTGAACTTGTCCGCAAACTGGATGGCTACGCCGAACTACGAAGGCGACGGCGCCGACCTCTACGAAGCCGTGAAGGCTATCGGTATGGAACTCTGCCCGGATCTCGGCATCACGATTCCGGTGGGCAAGGACTCCATGAGCATGAGCACCGTGTGGCAGGACGACAAGGGGAGCCACCGCGTGACTGCTCCGATTTCGCTCGTCATCAGTGCGTTTGCTCCGTGCGCCGACGTGCGCAAGACGCTTACCCCGCAGCTGAAGGAGGATAGTGGTACCAGCCTCCTGCTTGTTGACTTGGGGCACGGCAAGAACCGCATGGGCGCTTCTATCGCGGCACAGGTCTACAACAATCTTGGTGATGAGGCTCCAGATGTTGACAGCGCCCAGGAACTTCGCGCCTTCTTCAAGATAATCCAGAAATTCAATGCCGAAGGCAAGATCCTTGCTTACCACGACAAGAGCGATGGCGGCCTCTTCACGACGGTTGCCGAAATGTGCTTTGCCGGTCATGTGGGTGTGACTCTCGGCGCCTATTCCCTCGATGGCAACATTATCGATATCCTCTTCAACGAAGAACTCGGTGCAGTGCTTCAGGTAAGAAATTCTGATGTGGATGCCATTATAGATGAATTTACGAGGTTAGATCTCCGTGATACGGTTTCTCTAATTGGTAAAACGAATAACGATTTTACTCTAACTATTCATTATAGCGCAAGACAATGTAATGATTATAGCGCAGATCAGGGCATTAGCACATATTCCGAGAGCCTCTCTGATCTCCGCGCCATCTGGAGTGACACGACCCGCCGCATCGCGGCCCTCCGCGATAATCCGGAATGTGCCGAAAGCGAATACAAGCTCAAGTTGGATTATTTTGACAAGGGTATCACGCCGAAGGTTACGTTCGATCTCGCTGCAAGCGCCAAGGTTATCAAGGACTATGCAAGCCGTCCGAAGATGGCTATCCTGCGCGAACAGGGCGTCAACGGCGAACTCGAAATGGCTGCCGCCTTCCAGAAGGCTGGTTTCGAGTCCATCGACGTCCACATGACCGACATTCTCGAAGGTCGCGTAAGTCTCAAGGACTTCAACGGTCTCGTCGCTTGCGGTGGCTTCAGCTACGGTGACGTTCTCGGTGCCGGTGAAGGCTGGGCGAAGAGCATCCTCTTCAACCCGAAGGCTCGCGCTGAATTTGAGGCTTATTTCAACCGCAAGGATACCTTCACGCTCGGTGTCTGCAACGGTTGCCAGATGGTCTCCAACCTTAAGGACTTGATTCCGGGCGCTAAGCACTGGCCGCGCTTTGTGCAGAACCTCTCCGAACGCTTCGAGGCTCGTTTCTGCATGCTCAAGGTCGAAGATACTCCGGCAGTGCTCCTCAAGGGCATGGCAGGCTCTGTGCTCCCGATTGCCGTTGCACACGGCGAAGGTCGCGCAGAATTTGCTAACCGTGAAGCCGCCAAGGCTTGCCTCAACACGGATCTCGTGGCGCTGCGCTATGTCGATGGCAACCATAACTACACGGAACGCTACCCGCTGAACCCGAACGGCTCTCCGTTCGGCATCAACGGCCTCTGCTCCGAAGACGGTCGCGCCCTCGTGATGATGCCGCACCCCGAACGCGTGTTCCGTACCTGCCAGTACTCCTGGCACCCGGAGGATTGGGGCGAAGACGGTCCGTGGATGCAGCTGTTCCGCAACGGTCGTATCTTCGTGGGCTAAAATTTTTGTAGGTTGATTGTCGAAAACCATCTTTAGAGGATTTATGAAGGCAAAACTTCTGGCTCTTGCTTCGTTGGCTTCGCTGTTTGTTTTGAACGGCTGTAACTGCATCGGTGACAAGGATACAATCCTTGCTCGTATCGATAAAGAGAATGTCTATCAAGAAGACTATCAGCTGCTTCTTAAAAACGGCGAAGAAGTTGGTAAAGATAAAGGAAAATTCCTTTACGACAATTTGTATTCAAGAGCGGCGCTGACGTCGAGAGCCCTTTCTGAATACCCGGAATTGAAACAAGAGTGGGAAGATGCGTACAAGGACTTGGAACCTCGCATTTTGACGATGGTCTACCAGCGTTTTTATGTGATGGAATGCCTCATGTATAGTGACGAAGATTTGCGTCGCTATTATGATGCAAACAAGTCTCTGTTTGCAGAAGATTCGGTCTCGGATTATTATGCCCTTCGTAAAAAAATCGCAGAGTCTTATTATATCTTCAAAAATCAGGAACAGTGGAATGCTTATTTAAAGGAGCATGCTGCACCGACCGATACGATGGCTCTTAGGGGTCGATTCGTTGAAACATATCGTCAGCAGTTGAGAGATTCTGTCTCTAAGCAAGTCGAAGAACATAGACTGGTCGTTGTAAATGAGATTCCCAAGGTCGATGCTCGTGCCTATTATGAACGACATAAGGATTCGTATATGACGGTTCCTGGTTATGTTGTTTATCATATTCAGGGCTCGAATCCGGATTCTCTTGCGAAGTTGTTTGAAGAAAATGTTTCTTTGGATCAGTTCAAGCAGCTCGCAGTTGCTTCTAGCCAGAATGCAAAAACGGCGGCTGATAGCGGCTATGTTGGCTTTGTGAAGCAAGACTTCGCGTTGCCTTATGGAATTGGGATTGTGCCTGAATTGGCTGCAACTCTGGAAGGGAAAAAGCCTGGCTTTGTTACGCCGGCATTGAAGGCTAGCCAGGGAAATGTCTATCATCGTTTTTATCTGGTGTCTCAGGAACCTTCCAAGTTGAAACCGTTTGAACGCGTTCAGACGAGTATCGAAAACGGTTTGAATGCGGGCGAACTTTTTGATGTGGATTCCTCTTTTGTCTTGATTTCCAAGAATGGCAATCCGTTGTTCACAGAAAAGGATCTTCTGCGTTACAATCAGGAATACGGTAGAATGCGTCTCAACAAGGCGATGCATGATCGCCTGACTTCGATGTGGGCGGGTATCTTTACCTATGCGGAACTTGCTGTTCAAGCTCGCTTGAACCATAGCTGGGAATTTAGGGCCATTGCTCGCGATACCCGTTGGGACTATATCCTGAAACAGTATTCCTCGAAAAAGAATGATTCTATTCCGGAAAACCTTTACAAGTATGAATACTATATGGGCTACCGTTTGCAGTCGTTTGGTAAAAACCTCGAAGATTGCATTCCTGAAATCCAGTCCCGAATCAGTATGAATTTCAAGAAAAAGCAGAATGCCCGCAGAGCTGCAGAGGCTTATTCTTCTGCGACGGTTCACTTGTATAATCCTGAAGTGGTTGAATACAAACCGGAAATGTTGGCGGATGTTTTGCTGAAAGAGGCGGACTCCCTTTATAAGGCTGACAACCGTACGGCGGCGCTTGAAAAGTATCGCGACTTGCAGGTTGCCTACGCAGATGTGGATTCCCTTCTTGAAAAGGCTACTTACGAAATGGCTCTTATCCAGAGCGAAAACAATGAATCGAAACAGGCTGAAGCGGGGTATTATGCCTACTACAGCATTTGGCCTGAAAAACCGAATGCGGAAAAGGCAATGTTTAGCCGCGGGTTCATTTTGAATGAAGAATTGGGTATGAATACCCGTGCTCAGGTCGTTCTAGAAGAGTTCCTTAAGAAGTATCCGAACAGCGAACTCAAGGAATCGGCACAATGGCTGGTCGATAATATCAAGAGTAACGGCAAACTTGCCGATGAATTGATGAAGAAAATCGAAGCCGAAGAGTAAAAATCCTATATTTTCAACACTTTCAAATAAAAAGGTACCTACTATGGAAATGACATTTGCAATGATCAAGCCCAATGCAGTCAAGTCTGGCCTCATTGGACGCATTATCGACCGTTACATCGCTGCAGGCCTCTCCGTCTGCGCCGTGAAGATGCACCAGATGACTTCTGCTGATGCTCGCGGTTTCTACGCCGAACACGTGGAAAAGCCGTTCTTCCCGGAACTCGAAGCCTACATGACCAAGGGCCCGTCCGTGATGCTCGCGCTCGGCGGCGAAAATGCCATTGCCAAGGTCCGCGCCATCAACGGTGCAACCAATCCGGCTAAGGCGGAACCCGGTACCCTCCGCTACGATTTTGCTCCTTCCATGACCGAAAACGTCGTGCACAGCTCTGACAGCCCCGAATCCGCCAAGCGCGAACTGGACTTCTGGTTCAAGGAAGACGAACGCTACGCTTACGAAATGCCCTGCCTCAAGGCTTGCTGCGTCCTCTAAGTTTCAAAAATAACCCCCCTCAAGGAGACACAACTCAATGCAATGGATCGTCAAGTATCTTACCTCTTCCATTGGTAAGAAGCAGATCATGGGATGCACAGGCGCGTTCCTCGCCCTGTTCATCTTCGGCCACATGTGTGGTAACTTCCAGCTTCTGAATTTCGATCAGGCCGCGGCTCAGGCGTCTTACAATGCCTACACCGAATTCCTGACCGGATTCAACCCGCTCCACTTCCCGATCAAGATGATTTATCTTGTTGAACTGGTGCTGGTGGCTGCTTTCGCTCTCCACATCTTCCTTGCTATCAAGCTGAAGATCGAGAACAAGAAGGCTCGCGGTGGCATCGACTACGAAGTCAACGCTCGCAAGGGCAAGAAGACTTTCGCGACCTTCACAATGATCTGGTCCGGTCTCTTCATTCTCGGCTTCCTCGTGCAGCACCTCATGATGCTCAAGTTCGGCGAACACTACCTCTATGTGAATGCCGAAGGTGAAATCGTCCGCGACATGTGGCTCACCACCATCCAGATGTTTGCTAACCCGGCTTGGGCTGCATTCTACGTGGTCAGCATGTTCGTGATCGGTATGCACCTCTTCCACGCTATTTCTTCAGCCTTCCAGACCATGGGCATTGCTCACCAGAAGTGGACCCCGATTATTGATATCGCCGGTATCGCTTACAGCGTTATCGTTGCCCTCGGTTTCGGTATCACCGCCGTTGCAGCCTTCTACCTCGCTAACCAGCCGGGTACCCAGGCCCTCATCGAAAAGTCTCGCAGCCTCCAGCCGCAGTACGAACAGATGAAGAAGGACAAGGAAGCCGCCAAGACTTCTTACGTGATTCCTTCTGTCGGCACCGTCGAAGTTTCTTTTAACGCTTAATTTTAAGGAGCCCACTAATGATTCTTGATTCTAAAATCCCCGGTGGTTCCATCGAAGAAAAGTGGACCAAGCACAAGTTCGAACTCAAGCTCGTGAACCCCGCCAACAAGCGTAAGTTCACGGTAATCGTGGTTGGTACTGGCCTTGCCGGTGCTTCTGCCGCCGCATCCCTTGCCGAACTTGGTTACAATGTCAAGTCTTTCTGCATCCAGGATAGCCCCCGTCGCGCACACTCCATTGCTGCCCAGGGTGGTATCAACGCTGCCAAGAACTACAAGAACGACGGCGACTCCGTTTACCGCCTGTTCTACGATACCGTGAAGGGCGGTGACTTCCGCGCTCGCGAAGCCAACGTGCACCGCTTGGCCGAAAACTCTAACCTCATCATCGACCAGTGCGTGGCCCAGGGTGTTCCGTTCGGTCGTGAATACGGTGGCCTCCTCGACAACCGTTCCTTCGGTGGTACGCAGGTTTCCCGTACGTTCTACGCCCGCGGTCAGACGGGTCAGCAGCTCTTGCTCGGTGCCTACCAGGCTCTCATGCGCCAGGTTGCCGCCGGTAAGGTGAAGATGTTCCCCCGCCGCGAAATGATGGACCTCGTCGTGATCGACGGCAAGGCTCGCGGTATCATCGTCCGTAACCTCATCACTGGCGAACTCGAAAGCCAC
>JAFXRC010000009.1 GCA_017526585.1 Fibrobacter sp. | reverse complement strand
TCAGCTCTGACGGAATTTGTTCGCAGTGTTGAACCGCTGGGGTTGGTTCTAGCCGAAAACGAACTCTGGCCGGGCTACCTTTCCACCTTGGCGCGGATTTCGACAAAAAAGAATATTGCGCTTGTATCGGGCCGATACCGCAGGTCCTTTCCCGGATTGGATTTTTCGGGGATGGGACTTGCCTGTATGCAGACGGCGGCCGATCTAGGTCGTTTCGCAAAGACTTCTAGGGGAAGTGTTCCCTGCGTGGTCGGTGGTGACTGGAAGTTGCTTTCGTGGGCTCTCGGAGGAGGCTCTGTTGCTGTGCCTCAAGAACCGGCGGTCGATGCAGCTTTCCTTTCGTTCCACCAAGAAGAAATGGAGTCGTTCGTTGCGATGGCGAAGGGGGGCGTCGAAAAGGGAATGTCCGTCGTGCTTGTGCCGCGGCGCCTTTCGCAGTCCGTGCAGTTCCGCAGCCAGATGAAACAGGCTGGACTCTCCGTTGTGGATTATCCGTCGGTGCAACCGGGAACAGTATCCTTGGTGAGCTGCTTCGGGGCGGTTAAGGAAATCCTCGGAAAGAGCCGCGCTGCCGTAGTGGGTGGGTCGTTTTCGCGTAAGCTTGGAATCCATGATTTCTGGGAGCCCCTCACGATGGGGGTCGAAACATTCGTCGGACCTTACGCCAAGGGTCACGAAGATTTGGTCGCGTTGCTTTGCCAGGAACGGGCTGTGACACGAATTCGTAGAGCTGAAGATTTTTTAAATTGCAGGCGTCCTTCGATAGAGAATGCCCAAATTTTCCTTGCGGACGAAAAGAAGAAGGTCTGTGATTCCTATTCGATGTTGTTGAAATTTTTAAAGGACCTGGTCTGATGAAAAAAGTGATCCTTGCCACGCCCCGCGGTTTTTGCGCCGGAGTAGACCGTGCCATTCATGTGGTGGAACGAGCTATTGAAAAGTTTGGAACCCCCATTTACGTTCGTCACGAAATCGTGCACAATAAGTTTGTGGTCGATACGCTTAAGTCCGAAGGGGTGGTTTTTGTCGATGAACTCGACGAGGTCCCGTCGGGTTCCGTGGTGATTTTTTCGGCGCATGGCGTTGCCGAAGAAATCTATGCCGATGCGGAACGGAGAGGACTGCAGGTGCTGGATGCCAGCTGTCCGCTGGTGCTCAAGGTACATTACAGTGCCAAGCGTCATTATGCGGCGGGGCGCCACATCATTTTGATTGGTCATGCGGGCCATGCCGAGGTGATTGGAACTTTGGGACAACTTCCGCCGGGTGCCATTACGCTAATCAAGAACGAAGATGATGCGCGTACTGTAGAAGTCCCCGCCGACAAGGAACTCGCCTACATTACGCAGACGACTCTTTCTGTTGCCGAAACCCGCAAAATTATCGACGCCTTGAAGCAGCGCTTCCCGAACATTATCGGTCCCGATGCGGGCGACCTCTGCTATGCTACGGGTAACCGCCAGGCGGCGGTCCTCGATCTCTGCTCCAAGGTGGATATGCTCCTGGTGGTGGGCGCCAAGAATTCTTCCAATTCTAGCCGACTCATGGAGCTGGGGCTTGAACAGGGCATTCCGAGCCACTTGATCGCCTCGGTGGATGATCTGGAGATGGAATGGTTCGAAAATATCGAATCGGTCGGTATTTCGAGTGGAGCGAGCGCTCCAGAGGTGCTGGTGCAGGGGGTCGTCGACTGGATAAAAACGAAGTTTGCCCCTGTAGAAATCGAAAATTTCGTAAAATTGGTCGAATCTACGAAGTTTAACCTGCCAAAGGCATTGCAAGATTGATAATTTGACCTTGACGGATTGACGATTTTTTTCTAAAATTGCGTCCGTTATAAAACAACGGAGTTTATTATGAGCCGCATTTGTGAAGTTACCGGCAAGGCCGGCCTCGTGGGCAACATGGTTTCCCACTCTAACCGCAAGAAGTTGATGAAGCAGTTGCCGAACCTTCAGAAGAAGCGTTTCTACATTCCTGAAGAAGATCGCTGGGTGACCCTCCGCGTTTCCGCTGCTGGTCTCCGCACGATCAACAAGCTTGGCATCCAGGCTGTTGCTCAGGAACTCGGAATCTAATTTCTGATTTGAAAAGTTTCAAAAACCGCCAAGGTCCTCTTGGCGGTGTTTTGTCGTTTTTGGGTGCGGCCGCAAAAAGTGTGTTCTATAATAAGAAAGGCGCCTTTGGCGCCTCTTTTGTAGCGGGATTCCTAGGCAAAGTGCCTAACTACCGCTGGCTGTCTACTTGTTGATGAACTGCGGAATACCTTTGTACTTTTCCATGTTCTTCATGATGCATGCCATTTCCCAGTCTTTTTCCTTGAAACGGCGACGGAGCAGTGCCACGAACACTTCCATGAGCATCAGGCAGTCATAGACGGCGCGGTGCATCTTGTCGGATTCGATCTTCATGCTGATTTCGTCGCGGCGCTGGAACATGTTGGCTAGGATGCCGAGCTTGTGGGAGCTTGCTTCGGGGAGAATCGCCTTGGAAATAGCGAGGCTGTCGATGACGGGGTTGCCTGGCACGAGCTGCGGATTGTTCTTGTAGGCGATACGCAAAAAGCTTGCGTCGAAGTTTGCGTTGTGGGCGATGAGGATGGAGCTCTGTCCGCAGAATTCGGTGAACTTTTTGATGGCTTCACCTACGGCGGGGGCGTCCTGCACGTCGCTGTCGTAGATGTGGTTCACCGAAGAGGCTTCGGCGGGAATCATCATGTTCGGCTTGACGAAGGTCTCAAGTTCGCCGAGCAGCTTGGGGACGACCTTGCCGTTCTTGGTTTCCACGGTGAACTTGACGGCGCCGATTTCGATGATTTCATCTTTTTGATTGTTAAGACCTGTCGTTTCAAGGTCGAAGGCGACAAATTTCGGGGGCATTAAAATCACGATTCTTTCCTTAGTTAATAAGTTATCACCTTGGTAGATTTGCAGTCACAAAGATAATTTAATTTCGATGTCAATTGCTGTCAGTGGCAGGGGTAGAATAAATTTATCCCATGTTTTTAAGGTGAAATGGGGCCCATATTTGACATTTAGTTCCCAGAGGGGTTTGCCGCTGGATTTGGAAAGCCAAATCGAGCCCGGCTTTATTTCCTGTGCGGGACCGCGCGGACCGTCGAGAGCCATTCCGACAAATTTTCCTTCGTTCAGGGATTTTAAGAGGTGCCGGACATTGCTCGCCCCGTGGCTACTGGAACCCCGGGTCACGATGTATCCCAGTTTTTCTGCGACGGTTGCGTAAAGATTTCCGTCTTC
>JAFXRC010000047.1 GCA_017526585.1 Fibrobacter sp. | reverse complement strand
ACTTACGACTTCAGAAAGTTCGTAGATGCGGCCACATCTGCCGCCAATTCGGGATGGACTTGGTGCAAGTCTTCCTGTGGCAACACTGTCAATTCCAACAACACCTTTTACCGTATCAGCTTTACGCAGAACAGCTGTTCCGGCCTTAGCGAACAGACCACGATGGTGTCTGCGGGCGAAATCAAGAGTTGGAGCAACTGGATTACGACCAAGGGCAACAAGAGCCTCGTGGGTATGGGCCGTGGCGCAAATATGCGCGGTGTTTCGTGGTCAAACCGTTCCTACGAAGGTGCCAAGAACAACATCTATCGCAACTTGGCCCTTTACGATGTGAACCCGCACCTTATCGAGGGGGGCGATGGTCTCGAAGTGAGCGGCAGCGGCGGCAAGGAAGTTGAAAATATGTGGTTCGACCACATCAGCTACAAGTGGATTAGCGACGGCATGGACTTGGAATATGTCAAGGGCATTACCGTTTCGTATCTAGACTATGATGGCAGCAACGAGTACAACTGCTACTATTACGATCCGTATATGCACCTGGTTGAAACGGCGCAGCTGACTTTTGCGAATGTCTATTGGCACAATTCTTTCGGACGCGTTCCCAAGGTGACGAGCGAGGCGGATGGTTCCTACGCCTCGATGGTCCACATCTACAATTCCTATGTGGATTACAACCACTGGCATGTGATTGATGCCTCCGGGAAAAGCGACAAGAAGACGCAAGTCCTTTACGAAAACAACTATGTGAAAAATCCGCAAATTCAGGTGGCCGGAAAGGATGCCTATTCCTTGATCAAGTTCAAGAATACGACGGTCACCGGAGCAAAGAGCTCCACCCCCTATAACAACAATGGAACATCTCAGGCGTCGGCGTTCAACGACAATGTCTTTACGCCTTCTTATTCTTACGAACTACGCAGCAATTCAAGCCTTCCTACCGACCTCCCGAAACTTGTGGGCGTGGGTGGCCGCTACGGCAAGATGCCCGAATACAACCAGGCTTTCGGACTGAGCAACAAGGCGGCAACGGTCTCGATGACCGCCCCTGCGTCGGGTGCGAAGTTCGAAGTGGGTGCGACGGTGACCTTGAAGGCTGACGCGAAGGATAACGACGGTTCCGTGAAGAAGGTGGACTTTTATGTCGGAACGACTTTAGTCGGTTCTGCGACGGCAGCCCCCTATCAGGTGAACGCGAGCGGGCTTGAACCGGGCATGTATTCCGCAGTTGCAGTCGTGACGGACAATTCGGGTCTTTCGCAGATGTCCGCGTTCGTGACCTTCTCTGTCGAAGGGACTGCCTACCCTGAGGTTGTAAAGTGCGGTGCGGGCTCTAGCAGCCAGAGCATCAACCTGGGCGAACCGATTGTGGATTTCTGCTACACCTGGAGCGGCGCCGAGACGGTCGTGCCCCAGGGCTTCCCGGCGGGTGTTACGACCAGCATCGACAAGGAAAACCGCAAGATTTCTATCAGCGGAACTCCCGCTGCGGCTGGCGAATACGCCTTCACCGTCACGGCGACCAACAACGGTTCCACCTTTGTCAAGAGTGGTCGCATCGTGGTTACAGACCCGAACGCTCCCGAATCTTCTTCGAGTGCCGAACCGGAATCATCTTCGGGCGAAATCGTGGAATCTGACAGCGGAACGACTTCGGTTTCGCAACGCGTGAACTGGGCGACTGAGGCCGAGACCGCCTTCTACCGCATCTTCGACATGCAGGGGCGCCCGCTGTTCGCAGGCTACAAAAAGCCTGCGAAGATGCCCGCTGCGCGGGTCATCGTGGTGGAATACACCACAGCGGGCCTGCCGAAACGCCGCTACATTCAGTAGCAGCAAGATGAATCTTGTGTAGGCATCAAAAAAGCGAGTTCTCGTTGAGAGCCCGCTTTTTAAAGTTTTATCGGTTCTTCTACTAGACGATTCCGTTGGAAAGGTATGCCTTCCAGGTCGTCTTGATAATGGTGTCGATGTCGCTGTATTGAGCCTTCCAGCCAAGAAGCTCGAATGCTTTGGACGGGTCTGCCACGAGACTTGCGGGGTCACCCGGACGGCGTTCCACGATGCGGTAGGGCACCTTCTTTCCGGAAGCCTTTTCGGCAGCCTTCACGATGTCGAGAACGCTCGTTCCGCGCTGGACGCCCAGATTCACAATTAGGCTTTCGTTTTTCTGCTGCAGGTATTCAAATGCCTTGGCGTGTCCAATTGCCAGGTCGTTCACATGAATGTAGTCGCGTACGCCGGTTCCATCGGGGGTATCATAGTCGTTGCCGAACACGAGCAGTTCTTTGCGGCGACCCGTCAGCGCTTCCATGACGACCGGAATCAAGTTGGCGGGGTTCTTTTCAAGTCCCGTGATGCGACCCTTCACGTCGTAACCCGCTGCATTGAAGTAGCGCAGTGCTGCAAACTTGATGCCGCGCAGCTTGTCGTACCATTTCAGGAATCCTTCAATGGCAAGCTTCGTATAACCGTAATAGTTTTCAGGCTCGGTCGGATGCTTTTCATCTACCGGCATGTACTGCGGTGCACCATAGGTGGCTGCGGAGCTGCTGAATACGAAGTACTTGACGCCAGCTGCCGTGGCGGCGTTCAAAATGTTGAGAGAACCCGTGATGTTGTTGACGCTGTACTTTTCGGGGTTGGTCATTGATTCACCGGCGGCCTTGAAGGCGGCGAGGTGAACGAGTCCTTCGGGCTTGAACTCTTGCAAAAAAGCTTCGATCTCTTCGGGGTGCAAAATGTCACCCTTGACAAAGCCTGCGTCCTTGAACAGGTTCTGTTCCAGTCCGCTGCTCAGGTTGTCAAAAACTTTGACTTCGTGTCCGCGGTCCAATAGTTCGCGGACCGTGTGCGAACCGATATATCCTGCTCCACCAATGACGGCAATTTTCATATCGTAAATCCTTTTTCCGCTAAATTTAGCAATTGGGCTGGAGCTTCTATGTGTTGCCTTCTTGTGTGGCAATGCTTTCTAGAATTTTTTGCGCCTGTTTTGCCAAAATGTCGTTGCCGTTCATTTCGATGACCTTCTGCAGCCGCTTCTTGCCGTCTTCCAGCTCGATCTTGTTTCGGATGCATGTCTCGCCCAAGATGAACAGGGCGCGTCGTGCAAAATTCCGGTCTTTTTCAAGGGATAGTCCCTTTTTCAAAAGCTTGACGGCAGCCTTGGGTGCATTTTTTGCTTTGGCGATTTCGCCCCATTCCAACCACTGGTTGCTTGAAATTTCGACATAGTGCATGCTCATGCGGTCGGCAACAGAAACGACGAGGTCTGCGTCTATGGGGTGTTCCTGTAAAAGCTGCACCATGGCCTGAGTCAGCTGGCGTGCAGCCTGGTCGGGGCTTCCACCCTTTGCGTTGGAAATTCCTGATTCAATCAGGGCGCGGGTCTTTGCCTTCATTTCGGCAAGCGGGTTTCGGTTAGCGACTTTGCGGGCGCGTTCTTCCAGGGCTTCCAGTTTCATTTCCCTTCTGGACTTGCGCCGCGTTTCGATCTTGATTCCGCTGAAGGCTCCTGCGGCGAACATTACCGGAGACAGTACGGTGACCGCCCCAAAGATTCCCGGATTGATGAACCAGTTGACGCCCATGTCCAGCACAAGACCGATGAAACAGATGGCTGAAGTTGCTCTTGAAACCAGTTCCTTTCGGGGGGCAAATGAGGACGCTCCCAGCAAAAAGGCGAGCGTAAGACTCATGCCCATGTAGCGTTCGCCACTATAGTGATCGAAGAAACTCGTTCCGGTGAGGATGTCGACGAGAACGCCACTGCAGAGAGCTAGTGCTGCGGTGATTCCCCAGAACACGTACCAGTGCCAGCGGCGTTCCAGTTGAGCTAGGGCGTAAATGAAGAAGATCGCAAAAATGAGGAAACTCCAGACGCTTGGGAAAAGCAGCCAGCTCGTCAGCAGTCGGTCGTAGTGTCCCTTCTTGGGAATGAACGCCATATTGTAGCGCACAAACTTTTCGGTATAGTTGTCGATCCACTTTGAAAGTTCACGCTGGTAGTCAGCTTCGCCGGGGTAGCGGTTGTTCTCCCGAATGAAGTCTTCTTTGCCGCCCTGGATTTCCCACCATTGACGGAATTCCTGCTTCATCGTTTCGATGCGGTCTTCCACAATGTAAGAAGGCTTTAAGGCGAGCGCTCTGTCGCGGAACTGTTCGAATTCCTCGCTACGGATTTTTTCGGTGGGTTCCAGACCTACAGACTTGAACTTTTCGGCGCCTTCTTCGTTCCACCACTTGTCAAAGGACTTGACGATTCCTTTTTCGTAGCGGCTTTGCTGTATTTGCGGCATCACGCCAGTGATAGCGTTAAAGGCTCCGATGCCGATAATGGCAAGAATCACCAGGTAGTAGACTGGACTGATTTTCTTCAAAAAGGGAATCACAGAATTCTTCAGGATGTTTGAAAACTTTTTCATATCCTGAATATACAATAATGAAAATCAAACGGAACTTTTTATTTTATTAAAAGCGATTGTACTCGCGCAGCTGGTTCCACAAGAAGTCTGTGTTCACATCGCGGTAGCCCTGTGCGTTCACCCGTTCGCGCAGCTTGTGTGCGATGTCGAAAAGGTTCGGGCAGTTCTGCATGCGTTCAAAGCTATCGAAGATTGTCAGGGAATCAATCCACTGCGTAAGCTCCGGGAACCGCGGGTCACTGAAGCGGTTCTCGCGACCGGTCTTCAGGTATTCCAGGTAGCGGTCGGTAATGCGGTAGCCGTCTTCGACAAAGATGTCCATCGAATGCGGGAATAGCTTTTCGCCGGTCAGGTATTCGTGAACGATAATGCCGAAGCTGAAGTAGTCCACCGAAGCCGAAAGGTTTTCGCCCATGATGGCCTGTTCGGGAGCGCTGTAGCAGGGCGTCATTTGTCCGCCGTACTCGGTGATGGTTTCGCGGAGCTTTGCCTGCGCGTAGCCGAAATCGCAGATTAGAATTTTGTGGTTGTTCTTGTGGTGCGGGTTCTGGCACAGGAGCAGGTTCTTGGGCTTAAGGTCCTTGTGAACCACCTGGTAGTAGTGCAGCTGGCTGATCGTGTTTGCGAGGTAGGCGAGCTGTGCTACGCGGTGCAGGATATCGTCATCGCTTAGGTCTTTCTTGAAAAGCCTGTCGAGAGAACAACCCTTGATGAATTCCATCTTAAGATACGGGTGGCGACCTGCGATTCCACCGCCCATGCTCTGCACCACGCCTTCGATATTGGTGGCGTGTACCAGGTTGTTGATGCGGATTTCATCCTGGAAGGCACTCAGCAGCATGTTCAGGCGGTGAAGCCTGTTCTTGCCGGGGGACGCCCAGAACTTGCAGATTTTAACGACAATTTCCTGTTCGGCGTAACGCGTCGATTCGTTCGGGTGGTCGAGCCAGTAGCAGGCGCGGTAGAGGTTGTTGGTACCCTCCAGCGTCAGAGGCTCGATCAGTTGGATGCGCTGCGCAATCCCGTTGTGCATGTATTCGGGATTTTGGTCAAACCACCGCTGGTATTCTTCCATGGTGTAGTTTGGGCGCAGCGCCAAGTTTCTGGATACGCGATCAAGTGTCTCTGCTAAAATGTTCCGCAGCATGACACAAATTTAGCTATTCCATCGTCTTTTCCAAAGCCGTTGTAATGACATTGTAAGCATCTTCTACGGTATCGCAGAAATGGAACAGCTTGATGTCGTCCTTATCGATCATTCCCGTTTCGGCTAGATAGCTCCAGTTGATGACCTTGTTCCAGTACTTACTGCCGTAAATCACGACGGGCATGCGGTCACCGTATTTCTTGGTCTGGATGAGGGTGAGGATTTCGAACATCTCGTCCAGGGTACCAAATCCGCCGGGAAACACCACTAGCGCCTTGGCCATCTTCATGAACCAGTACTTACGGATAAAGAAGTAGCGGAACTGTAGGTTCAGTTCGTCATCGATATAGGGGTTCGGGTGCTGCTCGAAGGGAAGCCTGATGTTGAGCCCGACAGAGGAGGTTCCCACGTCGTTGGCGCCACGGTTGCCCGCTTCCATGATGCCGGGACCGCCACCGGTCATGATGGCAAAGCCCTTGTGCTGCTTGTTTGCCCAGCGGCCCAGTTTTGCACCCAGTTCGTGGGCGGCGTCATAGTATTCCGCTACGGACTCTAGTTGTTTTAGACGGGCTATCTCTTTCTTGTTTTTGCAACCTTTCAGACGCTTCTTGATTTCGCTCATAGGCAGTGTGCGTGCCGAACCGAAGAACACGATGGTGTTCTGGACGCCCTCTTGCTGGAAAATCTGGTGGGGAGCCATGAATTCGGCGATAATTCTGATGGGACGGCCAATTTCGCTGTCGATAAAGTCCATGTTATGGTAGATCATCTTGCCGGGAATCGTCGAAATAGCCTTTTTCTTCTTAGCAACCATGGTAGTCTCCTTTGCTTTTTTACTTCTTCAAAAATCAAAATACCTTAAGAAATTGCAAAAAGCAACAGAAAAACGCTTTTTTTCTGCTTGCAAACGAAAAAAAACTTTATATTTGGGGTATGCTAGTAAAGATTTGGACTGACAGCTTTATCATCACCGGCGAAATCGATACGCTCCGCGATGAACGTCTCACGGACTACATCCGCGAAAACAAGGATTTTATCGCCGTTACGCAGGTGCGCGTTAGCGATAGGAGCGAAAAGGATTTGTTCCGTACTCACTTCTTGAACGTGAGCACGCGCCATATCGAAATCATCCTACCAGCAGAGTAATAGACCGAATCGGCTAACCTCGGCTGAGTCCTTACCCTGGAGACGATTCTCTCGCCAACACGACTCGCTTGCGCTGAGTCGTTTATGGCTCACGGAAGTTCCTTAAAACTCCATCGCGATTTTCTTGATGAGGTAGCGGCGAGAGCTTTCGTCGAGTTTCTTGGGGTCGAATTCCACACCCATGAGAGCTGCATAGATATTGAATGGACTCACCGTCGTGCCCATGTTATTGCACTTCACCTTCGTGATGATGGCGTCGCCTGCAATCTGGATTCCAAGCAGATGTTCGTTCAGATTGATTTCCTGTCCGCGGTGGTTGAGTACCACGGGGAGGGTCTTGCTTTCGAACTTTTCCATGATGCCTTCAGGCATTTTGTCGGGCGTAAACGAGTAAATCATCGCCGTCGGCATATGCTTGCTGAGCTTTTCGTGGAGAGGCTCGATATTCACGATTTCCATGCCGCGCGGGAACGGTCTCGAAAGTTCCGCCATGATCTTCGGCAAGTTTTCCTTGGAAATATCTAGCGGCTGGAGCAAATCGACGCTGATGACTTCGCAATAAGTTTCAAGACCCAAAGGGAGCGCGCCCATGTTCGAAATACGCGGTTTCGGGCTGAAGCCTTCGCTGAACTTGATGGGAATGCCTGCGCAAAGGAATGTGCGTTCAAAGAACGAAAGCATGTTCTGGTGCGGCAGGAATCGGCTGAGCCCCGTCTTCTTGAAGGTAATTTTGTAGCTGTGACAGCTCTTCTGTGTGGGACGGCGTTCCGCGACCAGCTTCTTGATTTCTTCGGGTGTGCGGCTCGGGGCCTTGTGGCGCACCGGGTCGTTGGCAAGCTTGATTTCGGCACCGAAGCCCGGAATGCCGCACTTCTGGCAGTCGCCCCATTTGCAGTTGGGCACCGGCGCGGAATCTTCCTTGAAAGCCTTTTCCCATTCGCCGCGTAGGTACTGTTTGCTTGTGCCGGCGTGAATGAAGTCCCACGGGAATACTTCGTCTTTCTCGCGCATGCGGTACACCCAGCTGGTGTCGTAGCTGCATTCTTCCCAGACCTGCTGCCACTTCTCGAAGTCGAAACGGTAGGAGTCGCTTTCGAAGATGATTCCTTTCTTGTAGGCGGCGTAAATCACCGGACCGAGCCTGCGGTCGCCGCGGCTGTAAATGGCTTCGAGGAAGCTTGTTTCCCAACCGGCCCAGTTCACCTTCACATTCGGGTGCCTAAAGAATCTTTCGCGCACATAGCGGATATGCTTGAGGGCGGTCTCCTTGTCCATGAACGGTGCCCACTGAAGTCCTGTAAATGACTTCGGAATCAGGATTCCCATGCTCACGGCAATCTGGCACCCGCGCAGGTACTTGCGGCCAATCTTCACCAGGTTCTCGATCAGGTTGCAGAACGCCTCCATGTCCTGCTCGTTTTCTGTCGGGAAACCGATCATTGTATACAACTTAATTTTATTGAATCCGCTGCTGAAGGCGTGTTCGGCGGCGTTGTACATATCCTGGTCGCTGATGGTCTTGTTGATCATCTTGCGGATGCGTTCGGAACCCGTTTCGGGTGCGAATGTCGCGCTACGGCCGCCCTTGAGGGCTGAAATTTTCTGTGCCAGGGTTTCACCGAAGGCATTCACGCGGATACTCGGAAGGCTTACGTCAACGGTGTCGAAGAACGGGTCGTCAATGATCGAGTCGGTGAGGCCTTCCACCGGCTTGTAGTCAGCGGTGGAAAGTGAAAGTAATCCCAGTTCGCGTTCACCGGTCGCCTTGATACCTGCCTTCGCGATGTCCAAGACATCATCGGGGTCGAGCTCGCGGCAGGGCCTGTACCAGATGCCCGCCTGACAGAACCTGCACCCCTGGGCGCAACCGCGCATCACCTCTACGCTGAATCGGTTATGCACCAACTGCATGTTCGCAATCAGGTTCTTGATGGGGTAGTTCTTCGGGTCCATGACCGGGATAAACTGGCGGCGAACGCCGTTCGTGTTCTGGTAGCTGCCCTTGGCGGGCTCTGCCGGAACGATGTCACCGAATTCGTTTGTAACCACGGGGCGTAGACTCGGAACGTATACGCCGTCGATTTTAGACAAATTCTCTAGAATCTGGGCGCGGGGAAGCTTTGCTTTGCGACCTTCTCCCACGCAGCGCAGGAACTTTACAATCATGTCCTCGCCGTCGCCAATCATGAACGCGTCAAAGAAGTCTGCGACGGGTTCGGGGTTTGCCATGGCGGGACCGCCAGCGACAATAATCGGGTCTTTTTCACAGCGGTCTTTCTGCCACACAGGAATGCGGGCAATTTCGAGTACATAGGGCACGTTCGTAAAGTTGAGCTCCGTCTGGAGTGTCATGCCCACCACCTCGAAATCACGCACCGGCGTGTAGCTGGCGTAGCTGTACAGCGGAATGTCGTATTTCTCCATTTCTTTCGCCATGTCGTCCCACGGGGCAAACGAAACTTCGCATAAAAGATCCGGCTCGCGGTTAATCACATGGTACAGAATGCGGATTCCGTTGTTGCTCATGCCGATTTCGTACTTGTCGGGGAACACGAAAGCCATACGGCAGAGCATCTGGCTGTGATCCTTGACTACACTGTTCGCTTCGCCACCCATATATCTAGCGGGGGATTCAACGGCGGGGAGGGCAAGGGCAATTTTTTCGAGAATGGTCATAATTGTAAAGGTAGAAAGAAAAACCTTTTTTTATTCCTAATTAAGACTTACGAAATCCTATTTAGGGAATCTTTAACTACATTTAATGACATGAGCATGCTGACATATTTCTTTTGGCTAGTTGCGTTTATCGCTGGAATCGTTATTTCCTACTTTGTCCCCGAGGAAACCTTGTCTTTGGGTGGCAAGTTCATTTTTGTCGGAGCTTGGGGTGTAGTCCTTAGCTTTGTCCTGTTCTCGCTCTGCCGAAAGAAGATTGAAACTGCCGAGGTTGATTTTAACGAAACCATCAATTCCATCAAAGATTCGAAGTTCGTGACATCGGGCTTTGATTCGCTGGATCCGGTGCCGCCGTCGAAGCCGGAAAAAGAGGAAATGCCTCTGCCGGCCGGAGCCATTTCGTCTCAGGAAGCTCTGTCCAAGAAATTGGACGAAAGTATCTGCGCCAAGTTCCCTCTGGAATCTTGGAAAAAGTATGCCCGTTGCCTTTTAAAAGATCGTCCGGTACCCGAAGTAGTCAAGGCGCTGCAGGAACTCCTGCCGCAGCTGTTCCCGAATGCTTCCGGTATTCTGTATATGTACGCCGGTACGCAGACGGATATGCACAAGGTGCTTTCCTTCGGCAATACGGTCATTAGCGACGATGTGATTCGCCCTGCCGAATGCGCAAGTTTCGATGCTGGTGATATCGTTATCTCTGATTTTTCCAATCCGAACTTGAACGGTGGCTGCACACACTTGCATCATCATCCCCATGGAATTTGCTTCTGCGCGCCTATCGAGGGTATCGAGGAGCATTTTGGCATCTTTTCGCTTCAGACTGATGCGTTGCCCGATAACGAAACGATGGACGATTGGCATGCCAAGGTGAGTGCTGTCGCTGCGACATTCGGTCTTTATGTGGCGAACCAGAACTTGAATGCCCGGTATAAGCAGCACAGCATCCGCGATAATCTGACGGGTCTGTTTAACCGCCGCTACATGGAAGAATCCTTGGTGCGCGAAGTCTCTGCGGCTATCCGCCACAGGACCCCGATCGGTCTCATCATGCTTTACCCGGATAATGTCACCGACATCGAAGAAAAGCGTGGTCGCCATGCGGTGGAACAGCTCCTGTGGGAACTGGGACAGCGTCTGCCGGGCTATGTCCGCAACGAAGACATTCCGTGCCGCTACGAAGGAGACGTGTTCTGCGTCATTCTGCCTGGTGCAGATTTGAAGATTACGCGGAATCGTGCCGAAAAAATTCGCAACGAAATTTCACAGCTCCAGATCGCCTACGGTGATGGAATCCTTGCTACGACGCTCAGCATGGGCGTTGCTGTAATGCCTGCGCATGCGGGTGATGCGAAGGGGCTCCTCTATGCGGCTGGCGAATCGATGCAGATGGCAATTCAGTCGGGTGCAAACCGTGTGATTATCGCAGACGCCCTCTCGAATAACCGCTAGTTAACCTTAATGACATGCAGAAAAAAACTCAGCTGACTTGCGCCAGCTGAGCTTTTTGGGGGTTAGGAGGAGAACAAAGAGTTCTTAATTCTTAAGATAGAAAAAATGCACTCTTCTTAAAGGTGCCGTTGTAAATGTTTTAGTAAAAGCGTTGAGAAAAATGTCGAATTCTCAACGCTCTTCTTGTTGCGGTCTTGTGCTTCTGAGGGGGGTGTTTTGCTTCGAATCGACCGACGTCTCCGTTTAGATTTTACTATTTTTAGGGCATGAAGAAGTTTATTGCTCCCATAGTGTTGTTTGTGCTGGCGTCAGCTCTCGCCGTCTATCTGACTATGGATTTGTCCGCAGCAGGGAAGTCTTTTGATGCAGAATCGTACCTGGCGGCTCGTTCAAAGATTGATTCGCTGGAACTTGCTCTTTGGAATGCCCGTAGTGATGCTGATGCGCAAGTGAATATCCGTTTACAGCTTGATTCCGCATGGGAAAATTTGAGCGCGATGCGTTCCGTCCCCGAATCTGCGGCTGGCGAGCAGGTGACAACCGTTGGCGGATTCCCGCTTTCTGCTGATACAATCAAGTGGATTTTGGGCGGCGCTCTCGCTGTAGTTCTCTGTATCATCATCCTGGTATTCATCCTGAGAAAGCGTCAGGAAATCATCACCCGCCGCATGGAGGCTATCAAGGCTGAACGTTTCAAGGAACCCAAGGCGGGGCTTGACGACGCGACCATTCCTCCGCGTCCGCATCGTGAAAAGCGCTCCATTATTGCCGATGTCGAAGCCTACGCTGCACAAAAGCGCGAAGCTTTGGCGGCTGAGGAAACCCTGTCTCAGGGTGAAGAAGAACCGAAGGTCGCCTTCGAAGACGAGAACGGCGTTCCTGAAAACAAAATTTTGACGGGTGTTCCCGACAGCAAACCGACGCTTCGTCCGACAGCTAAGGAACGGATTACCTCTGCGATGCAGAATCTGTCCGATGTTTTGCGTGCACCTCGCGGACTTTCTCGTGAACGCACCATGAAAATCCGTGCCCAGAGTCGCAATTTGACGGGAAACCCGAATCTCAAGGCTCAAAGTCCGCTGGAAGTGACTCGATTCGACCGCGAATCGAACGAGAAGGTAAAAATCCTCCAGATGTCTCGCCGCGGATTCCCTGCATCGGCGATTGCGTCGAGCCTGAAGATTTCTCAGGAAAAGGTCGAAGCGGTCATCAAGGAAGCCATGGGCTAATGCGTTACCGTTTCCGCTGCGAATACCTGGGCTCGGCCTTTTACGGCTGGCAGGCGCAGAACGAGGGCGGTAAGACCAAGTTCGTCACGGTTCAGTCTGCGCTTGAAGAAGCGTTCTCCATTGTACTTCGTTCGCCAATCCGCATTACCGGTTCCGGTCGTACCGATACGGGCGTCCACGCCCGCGGTCAATGCGTCCATTTCGACTTTGACGGTGAACTGGACCCAGGCAAGGTGGAACGCTCCATCAACGGTCTCACCAAACGGCTGATTCGCATCCGTGAGCTGCAACTATGCGCTCCTGATTTTCATTCCCGTTACGACGCCCTTTGCCGCTACTACCAGTATACGATTTTCACTCGTCCGGTGGCACTGCTGCGGGACTTTGGCTGGGAATGTGGTTCGCTGAATTTGGACTTGGATGTCATGGAACGAGAAGCGGAATCCTTCTTGGGACATCACGACTTTATCGATTTTTGCATCCCCAGAAACGACGGCAAACCGACGGATTGTATCCTTACGGAATTTAGGCTCGAACGCCTGAATGACTGGAGCTGCATGTTCCACATCAAGGGCAACCGTTTCCTGCATCGACAGGTGCGGGCGATGGTTGGAACTCTCTTCGATGTGGGTCGCGGTCGTTTTCCGCTGGGTACCGTGAATACGATTTTTGATAAAAAATTTAAGGGCGAACGCACGTGGGCGCCGCCCCAGGGGCTTGTACTCCAGAATGTGGAGTATAAGGATTACTGATCCTTGAACTTGTCGAGCATGTCGCGAATGGCGCGGTCCAGACCGACCATGACAGCCTTGCTTACGATGCTGTGACCGATGATGATTTCATCGATTCCTTCGATAGCAGCAATGGCGCTGACATTGCGGTAGTTTAGTCCACGACCGGCTTTGACCTTGAGTCCATACTTGCGGGCGAGAACCGTCATGTCTTCAAGGGCAGAAATTTCGCGTTCCACTTCTTCGGCACTTCCGAGTGCGCAGCTGGTCGCATATTTGCCCGTGTTGAATTCTACGAAGTCGGCTCCGATTTTCTTTGCAGCCTTGACCTGTTCCGTTTCGGCATCGATGAATACGCCGACCGAGATGTCGTTGTTCTTGAGGGTCATGACCGGCTTCAGGAGATCTCCCGCCTTGGCGGCGACATTGAGACCGTCTTCGGTCGAAAGTTCCGTGTGGGTTTCCGGCACTAGCGTCACGGTATCCGGCTGGTTGTTGATGGCAACCTGAACCATTTCCTGGGAGGGGGCAATTTCCAGGTTCATCTTGGTCGTGACGGTGCGGCGCAAAAGCTGGACGTCGCGGTCCTGTATGTGCTGCTTGTCTTCACGTAAATGGACTGTTATACCGCTTGCTCCGGCAAGTTCGGCGAGAACTGCCGCCGCGATCGGATCCGGCTCGCAAATTTTGCGGGCTTCGCGGATGGTTGCAATGTGGTCAATGTTAAATCCAAGTTTTACGGTCATACAGGACTCCTTGTCATTTCTTCATAAAAGTAGATAAATTTATGAGCGTGGTGCCTTGTTTCTTTGCTTTTTCCGACAGATCGCTCAGCTTTTCAAGTACATCGGTTGTCAGGGGAAGTATCATGACGGCAAGTCCTCCGCGTTTTGCTTCGCGCATCTTCGCCTTGATGTAGTCATCGATGGAGCTGTTTTCGGGATTGTAGGGGCTTCCGCTTTTGCATGCAAGTCCCATGTCTTTGCAGGTCTGCGGGACAATGGACAGCTTGTTCATGGAAATGTCCATAAACCACAGATTCTGTTGCTTGATCGGATTAAGGATTGCCTGTAGAAGTTGCCTGTGTTCGACAGCTTGTTCTCCGTAGCGGGATACAACTCCCTTGGCTTCGGGAAGTTTGTTGCGGGCGTCATTGATGACGGTTTCGATTTGTTCTGCGGTGTGGTGAATACGCAATGGTCTTAGCTTGTTGTGAACGCGGTTCAGCTTCGAAGATTCCATCGTAATCCACAAGGTGATTTCTTTATGCTTGAAGTGGTTTAAGTCTTCGTAGGCGTCGTCGCTAAGACCGAATGGAGGTATCAGCAAGTCATAGGGGTAGTCGAGCTTGTTCGCGGCGACAATCAGTTCGGGAGTGATTGCAGTAACTTGAAATCCGACGGCAAGCAGCGAAGCCCCCGGCTTGAATTCGTTTCGGGAGACTTGGAGTTCCAGTTTAAGAGTGTCTTCCTTGTCGCTTAAGAGGTCGACTTTTGCCGCCTGGAAAATGGAGGGGTCCAGGTTGTAGATTTCTTCCATGAAAAGGATTTTTCCGTTGTTCCTTTCCGTGAAACGCTTTGTTTGCAGCAGATAGGTGATGATGGTTTCTCCGCCGCCCATGGTCCAGATATGACGCTTCTTTCTCTTGGAATAGCTGACTTCCAGGGGACTCAAGGAAATTTTCATCTTTTCTTCGAACGAAAGTGTGTCAGGGAGTGTGTCCTGGACTACGGTCGAGTCTGACGCGGCGCCTTTGTTCTTTTTGCCAGTATCTAGTAGCTGCGATTCGGAAAGCTTGGGCAGTAGGTAGACGAAACCACCAATCAAGACTGTCAAAACGATGATAATTGCAACAACGTGTTTCATTTTTCCCATGGTGTGATCAAATATAATTATATTGCCGTCATGCCTATTCTATTTGCCTTGGTTGGTGCGACGGGAATTGGTAAATCGAACCTGTCGCTTTCGCTTGCGGAACACTATGGTGCCGAAATTATCGGAGTGGATTCCCGACAGGTGTACCGGGGCTTTTGTATCGGTACGGCGCAACCCGACGAGTCGAGCCTTGCGCGGGTGAAACATCACCTAGTTGATTTTTTGCTGCCGACTGAAAGCTATTCGGCGGGAGAATTCTGTCGCCAGGTAAAAAGCTTGCTTGCGGAAAATCCCGACAAGAACTATATCTTGGTTGGCGGTACAGGGCTTTACATACAAAGTCTTTTCTTGGGTTTGCCGAAGATTCCTGTTGTGCCCGCAACCGTTCGTCGTCAGCTAGAGGAATTGGCTGCGAGTGAAGGATCTGATAGTTTGTATAAAATGGCTTGTGAGGTCGATCCGGAATCCGCACAGAATGTGGATCCGAACAATACGCTGCGCTTGGTGAGAATCCTTGAGGTTTTTCAGGCGACAGGGCGCAAGCTATCTGAATTTCAGAAAGAACGCGAAGGCGGGATTGGCTCTGTGCCCGTCTTCTGGCTGCAGCGAGAACGCGATGTTTTGTACAAACGAATCGATGCGCGTGTAGACCAGATGATTAAGGACGGCTGGGTTGAAGAAGCACGCGAACTCTCTAAAACAGTTTCGCTTACGGCCCCTGCATGGCAAAGTTTGGGCTATCGCGAGCTATTGCAGGCCAAAAATGCCTCTGAAATGAAGAATGTTGTTGAAGAGGTCAAGAAAAAGACCCGCAATTATGCAAAAAGGCAGTTGACTTGGTTCCGTTGGCAGCTTCAGAACACCCCGATTGACATGGAAAATGGTCCTTTTGAGGCGATTTTGTCCAATCTTTCAAAAAAGGCTTAAAGAAAATTGTGAATAGTTTGTGAACTCTCGGGGAATTCCCTGCGCAAGAGTCGTGTTATTCCCGTTTTTTGCGAAAATAAGAAAAAAATGCGATTTTTTCTGCAAAAACACCCTTGCAAATGTTCCTGAAAATTCTATAATTGGCGTCGTTCCCGAGAGGAACGGTCGAAAACGAAACGCTACGGCGAAGAACTGAAGTAAACCGCGATCCAAGGGACAGTAATCCGAGAGATTACTGAGCAGTTTGAAGGAATCGGAGATGTGCTTAGTGACGGGTCCAAGAGATTTCTTGGAAGTCAAGATACGAACGTGATTAACGGGACCAAGACTTTAAAAAATCAATGAAGAGTTTGATCCTGGCTCAGAACGAACGCTGGTGGCGTGT
>JAFXRC010000046.1 GCA_017526585.1 Fibrobacter sp. | reverse complement strand
TCGATACCCGTTCTTGATGGCGACATAGACCGCATCTTCAGCCACCTTGCCGCGCAAAGTCCAAGTGCCAAGCCCGAGAACCGGCATATCGAAACCCGAATTCAACTTGACCGTTGGGGCCGCCCCTTTGCTATTCTGCACGCTTGAATCTCCTTTGTTCGAAACCTTCGGCACTGCCTGCGACGCAGCATCGCTCGAACACGCCACGAACAGGAAAACGAACAAGAAACTGAACCACCTCATGCCCTAAAAATAACCAAATCCCGCAACAAATCAAAATACTTATTTCGCATAAAAGATATGCTTTGAAGGCATAGGTGGGGGAAGCCTCACCCTCGCTCACCTTCGTTGGCTCAGGGACTAGGCAATGGAACGCCTTATTTTACTCCCTGTTTGCGAAAGCCTTGATGCCGCCTTCCATGAGAGTTGCGGCAAGTTCAATCATTTGTTTAAGCGGGATTTTACGGCCGTCTTGCACCCACTGGCGGTATAGCGCGAGCGTGGTGTTGTTGAACGCCCGTACGATATTCTGGATGCAGACCTGCTTGGTGTGGAGTCGCGTCGTTTTGGAATGGGTGTGGGCCAAGACCTTGCGTTGCATGGGTTCGCGCACGTAGTCCAGGCGGCTGTCGCAGGTGATTTTCTTGAAGAACTCGTCTTGCGATTCCATGAACTCGAAAAAAGAGCGCACGATTTCTTTCTGGTTGTCGAGGTAGTTGTAGTCTTTCACGAGCTCAATATAACGCTCCATGTAGCCCGCTTGGATTTCGCGGAGCACGTCGTCGGTGCTTTCGTAGTGCAGGTAGAACGTGTTGCGGTTGATCATGGCGCGGTCGGCGAGGGCCTTGACGGTAATCTTTTCGTAGGGCATTTCGCAGACCATCTGCTTGAACGCCGTGTAGATGGATTCCTTGGTGCGCCGGATGCGCAAATCTTCTTTGTGGGCGGCTGGTTTCATACCGTAAAATATACAAAATAATATGCACTTTTTGAACATCTGTCGCTTATTTTGCACTAGCCCATAACTTGCCATTTGAATTCGGGTCAAAACAACCTATAATTCAAGTGTAAACAACAAAAATGCGCAAGCAAGGAGCACTTATGGACTGCAAAGAAGAAATCGTCGATTCCCGAATCCCGGACCCCGAGGCCTTTGAAATCGGCTCGAAGAACGCCCAGATTCTGTTCAAGTTGAACCACACCATGCCCATGACCGAGGAATACGGCAAGGTGGTCAAGGAACTGTTCGGCGACAATATCGGCGAAGGGACGATGCTCACGGCTCCGCTTCAGGGTGTATGCTTTGAGCGTGTGAAAATCGGAAAGAACGTGTATATCGGCAGCAACCTGCTCCTGATGGCCCGCGGCGGCATCACCATTGAGGACGGCGCTTGGATTGCGGCCAATGTGCAGTTGCTTTCGAACAACCACGACCTTTACGACCGTGCGGTTTTGCAGTGCAAGCCCGTGCTTATCAAGGAAGACGCGTGGCTTGGTGCGGGTGTTTCCGTGTTGCCCGGCGTGTGTATCGGCAAACATGCCGTGGTGGGCGCAGGTTCCGTGGTCACGAAGGACATTCCCGATTATGCCGTTGCCGTAGGAAGCCCCGCCAAGGTGGTGCGCATGCTTGATCCGGAGAAATTCGCATAACCGCGGCACTTGCCGCAAGGAGAACCAAAATGAAAAAACTCGTTACACTTTTAACTGTCGCAGCGGCCCTTTTGTTTTCTGCTTGCGACTGCAACAAGGAGGCTCAAATGAAAATGGAAGAACTTGTTGAAAAGCAGGCGTTGAAAGAACTGGTGGACACCTTCTCGAATTTGGCCGACATGCGTGACACCAAGACCCAGAGCATGCTTTTTACCGAAGATGCCACCATGACATCCATCGTGGGCGGGAATGCCTCTACGCTCAAGGGGCGTGACGAAATCGAGAAGGCCTGTGCCAGGTTCCTCTCGCTGTTCGATACGGTTTACCATTCCAACGGCCAGCAGGTAGTGACCATCGATGGCGACCGTGCCAAGGGCGTGTCTTATTGCACCGTGATGCTCATCGGGAAAAACGCGGAGGGCGTGCACACGCAGAATTTACAGGGAGTCCGTTATGAGGACGAATACCAAAAGATTGACGGCAAGTGGTATATCGCAAAACGCACTTCCCATTTTGAATGGTCCGATGTGCGCCCGGCGGGAAATCAATAAGGAGAACCAAAATGAACAAGACTGTTGCTATGATGCTTTCGACTGCGGCGCTCGCTGCTGCGGCGGGGACAGCCACCCCGAAGGTGAATCCTGTCACCATCCCGTTGAACGACGGGCGTGCCATTCCGCAGTTCGGGCTAGGCACTTACAATTCTTCGGTGGCCGAGGCGAAGGACGCTTTGGCGGTGGCGCTCAAGCTCGACTACAGGCACGTGGATACGGCTCACGCCTACCGCAACGAGCGTGGTGTTGGCGCTGCCGTGAAGGAGTCGGGAATCCCCCGCGAAGAAATCTGGATTACCTCCAAGCTCTGGCCCACGGATTACGATCACGGTAACGCCGCTGAATCTATCGACAAGATGCTGGAACGCTTGGACGTGGATTACATCGACCTGGTTTACCTGCACCAGCCTGTGGGCGACTACATGGCGGGTTGGCGCGGCCTCGAAGAGGCGGTGAAGCAGGGCAAGATCAAGTCCATCGGGATTTCGAACTTTGACATGGACGAGCGTGCATTCGACGAAATCATCGCGAAGGCAAAAATCCGGCCCGCCATCGTGCAGATTGAACTGCACCCGTATGCGCAGCGCAAGGCCTTCCGAGAAAAGTGCAAGAAGCTTGGCATCGCGGTAGAAGGCTGGTTCCCGTTGGGCGGCACCGGCGGCAACGCGACCCTCTTTGGCGACAAGACCATCAAGGAACTGGCGGCAAAGTACAAGAAGTCGCCCGCGCAGATTATCCTCCGCTGGCACGTGCAGGAAGGCTTCTCCACGATTCCAGGGGCCCGCAACCCGGATTACATCAAGGAAAACATCGAGGTGTATAACTTCAAGCTTTCCGAAGACGACATGAAAAAGATTCGCGGCCTAGACAAGGAAAAGCGTTTCTTTACCTCGACCCTCGCCGAAATTCAGCATTTCAAGGACTGGAATCCCGGTGACTAAAGACCTTCATTGTCGCCGACCGTTTGCTCACTATGCACTACACGCATACTGGGCATAAAAATTACGCATTACGCGGTCGTCCTGAAATTATTTATATTAAAGGCAACCGGTTCAAAGGAATTTTTAACAGAAAAGGCGGATCCCATGAAAAAAATCACCTTGATTCTTTTATCACTTCTTCTAGGAGTCTCTATGGCAGCAGAAAAGAAAATCCTCGTCGTTTACTATTCCCGTGCCGATGAAAACTACAGCGTCGGAAACATTTCCAAGGGCAATACCGAGATTATTGCCGAGATGATTGCGAAAAAGACGGGCGGCACGCTTTTGCACGTGGAACCCGCGAAGGAATACCCCAAGAAATACGACGACTGCATCAACGTGGCCAAGAAGGAACTTGCGCAGGACGCGCGTCCGGCCATCAAGCCGGTGAACGTGAACCCCGAAGAATTCGACGAGATTTACGTCGGTTACCCGGTGTGGTGGGGTGAAATGCCCATGCCCATGTTCACCTTCTTCGAGAAGTATAACCTGAAGGGCAAGACGATTCACCCGTTCGTGACCCACGAAGGCAGCGGCCTCTCGGGTGTTGCGCGCCTCAAGAAGGTGACCGGCGCGAATGTGACCCCCGGCCTTGCCATCTACGGACACGTGGCCCAGAACGAACGCGACAAGGCCCAAAAAGAAGTCGACAAGTGGGTGAAGTAGGCTGACTACACTGAATTCCGTAAAAGAAAACTCCCGGATCCGAATGGATTCGGGAGTTTTACGTCTCCCTTCCCCCCCCCGAAAAGAGGGGAAAACTTTACAATTTTAAAATTGCATTTTATATTTGTAAAAAAGTAGCGAACTGAGGGTGGTGTGCGTATGATTCCACGCGAGTTACCTGCGCACTTATGTGGAACGCGATTTGCGTACACTCAAGAATGTGGGAAACTTGAATTTATTCGTAAAATTCTTGAAGTTGTGTGCCGGAAGAATTGGGCAACTGTTAAATGAGTCATCGCTTGCAAACGAGTGCGGCGTTTCTACACCAACGATAAATTCATGGCTTTCCGTGCTGGAGGCCAGTTTCATACTTTACCGCTTAAGGCCTGACTTCCGTAACTTCAACAAGCGGGTTGTAAAGACGCCCAAGCTTTATTTCTACGACACCGGTCTTGCTTGTTCGCTGCTTGAAATTGATAGTGTGAATCAACTAAAATCGCACTTTGCCCGAGGGAGTCTTTTCGAGAATCTGGTCATCAATGAATTTATGAAAAGTTCATTAAATCAGGGTAAAGAACCAAGGCTTTCTTTTTGGAGAGATAACGTCGGTCATGAAGTGGACTTGATTCAGGACCAGAGCGGAAAACCCTACGCTTACGAAATCAAGTCGGCGGAAACGTTCAACTGGGAGTTCCTCGACAATCTGAATTTCTGGGGAAAAATTTCTGGATATCCCCACGAGCAAAAAGCCGTTTTATACGCGGGGGCAAAGGAATTGTCGCTGACAGAAGCAAACGTCATTCCTTGGAATAAACTAGCTTTTTGACAAGGCTCAAAAAGAAGTCGATAAGTGGGTGAAGTAGGCTTGCGCCTTACTTAGGATTGCTGGTCCTTTTCTTTAATTCAATCAAGTCGAAATACATCAGGCGACTGTTTAAAGGCTTGTCTGATGTTTGCTCTGAAAATCAAGGCTTATGCCGAGTCTGCCAATCATGACGGCCGGATAGCTGCTGTATATCTTTTCGCGGGGGATGTTCTTCTCAATCTTTCTTTTGCGAGATCCGGGAATTTTCTTGATGCTGTCATTGGAAAGCGTAAAAACCGCCACCAGTTGAGCCGGGTCATCGACAAGAGAAAAACAATAATTCTTGCAAAGCAGCTCTTCGCTCTGCAAAAAGGCGTCTTTCGTGAAGAAATCATCCAAATCGTTGTCCCCGCACTTGAATGATTTGCATAGGGCGACCTTGCCTTGAGTGTAGAACCCAAAGCGGCAATTCTGTTGGAGAAAGTTCATTACTTAAATTCTCTAAAATCGGCCTTGGAGAGAATGTCCCTGGCCTGTTCAATTTGCTTGGAAAAATCGATGGAACCGCGACGCTTTTCGCTTTCTTCCATCATGAGGTCAAACCTGTCCGACGCTTCGCCGGTCAGTATCGGTACTGATGCGATTGCTAGTGCCATGATGACCTCCATTGTTGAATTGAACTATAGTCAATATACATTTTTCCTCGTGCCGGTGCAAGTGGTGAAACTTGAGTCAATTGGCTTATTTGAGGAAAATGAAGCCTTTTGACCGTGCTAGAGCAAAAATATATTTTTAGAGTGTCATAAAATGACAAAATGGGAAAGAAACGGAATTGTATCGTTTTCACTATGCGTTTCACGCATACTGAGCATGAAAAAATGGTATTTTGCGGAATTTGCGCATTTATTTATATTAAAGGCGTAGAAAGAAAAGGAATAAACCATGAAACTAGGGACGATTATGACGATGCTTGGTATGGGTGCGGTGCTTGCCGCATGTGACTGCTGCCCGCAGGGCGAGGCGAAGGCACTTTCGCAGGACAAGGAACTGCGTGCCGTGATGGATAACTTCACGCAGAACGAGGTTCCGGCGGCGACTCCGCTTGTGGAAAAGCGCGAGGTGGAGTTGATTCGCCTGGTGTCGCTTGTGACGCAGCAGTCGGGCGCTCTTTTGCAAGAAGAGGTGGCGACGGCGCTTGCGCAGGGGCTTGCTCCCGAAGAAATTCTCGAGGCCATTTACCAGTGTGCCCCCTACACCGGGTTCCCGCGGACGGTGGATGCGGTGGAAATTGCCCGCAGCGTGTTCAAGGCGAAGAACGTGAAGGTGGACGAGAATCGTGCGACGGTGACGGCGCAGTCCCGCCTGGAGGCGGGTGCCGACGCGCAGGGAACGCTGTTCGGCCAGACTTTCCGCGACATGGCGAAG
>JAFXRC010000045.1 GCA_017526585.1 Fibrobacter sp. | reverse complement strand
GGCCTTGCACATGAGCTTGATGGCTTCGTGACCGGCGAGAATTGCGTTAATCATCGTGTCTTCGGACACTTCGTAGGCACCGCCTTCCACCATGCAGACGGAATCTTCGGTACCGGCGACCACCAGGTCCAGATCGGCGCAGGCCATCTGTTCGTAGGTGGGCATCACGATGTTCTGACCATCGACCACGGCCACGCGTACGGCGGCAACCTGCTGTTCGAAGGGCAGTTCAGAAAGACCGATAGAAAGGGATGCTGCAGACACGCCGAGCACGTCCGGTGCAAACTTGCGGTCAGCAGAAAGAACCTGCACGATCACCTGGACTTCGCGCGTGAAGTTCTCGGGGAACATCGGGCGAATCGGGCGGTCAATAATACGTGCAGAAAGCGTTTCTTCGTCAGAGGGACGACCGGCTTCGCGCTTGCTGTAGCCGCCCGGGAGGCGACCAGCGGCGTAAGCCTTTTCGCGGTATTCCACAGTGAGGGGGAAGAAGTCGCCTTCTTTTTCTTCGCCGTAGCAGACAGTAGAGAGCACGAATGCATCGCCCATCTTGGCGACTGCAGCACCGCGTGCCTGCTTGGCAATACGGCCCGTTTCAAACGTGATCACACGGCCGTCGGGGAGCGTAACAGACACTTCCTTCGGGTCGAGCATCTTGCCGTATTTTTGATGGTATGCGTCAATAGACATAAATTTCTCCAGTTAGAAGAATTAGCCGCGCAGACCGAGTTCCTTGATCAAGGCACGCTGGGCGACAATGTCCTTTTCGCCGTAGTACTTGAGGAGGTTCTTGCGCTTAGAAACCATCATGGACAGACCGCGCAGGGAGTGGAAGTCCTTCTTGTGGGTCTTTGCATGTTCGGTGAGGTTCTTGATCTTCTCGGTGAGGAGAGCGATCTGAACGCGGACGTTACCGGTGTCCTTTTCGTTTGCTCCGAACTTAGCGGTGATTTCTGCAGCCTTTTCTTTAGTGATAGTAGCCATTATAGCCATTCCTTTTTTGTTGTTTTTGCGGTCACCACCATGGTGACCTGTTTCATTACATGTTTTTGTCCGAGTTTCCCTGCTCTAGCACCAGTGGAATTGGCGAATCTGGTCACAGGACCCAGGCAAAAATGCAATTTGGGGGTATATATAGAAAAGTTTTTCTAAAGATTTTTTGTTTTTTCAATGAAATCACCCATTTAGAGGGCTAAAAATGCTTTTTTATATGCGGGAGGGGCCCCAGCTCGGAGTTGCGAAGGCCGCACGGGCCCCTCCCTGCACCCACCCCATCCTTGGCCGACGCTTTATTTTTGTCGCCGTTTGCCAGTTTTTTTATTATGAACAGATATCTCGCTTTATAGAAAAAGAGTTTCTATATTTTCGGGCCGTGGAAAGAAAAGACAATAATTACCTGTTTGATTCCGGGAATCTCTCGGAAGGGGCGCTCGCCAAAAAGCACCGCATCGAGAATGACCCCAGTGCTCGCACTAATATAATGGACTATTTGCCCGGCATGGAAGTAATCCAGTCGGACATCGCTGACAAGGTGCTCGCCGAATCGGAGAATTACGACTATTCCAAGTACACCGGCAAAGATGTAAAGCGCGCCCTGGAACATGACCGCTGCACGCTCGAAGATTTTAAGGCGCTCCTGTCGCCGGCTGCTGCTCCTTATTTGGAACAGATGGCGGCGAAGGCTAAAATCGAAACCAGCAAGCATTTCGGCAACAACGTCTATTTCTTTACGCCGCTCTATATTGCAAACTACTGCGAAAACTATTGCGTCTACTGCGGATTCAACTGCTACAACCACATCAAGCGCATGCAGCTCACCATGGAGCAGATCGAGCACGAGATGAAGGTGATTGCCGACAGTGGCATGGAAGAAATCCTGATTCTCACCGGTGAAAGCCGCGCGAAAAGCAGCGTGGAATACATCGGCGAGGCCTGCAAGCTTGCCCGCAAGTATTTCCGCATGGTGGGCGTGGAAGTCTACCCGGTCAATGTGGACGAATACCGCTACCTACACGAATGTGGGGTAGACTACGTGACCGTCTTCCAGGAAACCTACGACAAGGTGCGTTTCGAACAACTTCACCTGATGGGACACAAGCGCGTATTCCCGTACCGTTTTGACTCGCAGGAACGCGCCCTGATGGCGGGTATGCGTGGCGTGGCTTTCTCTGCTTTGCTCGGACTTTCGGACTTCCGCCGCGACGCGCTCGCATCGGCACTGCACGTGTATTACTTACAAAAGAAGTATCCGCATGCCGAAATGAGCTTAAGCTGCCCGCGACTCCGCCCGATTATCAACAACGATAAGATTGACCCGCTCGACGTTCATGAAAAGGAACTCTGCCAGGTGCTCTGCGCTTACCGAATTTTCTTGCCGTACGTGGGCATTACGGTTTCGAGCCGCGAAAGCAAGGAATTCCGCAACGGAATCGTGAAGATTGCTGCAACGAAGGTTTCTGCAGGTGTTTCTACGGGCATTGGCGACCACGAAAGCAAGTACAGCGGTCACGATGATGGGGAAGGCGGCGACGAACAGTTCGAAATTAATGACGGCCGCAGCTTCAACGCCATGTACAGCGACATTTCGGGCGAAGGCCTGCAGCCGGTGTTGAACGATTATTTGTACGTGTAACGGTTAAATTAGTCGCTGTTTCTGCAGCCGGCATCGCCGTAGGTGGAAAAACAGGTGCCGTTGTCCGTGCGGAATGCTGCGTTCCATATTTTCCCGTTGGGTAACAGATACACTTCAAGAGAATGCCCTGGATCACTTGGGTTGCTCCAACGAGCATTCATGGTGTAGCGGGTGTTTTCGTTCTTTTTGCCCTTGTTTAGGGCTAAACTCATGAACATTTGTTTCTTCGGGGCGGTTCTTTGCCATTGAGCATTATTGTTGTTAACGTCGTTCCAGGAAAAAGAGGTGTAGGTAGACGTTTCTTTTTTGTAGTTTCCTGTAATTCTGTCCGCGACGATGTCGGCGACACCTTCAAAACCGGCTTCTTTTAAAGCATTGCACCATGTTCCGCTGGTTCCTAGAATTGCACTGATATTGTTGGCATCGTTAGCTTTGTTATGAGAATTCTGGACATTTACGGACAAGCCGTTGTGAACTTCGATGACAAAAAGTGTGGCTCCGGCATCCGTTTTGAGAACATTGTACATTTTCGTAATCAGTTTTTGTCGTTCATCGTCGCTCAATTTTTTTGCGGTGGTTGTGTTGCTTAAGGCATCTTCATTTTCGAGTAGAGCTTTGTTTAAAGCATCTCGTAGATAATAAAACTTCATTAAGTCTGCTTTTTCTTTCGTTTTTTCAACGAGCCCAAAAATTTTTGGAATGGCCACACTTGCCAAAACACCCATGATCACGATCACGACCATGATCTCAATAAGCGTGAAACCGCGTTTCTCTTTTTTATATGTCGAACCGATTCGCATGTAAATAATATACATTTTTTTTACAAATGGTGGCTTTATACCCCACAAAAGCTATATTTGTCGCCCGAAAATGCTCACTTCTCTCGCCTTAATCTTTCTTTTGGGACTTTTATTGGGTTCGCTTTTTATGCGGATTCGTCTTCCCAGCATCCTCGGGATGATTTTGACGGGCATTATTCTGGGGCCCCATGCCCTGAACTTGCTGAGACCTGCCTTTTTGGATATTTCGGCTGACTTGAGGCAGCTGGCCTTGGTGATTATCCTGACGCGTGCGGGACTGACCCTCGATATGCGGGAATTCAAGCGGATAGGTCGCGCAGCCCTCTTGATGTGCTTTGTGCCCGCTTCGATTGAAATTGTGGGCGTCGTTTTGCTTGCGCCGCCACTGATGGGGGTGACTTATTGGGAGGCGGCTCTGATGGGGTCTACCATTGCGGCGGTGTCGCCTGCGGTGGTGGTGCCTCGCATGCTCAAGATGCGCGAGGAAAATCGCGGCGTGAAGCGGGGGATTCCGCAGATGCTTCTGGCTGGCGCTTCGCTAGATGACGTGTATGTGCTGGTGACTTTTGCGGCGTTCCTTGCGCTTTTGAAGGGGGAATCTGTTTCGGCGACGAGTTTCCTGTCGGTGCCGGTCTCGATTGCGCTGGGAGCTTTGGTGGGGGTGGCCTGCGGGTATGCCCTGGTGTGGTTCTTTAAGCATAAGCACATGCGCGATACGGTGAAGGTGTTGATTATTTTAAGCTTCGCCTTCTTGCTCAACGAGCTGGAACACGACATTAGCCATGTGGTACCTTTCAGCGGCATGATTGCGGTGGTCGCCATTGCGGCCTGCATTTACGGAAAGCATCCGGAACTTGCGAAACGCATCAGCGGCAAGTTCACCAAGTTCTGGGTGGCGGCAGAAATCATTCTGTTTGTGCTGGTGGGTAGCACTTTGGATGTGGCTTACGCGTTTACGGCGGGAATCGGGGCGATTTTTGTGGTGCTCGGAGCCATGTTCTTTAGAATGGCGGGCGTGGCCATTTGCATGTGGCGCACTCCGCTGAATTACAAAGAACGCCTGTTCTGCATGCTAGCCTATGTGCCGAAGGCGACCGTGCAGGCGGCTATCGGGGGCGTGCCTTTGAGCTTTGGGCTTGCATGCGGAAACAATGTGCTTACCTTGGCGGCGGTGGCTATTATGGTGACCGCACCCCTCGGCGCGATATTTATCGACAAGACCTATAAGCGGCTTGTTGCGGTAGACGATTAACTACGAACAACGCAGCACCTGGCCGGGGCGGATCATGTTGCCCTTGATGCCGTTCAGCTGCTTGAGTCGAGTAATGGATATTCCGTACTTGCGGGCAATTTTTCCGAGGCAATCGCCGCGGCGCACCTTGTAGTAGCGGTGCTTCGAAAGTTCCTTCTGGTAGTCTGCCTCGACCAACTGCAGTTGCTCCTGCGTGATTTCCGTCATCGCGTTGATGAAGGTACCTTCGCTGAAGTTGAATACCGTGGCGGGGTCGATGTAGGTGTTGTTGAAGCGCATCTCGAAGTGGAGGTGTGCGCCGAAGGAACGGCCCGTATTGCCGCCCACGCCGATAGTATCACCTGCCTGCAGCGTATCGCCGACATTCACTTGCCAGCTGGCGAGGTGCGCATACAAAGTAGTGAGGCCGTTCCCGTGGTCGAGGATGACATACTTGCCGTAACCTCTGCGGCGCCCCTGGTTGCGGACCTTGGTAACCACTCCTGTAAAGGCGGCCACAATGGTGCGGTCTTCGCCGTGGCAGAGCCCAAGGTCCACGCCTCGGTGCATGCGGTAGGTGCGGATTCCGTAGGGGGCCGAGATACGCCTGCTTGCTGACGGTACAAAGGCGGTCGTCATGTCGAGAATGAGCTTGCTTGCGGAATCCACCGTGACCGAATCAGCTTCGCTCATGTCGGCGGCGAGTTCGGCGTCGGCTTCTTCCTGGCTCATTTCGGGTTCGCTATCGGTGCTGTCCGCTTCGCTTACGGCTTCGGCTTGGACAATCTCTTCGGCGAGGCTGTTCGATGCGCTTTCGGCAACGCTGTCGACTACATTGCCGGCGTCAGCTTCATCAACAATGGAGTTTCCAGAAAATTCACTTTCTGTTTCAGAAATTTCTGTGCTTGTAGTCCTCTCTTCTATAGAGGCTTCCTTGCGTTCGTCGACTAGAGGAACCGCATTCTTGGCCATGTTGTCTTCTTTCGACCAAACAGAAAATGGTAGTACAAGCAGCAGTAGAAAACCAAACAATTTCATAGATTTTAGCAATATAAAATTTTTTTTAGTTTTTCTTTATAATTCGCATTGGAATGCTGTCATTTTTTGCAAAAAAAAGAGTGCATTGTGTAAAAAAAAATATATATATTGGTGGGTGATGATGCGCATTATTAATGTTCTTTTATTGATCTTGGGTGTGGTTCTTTTTACGGGTTGTGCCACGCGTCCTCCGTCATCTATGTTTTTTATGGAATCTTATCACAAAAAGGAAACGGACCCGTTTAATTTAGGTGTTTCGTTTACCGCAAATTTGCCTTCGATATATACATATGATCACGAAGAAAAAAAGGACAATAATATTTATGAATATGAAATTCCGGTTGACATGTCGGTTCAACTTAGCTTTCCATTGAAATCTCATTTTTTATGGGGGATGGGTGTATTTTTGGGTGATGGATTTGCCTATGCAGGGTTTGCTTGGGATCATTTTGGAGTGATGGCTTGGTCTGATTTTGGTGGCTGGTTTGCTATGATTCCCGCAAGTGGACTTTCTACGATTGAACAAATCCATATAGGCAAAGATATCTCTTTGGGTATTTCGCAGCATCTTGAATTTAATTGGTTCGTTAGCGACTATAGAACGGAATTTTATAAAGAATATGCCGGTGGTCTTTATTTGCTCAAAAGAAGGGGAGTGGACAAGAAAACGGTGGGTCTAGAGTTCCGTTATGGAAGAATTTTCAGTGATAGAGCTTCTTTAGATGGCAATAGCCATTTGGCCATATCGCTTTCATTCATTTAGTTTGACATCTACGATATCCGTTGCTAAATTTGCACCCGTCAGGGCCTATCATCCAGGTAGGTTCCTAGTCCGGCTAGATTTAGCCGATAAAGGATTATAAAATGGCAAAGAAAGTTCAGGATGCCCTCAAGGACATCATCTCCCTCTGCAAGCGCCGCGGTTTCATTTTCCCCGGCTCCGAAATTTACGACGGCCTCGCCAACACTTGGGACTACGGTCCGTATGGCGTGGAACTCAAACGCAACATCAAGAACCTTTGGTGGAAGAAGTTTGTGACCAGCCGCCAGGATGTGCTCGGTCTCGACAGCTCTATTCTTTTGAACCCCCGCGTTTGGAAGGCCTCTGGCCACGTGGGCAACTTCTCTGACCCGCTGGTCGACTGCCTCGCTTGCCACGAACGTTTCCGTGCCGACCAACTTTTGGAAGACAAGCTCGGCGAAGGCTGCTGCGCCGGCAAGAACTTTGACGAAGTCCACCAGATGATGATGGACAACAAGATTGAATGCCCGACCTGCGGCAAGACCGACTGGACCAAGCCCCG
>JAFXRC010000044.1 GCA_017526585.1 Fibrobacter sp. | reverse complement strand
GAAACAAGAAGCATGGACGGCTCGGTGACCATGAGCATCGAGGACCGCGAAAAGGATTACCGCACCTGGGACAAAAAACTCACCTTCGTCATCAGCGGCAAGGCGCCCGCCGTCGCAGGAATCGAAATCAAGCGTAACGACAACGTGACCACACTCTGGCTCTGCGGGAATTCCACTGTGGTTGACCAGATAACGGCTCCTTGGGCGGGCTGGGGCCAGATGGCCCCGGGATTTTTCAAATCCAGCCTTGCCATTGCAAACTACGCCGAATCGGGCCTTACCGCAAGCGGGTTCTACAGCATGAAGCGCCTCGCCAAGATTCTCTCCGAAGTCAAGAAGGGCGACTTCGTGACCGTGCAGTTCGCGCATAACGACCAGAAGAATCAAAACGACGTAAACAACTACGAAGCGACCCTCACCAAATACGCAAACGAAATCAAGGCGAAGGGCGCCATTCCGCTGTTCGTGACATCCACCGCAAGGCTGAACGAGACCGACCCGAAAACAGCCGTGGGCGGGCTTCCCGAACGCATGCGCGCCCTCGGCAAAAAACTCGGCGTCACCGTACTCGACCTGAACCAGCATAGCATCACGCTCGGCAAGGCGCTCGGAGGCAACAAGGAAAAAATGTACATGTACACCGCAAGCGACAAGACGCACTTCTGCGAATACGGCGCCTACGAACTTGCCCGCGCGAACATTGAAGAAATCAAGGCGAAGGTGCCCGAACTCGCCAAGCACCTGCGCGACGATCATGAAGCGTTCGATTCCAGCAAGCCCGACCCGCTCGACGTCCTCACACGGGCAAAAACGCCCATTACCGATGGTGGCTTGATTCAGGTGGAGCCGGAGTCCAGCAGTTCCGAAGAACCGGAATCCTCTTCAAGTGCAGAAATCGCCGGTCCGGAATCGTCCAGCGCAGCAGAAGGCCCATCTTCCGGCACAGAAGATACCGAAGGCGTCACCGTTGTTGAATCCTTGACTCCGCACAACGCCATCAGCGGGCGAATCGACGGTAGCAAGCTCCGTCTCGAGGGCATCGACGGCGGCGCGCACGACATCAGCGTCTTCGACATGCAAGGCCACCGCATCGCGGAATTCCGCGCAGTGCAGGGGAGCGAACTCCACGTAACCCTACGGCAAGGCGCCTATCTCGTCAAGGTCGCGCAAGGCAACCGGACTCTCGGGATATTCAAGGCCGTAAGGCGATAACTCTCTCGAAGCAACACACCTCCAAAAAATCCCCGGCCACCTCGGCTGGGGATTTTAGACTTTTGAGAATGACTGCGCGGGTTTAATGCACCAAAGATGACCGCGAAGTTTACGGAACCTCAACAGAATCCAGAATCTTCTGCACGACAGTTTCGGCGGAGACTTCTTCCGCTTCGGCCTCGTAACTGAGGATTATGCGGTGGCGGAGCACTTCCATGGCGACGGCCTTCACGTCTTCGGGCGTCACGTAGGCGCGACCCTGGATGAACGCATGGGCCTTCGAAGCCTGGGCCAAGCCGATAGAAGCACGCGGAGAGGCGCCCACTTCCACAAAGCCCACCAGGTCGCTGCGCTTGATGCTGCCCGGATCGCGGGTCGCAAGCACCAGGTTCACGATGTATTCGCGCACGCGTTCGTCCACGTACACCTGCTTCACCAGCTGGCGGGCGGCGAGGATATCTTCCTTCGTGGCGACGGCCTGCGGCTGGCGGAGCCCCGCACCGGCGACGGCATCGAGAATCTTCATTTCGTCGGCCTTGTTCGGGTAGCTGACCTTCACCTTCAACAGGAAACGGTCCACCTGAGCTTCCGGCAGCGGATACGTACCTTCCTGCTCAATCGGGTTCTGGGTGGCCAGCACCAGGAACGGCTCGTCCAGCTTGAACGTCTCGTCGCCAATCGTGATGTGGCGTTCCTGCATTGCTTCGAGGAGGGCGCTCTGCACCTTCGACGGCGCACGGTTGATTTCGTCGGCCAGCACCAGGTTCGTAAACAGCGGGCCCTTGCGGGTTTCGAACTTCGCTTCCTTCGCGTTGTAAATCGTGGTACCCAGCAAGTCGGCCGGCAACAGGTCGGGCGTGAACTGGATGCGCTTGAAGTCGAGCGACACGGCATCGGCAAAAGCCTTCACCGCCGTCGTCTTGGCAAGGCCAGGCAAGCCTTCCAGCAGCACGTGACCGTCCGCCAAAATACCCGTCAGAATGCTTTCGACCAGAGCCTTCTGGCCAATCACCGTCCCTTCCACTTCACGCAGCAAGTTCATGCAAAAAGCGCTCTGCTGGCGCACCTTTTCCGAAAGTTCCTGAATATCCATTTAGTTAACCTCTTCTGTTTTCGCGAATTAAGATACAAAATTCCACGAAAAAAGGCAAATGGGACTGGAAATTGGTTAGTGATTGGTGGTTAGGAAAGGGGGAAGATTGGACTTTCACTTCGCTCAAGTCCCAACTGTTCGGCTCGATCATAGCCATGCGAGCATGGCTGCGATACTCGCCTTGCACAGTTGTCCCCCTGGTTGCAGCCTTGCCCTCGTGTCATCCTGAGCGAAGTACGTAGCACGAAGTCGAAGGATCTAAGGCAAGGCTTCCACCACCCCCACGCCTAAGGGCGGACAGCACTTAGCAACTTGTTGCTTAGTGCGCATGGCCACCAAGGTGGGGCTCCGCCCCCTAACACCCCCAGATTAGTAAATATTTTCTCTTTCCCACAAAAGAAGACCTTGTTCAACAAGTTGTCTATTAATCTTTTGGGCTAGAGCATCTCTAACATCAAAGAAATTTGTGAAAATAGGCAAATCTTTTGCTGCTACTACAGACTTAATATTTATTCTTCCAAAGCCTTTTGTTCCCTTGGTCGTTTTGACCCTAGTAATACGTTTGTCACGTTTTGAATCTACACTGGAATAGCTCGAAATGTCTTTTCCCATGATTGCGTTTGTAATGTCATAATAACTGTCGTTCCAATCACGGTCATGAGCGAATTCTTGATTTGAATGATAGTATTTAAAAACTTGAAGAGCCGCAATGTACAAATCTTTGGCTTCTTTAGAAAAAGAAAATTGTTTTAAAAATTCACGAAAATCAAAATATTCTCCCTGATTGAAAATATCGTTTTGCGAGTCATCAGAATAAAGTACATTCAAGTCATTTCTGTTGCAGCCTAATTCCTGAGCCGTGAACGGCATAATATAATTCTTTTGACCTTTGTTTGAAAAAAGAAGTCCCTTATAGAAAAGAGCGAACATAATGGCATCTGTTTTTAATTCGTCAGATATTTCGTCTATTTGTCCTCGATATACGATAGAATTTAGTTCAAAGTATTTGTGATGCGAATTAAAAATCAATCCTTTAGAGAGAAGACATTGCATTAAATTATTTGTTGTAACATTATTTCCTTTTTCTGATCCACCATTGCCGATTTTTATAATATCATTAAGATAACTGAAAACTCCGAGTTTCATTCCAGTTTGATGATTTTTTACAGAATATTGTAATTCTCTAAAAAGATTGGCCTTAGATAGGTCATAAAAATAAGTTCCCTTATATGCAAAAACATCTTTTTCTAATTCGTATCTATTTGTTTTTATGCAATTGGCCTGAATCTCTTCTCCTTGATCTTTATCAAAAATAACCTGACTTATTGGCCAGTTGCTTAATTTAAAGGTCTTTTCTGCATCAGAGAAAATGTGGGATACAATTTTGTATCCAGAGGCAATATAGTGTTCGCATTCATTGTTTAGGAAAGATTTTGTTGTGTAGTAAAATACAATTGTTTGGGGCTTTAATGCTAAAATTTTGTTGAAAAATTCGATTGCAAGGTTGTTTGAGTGTCCTTTGGGTTTCTGATATGGAGGGTTCATTACAACCATCAATTTCCTATTTTCTCGTTTGCAAATTTCAGTTATATCAAGTAAGGTTCCCTTGTATTTAAATTTCGGTTGATCGTCATTATTGAGGTAATCAAATACCTGCGAATTTTCGAAACCCTTGATTTTACAGATGTCAACGTCAGTTTTTTCAAGTGTTGATAGATAGCAGTATTGCTTATAATCCTTGCCAAATTGATTTTCAAGATTTCCTACCCCCGCACAAGGGTCAAAAACGATATATTCGTTTAAATCGTAATGCTCATTGAGAATTTTATTTTGTAGTTCGACAAAACAGTTCGGAGTGTATTCGCCTCCAGTATCTTTGCGATATTTTTCGGAATACAGCATTGCAGAATGCTCTATTATTTTCAGGAACTCCTCGTAAGAGGGCGGTCGTTTATATTTTCTCCAGAAAAAATCATATTTCTCTTTATCTGAAACAGAAAAAAGTTCCTTTTCATCGTAAATGATTCTCACTTTGCATTTATCTGTAGTGAGCTCGTATTTACTAAGGTTTGTACCTTCACGAATTAGTGGACTCTCTACTTCTATACCAATGCCGTCAAGTACAACCTTTTTCTTGTAGCTAGTTCCATTCAAAATGTCCACAAGAAACAGGTTGATTAAATCTTGTTCATCTTGAATTTCCTTTGCGAAGGTTACATTTTCTTTCCATTGATTATATACGCTGACAAAATTCCTTTCGGTGATGTTTATTTCAGTTGAATTACCTTTTTTGAGATTTGTATAGAAGTCTTTTATTTCTTCATCACAGTATTGAGTTATTCTTCCCTTAATGCGGTCATTAATTCTATCAATAGCATCTTTTGATGGTGAGCTCGGACGTTCGGCATTCCAGTTAAAATCGTTATTGTACATTACGGAATCTTCGGAGCAATCGATTAATTCCAAAATGTCATTACCATCCTTGTCTTGATAAACAAGTGCCACTCTACTGAGAATGGAGTCCTGCTTTTTATTAGTCAGGATTACCTGTGCAAGGGCTTGCCTGTGCGATGTCTCATTTGCAATGACATATTTTGATTCAATATACAGGAGTGTTCGTCCCTTTTTGTCCTTTAAGTGGATGTCAACTTGTTTAAGAACATCCAAATCCCAGGTTCCTTTGTCAAAGTATTTTTCGCAGAAGTTCTTCTTGTAATTGACTTCTTCGGACTTTGCCGTATTAGGCTTCATTCTGGGCTCCTTATCAAAAGTATCTGTTCGACACTTTTTCTAAAGCCTCAGATGACTGCAACAAAAAAGGCGTGGAATCGTCAGGGCTTACTGTTACTGAGGGCTACCACACCCTTTTCTACGATAAGCACAAAACGACCCACGCCCCAGATGGGACGTGAGCGTTCGTCTTATTCCCGTAGAATTTTGAAAGTGGTAGTTTCAGTAACAAGAATAAGAGTCGAAACTCAAAAACCGGTCGCTCCGAACCATTCGGTAAGGAGCTATGTCATTGAGAATGATAGTAAAAAAACAAGGAGAAATGACAATTAGAACCAGAAATAGACTGGTTGACCGAGTTCTTTTGCTTTTGTTAAAGCCTGCATCAACTTGTCAAAAGCCATTTTTTCCAATTCACCCGTTTTCTTTTCTCGAAATGTATCTGCAATAGTTATTGCTGCATCCACTTTTTGGACAGGAATCTCCTCATCCTCATAGTGATCAATGAGCAAGCCCAACGTTTCGTTAAAAGCCATATAGACATCCCACAAAGTTTCGTTTTCCGGGAGTTTCAGCCACCACTGAACGAAATCGTCAAACTCTCCGCTATTAGCGTAAGATTGCCAGCAGTCCGTATTCTCGTCAAAATTCCGCTTGGGGACAAGGATTATTTCATGCTGTTCCATTACATTTCGCTCCTGTATTTTATCCTAAAGTGAGTCAAAGCCTCTCGTTCCGCTTTAGGACGTCCATGTTGCTTTCCTTTTTCATCAATATAGTTATTGACGCTCTCGCCCTTCAAGTCAATATACGCTCTAAAGGGTTTTGATAAATCTTGAATACGCAAATACCCGCCCCCAATATCAGCCACAATGGAGACTTTACCTTCTTTGTCGCGCCATTCAACTTTATTGCCTTGAACTTCCGCCTGTGCTCCAGGCGCAAACTGATTTACGATATCATTAATATTTACAGACATCCATTTTTCAGAATGTTCAAGACTTCTGTTCTTGCCTTGCACAATATTCTTCATTAAATCAGCATTTGTCTGAGCAAGATCTTTTTGTTCTTGAACAGATTTAGAGTATGTATCTTTGGAATCCATTATGCGGCTCTCCTTTCTAAAGATTCTTTGTAACAGCGAGTTCTATAATCAGGAACCACTATGTAAGGAACATCTAATTTTTCAAGCATTCCTTCGTATTCTTCCCTCAATCTCCCATAGATCACAAGAAAGGAAGGCCTAGCAATTAGCATTTTCGTTTTAAAAATGTAGTCATGCAAAGGATTATAGCGTTTCGCACAACCTAATGTACCAACAATATAAGGAATATTTTTCGGATAAGATTCAAGCGCACACAAAGTCTGCAGACTGCCTATCCGAAAATTCGGAACAATCATTTGTCCTGACAGAGCGACAAAAGCCGTAGCCAATTGCGAAAGCCAAATGTTGAATTTTTGTTTTTGAAGCGGCCAATTAATCCGTGGACTCAAGTCAAAGCCTCCAAATCCATAATATTTTTTATACAGATCAATTTCATCAAATAAATTTTGCAACCGTCTTCGAATGAATTTATCATCGGCAAAAGAACAGAGTAAAGTCTCTTTCGGATTTTTGCAACAACGAATCCTTTGAACAGGTTCAATGAGTGTAGGCGGATCTTCAAGAATAACCTCCCTGGGAAATACGGGAAAACCGTATCGGTTAAATGGCCATTTTGCCATTTTTAACTTGGCTCTCAGTAAGAGAGCTAGTTCGTACAGATTCTTTATTTTCATAAATCGTCCTTCTTTAAGCCATGTTTTTCCATATTCACAACTGGCCTACAATTGCGAACAGGGAGTCGACCCTTATTCTGGTGCAACTTGCCACACAAATTTTTCAGAAATAAAAAAGGCGTGGGGTCGTATCGCTTACCGAACCTAGCGGGTCACCACAACCCTTGTCACTAATAAGCACAAACGACCCACGCCCCAAATTGGACGCGAGCATTCGTCTTATTCTCAGTGACTTTTGAAGTGGTGAATTTCTAGGTTCGAGAATAAGAGACAAATCTCAAATTTCCGTTCGCTCCGAACCATTCGGTACGGGGCTATGTCAGTCTTAATATAGATTATTAAAAAAAGACCATATTGCTAACGCCAGCAAAATGGTCCGTTTCTCATTCTAGTAAAGAGTCCTTATTCGCAGTTTTTTTGTATATTTCCCCATAGTAGTAGCGATTAACCCCGCTGACATCGAGAAATTGACGCCGTTGGCGTCCGTATCATAGTCTCGGTCATAGTTTCAAGCAAGCTTGAAACTGCGGCTCTCGACTCAGTACTATTCAGGGCGGGAAGTTCAACTATCTGCTTGAGGTCGTCTTCCTTCGCGAAATCGACAACATCGCGAATCAAGACAGTTGCCCTGTGGGGAACCGGCCCCATGGCTATCAACGTAGAGCACCCCCACATTTGGTGGGATCATCAATCTGTCATTAACAGGTTTGTGAACCGGTGTTCTGCGCTCTACATGCATATCTCCCGTTTGCGAACCACAAAAAACAGGAGCATATCATGGCCAAAAACATTGATTTCAACGGACTCTGTAACGCTATCGCGCAAATCGACAAAGCTTTCGTCGAAAACACCGCCAAGGCAATCAACAAGAACGTGACCGCCCGCAACTGGCTTACCGGCTACTACATCGTGCATTACGAGCAGAACGGCAACGACAGAGCAACGTATGGAGCCAAAACGCTCCAAAAATTGGCGGAACGTCTGAACAAGAAATCTCTTTCTTACAGGAACTTGAAGCTTTATCGTCAATTCTACATGGAATTCAAGAATCTGGCACGTCCAGTTCTCGAATTCACGGCTTCTGAATTTGGTTCAAACAGGCTGCTGACGGCCGATTTGGGAGCCAAACTAGAGGCATTGCCCCCTGTGAATACAGATTTGGCAAGCGGTGATTGCCAAATTGGGCAAGCAGTGATTGCCCAATCTGAAAAAATCGAAATTCCACCTGAAACACTCTTTAATAAGCTCCCATTTACCCACTTGTCCCTTATCATGGCCTTGGAAAACCCATTGGCCCGGACATTTTACGAGCTTGAAACAATAAAAGGTGTATGGAGTTCTCGTGAACTCAAGCGCCAAATCGACTCCAACTATTTCGAACGCACAGCCCTGAGCAAGAACCCTGCAAAAATGAGTGCAATCGTCCAGTCCCGTATTGCCCAAACAGGACATACTCCGGCCTTAAAAGATTTGGTCAAAAGTCCGTATGTCTACGAATTTATTGGACTCAAAAACAAAGATGTTGTCGAAGAATCCGATTTAGAGAACGCATTGATGAGTCACCTTGAAGAGTTCCTGTTGGAGTTAGGCAATGGATTCTGTTTCGAAACACGGCAAAAGCGCATTCTCGTTGATGACGACTACTTTTTCTGCGACCTGGTCTTTTACCACAGAATTCTCAAATGCCATGTATTGATTGACTTGAAAGCCACAAAAATCAAGTACGACGACATTGCACAGATGAATCTGTACCTAGCCTATTACCGGAAGAATGTAATGGAAAAGGGAGATAATCCCCCTGTAGGAATTTTAATGTGCACCAAGGCCGGCAAGGAACTTGTGGAATACGCAACAGCGGGAATCGAGGAATCTCTCTTTGTACAAAAATACAAGCTGAACCTGCCCGCCGAAGATGAATTGACCCGATGGCTCAAAAAAGAAGTCAACGGAGATTAAATGATCCGCGCACCTACTTTTTCTTCTTCGCTTTCGCAGCAGGCAGTTCCGGCAACATGGCATCGAGCAGGCGAATCAGCAAATCGCTGTCTTCAATCTGGTCGTTAGTCACGCGGAGCATGGGCTTTGCACCATCGTAGGGCAACTGCTTTTTTGCGCCGGGGAGCATCGCCAACGCGGCAGACACGGGCTTCACCAGCAGGCGGTCATCGTAAATCCCACCGAAGATTTTCCCGTCAGCATAGAGGATGTATTCGCCCATCATCTTGCGGGTCGTCACACGGAAACCACCTTCAAGCAGTTTCCCATTGAACTGCTCCAAAACGTGGTCACGAAACTTTTCAGAACTCGGCATATAAAATTCCTCAATAGATTGCTTCGGCCCCTTGTTTGGGCCTCGCAATGACGTCTTCCCACAATATAAAAAATTAATTTGTATATTCTCCCTATGCTCAACTACGTATTCCTCATCCTCGCCATTGTCGCAGAAGCCACCGGAACCACGCTCCTCAAGATGTCGGAGCAGTTCACCAAGCTCGTCCCGTCCATCGCCTCGCTCGTCTGCTACGTGGCGTCGCTCTACCTGTTGAGCCTCTGCCTGCGCACCATCCCCATCGGCATCGCGTACGCCACCTGGTCGGCACTCGGCATCGCCCTCATTACAATAAGCGGCATCTTCTTTTTCAAACAGATGCCGGATTTGGGCGCCATCGTGGGGCTCGTCCTGATTATTTCCGGCGTAGCGGTTCTCAACCTGTTTTCGAGGATGGATATCCACTAGGTTCATAGGGCAACTTCATTTTTTTGTGTATCTTTATGAAGACTAGCTTATAAGGAGGCTTCCATGACACTCATGATTATCCAGCTTTTAATCGTTCTCCTCGCCCTCTACGTGGGCTCGCGCTACGGAAGTCTCGCCCTCGGCGCGATTTCGGGAATCGGCCTCGCCATTCTCGTGCTCGGCTTCGGCCTGCAGCCCGGCAAACCCCCTACCGATGTTATCTACATCATCATCGCGGCAGTGACGTGCGCGGGAATCATGCAGGCATCGGGCGGCATGGACTGGCTTATCCAGATTGCAGAACGCCTATTGCGCAAGCACCCGAACCACATCATTATCCTCGCCCCGCTCTGCACGTTCTTCCTCACGGTACTCGTGGGCACCGGCCATGTGGTGTACACCCTCATGCCGATCATCTGCGACATTTCGCTCAAGAAGGGAATCCGTCCGGAACGCCCGTGCGCCGTAGCTTCGGTCGCTTCGCAGGTCGGCATCACCTGCTCGCCGATTGCAGCCGCGGTCGCATCGTTCGTGGTTATCTCGAACGCGCACGGCTTCAATATCAACAACCTGCAGGTCATCGCAATTACGATTCCCGCATGCATCTGCGGGCTCATGGCCGCAGCGCTTGTCTCGTACAAGCGCGGGCTCGACCTCGACAAGGACCCGGCATTCCAGGCCCGCCTCAAGGATCCGCAGATGAAGGAATACATGTACGGGAATACCGCTTCCGTGCTCGACAAGGAAGTCTCCAAGGAAGCGAAGCGCGCCGTGTTCATTTTCCTCGGTGCTCTCGCCGTCATCGTATTCTTCTCCATTATGCAAATTGCGGGCCACGACATTCGCCCCAAGTTCCCTACAGGTAAAGTAATTGACGGCGTGGCGCAAATGAAGCCGCTCGCCATGAACATCATCATCCAAATTGTGATGATAACGGCCGCGGCGTTCATGATTATCTGCTGCAAGGCGAGTCCCAAGAAGGCCGTGGCGGGCGCCGTGTGGCAAAGCGGCATGGTCGCCGTCGTCGCGATTTACGGGATTGCCTGGCTTGCCGATACCTACTTCGCGAACTACATGGACGTGATGCAGGGCGGACTCAAGGACATCGTGCAGCATTACCCGTGGGCCATCGCGTTCGCGTTCTTCGCAGTGAGTGTGCTCATCAACTCGCAGGGCGCGGTGGTGGTTGCCATGCTCCCGCTCGCCTATAGCCTCGGCATCGAAGGCCCCGTGCTCCTGGGCGTGTTACCGAGCGTGTACGGGTACTTCTTTATCCCGAACTACCCCTCGGACATTGCGACCGTGAACTTCGACCGCTCGGGCACAACCGTCATCGGCAAGTACCTGCTGAACCACAGCTTTATGCGGCCGGGCCTCGTGAGCGTCATCGTCTCAACTATCGTGGGTACACTGCTCGTAAAAGTATTCTACTAGGTTCACAGAGCCTTTTCCATAAACACGCACTCAAACGTGTCATGATGGGCTTTACCGCTTTCGTTGAAACGGTAGCCCATTTTTTCATAGAAGTCCGCGACATTCACGCGGCTCGAAATTTCGACTTTCTTGACGCCCACTTCGCGCATCCACTTTTCAGCCTCGGCAACAACGGCCTTACCCAAATGCTTGCCACGGTATTCCGGCAGCACCACGACGCGCCCAATTTCGGCAACCCCATCAGCGGCATCGCCCACGCTAAACCAGCGGCAAGTGGCAACCGGGTAAATATCGTCCAACGCCAAAATGTAATGGCAGTTCTCACCATCATGAGCATCGATTTCAGCATCAAGCGGAATCTGGTACTTGCGCATCATCGCAGCCATGCGCACATAGTAGGCGCCAGCTCGTTCGCATTCCTTTGTTACCCGAATAATTTTCATTCCACAACCAATTTACAATTTTCACGACCTTGACTTCTTTTGTTTCCTGCCCAAAAACGGGGCAATTTCACCCATCGGGCTTTTAACTCCCACTTTCTTGCAAGTCGTTTTCTCAAAAAAATTTCCCTTGTTGCGAAATCCGCAATTTTTCGGCATTTTTCACAATCTTGGCACGATATTTGCATCAACGGTGGTGTCAAACAATTCTCAAACGAGGTTCATTATGAAAACCAAACTGATTCCCGCAATGGCAATCACCCTGATGGGGTTCTTTGCCTCCGCCTCTTTCGCTCAGGAAGAAGCAGCATCCACCGAAACACAGACTGTCGAAAGCGAAGTTGTCGCCGATGACGCCGACAACGCAACCGAAAAGGTCGCCAAGAAGTCCGATAAGGAAGACCCGCGCGCCGATCGCGCCAAGGAACGTTTCGAGCGCAAGGACGCTAAGAAGGCCGAAATTGCCGAACACAAGGCAGAAAAAGAAGCTTTGAAAGCAGAAAAGAAAGCCTTGAAAGAAGAACGCGCCCAGGCCCGTGCCGAACGCAAGGAAGCCAAGGATGCCGAAAAGGAAGCCCGTAAAGCAGAAAGAGAAGCCCTGAAGGAAGAGCGTGCCCTAGCCCGCGCCGAACGCAAGGAAGCCAAGAAGGCCGAATGGGAAAACCGTAAAGCCGAAAAGGAAGCTCAGAAAGCAGAAAAGGCTGCCATGAAGGAAGAACGCAAGGCCAACAAGGAACACGGCCACAACAAGTAACCAAACCCCTACCAAACAAAAAAGCAAACACGCTATAAAAGGTGCGGCTTTATGCTGCACCTTTTATAAATTCCACTTGACGCCAGCCTTGTATTCCGTAAAAAGGCTCTCTTGGGAGTATCCTATTTCGTAATCAGCAGGAACCGAATAATGCTTGTAGAACTGTTCCAGGCCAATAAACAGCCCGAAATACTTGGGAACCCACGAAACATTGCAGCTCCAAGAACCGCTAAACTTTTGGACCTTTTCGTAGTCGATGTCAGGGCCATCGACCACAAAACCATAGAATAAGTTCAGGCGGGCATCAATTGAAACTTCTGTTTTGAATTTGTACGAAATCGACGGTTTCAGCGAAGGGCCAACCCATTTCAGCCAGTATTCAGACGACCTGATGGAATCCGCTTCGAAACGGGCCCCCGCATACACCGAACTTTTCCAGCCGTACTTGACATACCTATGCCAAGACGCATACAGGGCCACCGACAAGGGACCATCCGTGTTTTCGTAGCCCCAGAACGCAGCGCCCAGTTTCTGATTGTCAAAACGCGCAAAATACTTTTCCAACCAGACAAAGAAATCAGGATGCCAGTCGTCTTCTTCCGATGCGTTCATGTTCGCACCGACATCGAGCGTCAAGCTCTTTCCGATAAGACTGTATCCAAGCCCCACCGAAGTTTCCCAAGCGCTCGTATCCAACGAGGGCATATCGTCCTTGTCAACGAACCAATCTCCAGAAAAACTGAGCCCGAAGGAATGGATCCAATTCTTGGAATTGTAATCCAGCGAGACATTCACCGAAGAAGATAATTCACCCCCCGACTCCGTCGAGGCTCCCTTTCTCCAGTAATTGAGTCCCATGTAGACGAGATTTCCGTAGGTGTGAAATTCCCAAGGGTTCATCTCCTTGTTGTCCGAAGAGTCACTATCCGATTCGCCCAGTGCTTCACGGTACTCGTCAACGATTTCTTGAATTTCTGCAGTGTAAGGCCCGGAGGTTACAAGAGCTTCATTAAACAACTTTATCGCTAAAGAAAGGTCTCCCGCTTCTTCAGCCTTCAAGGCACGAAAATAAAGATCCTCTTGCGATTCGGCAACCGCAAGAGACGACAAGAGAAGAAGGACTATCACTAAAAAACGCATTACTTACGGGGCGGCCAATCCTTATTTTCCTGACCACGCCCACGGTTCGGCATAGGACCTCCACCCGGGCCTTCCATCGGAGGCGGTTCATTGAACCTGGGACGATCCATGTTGGGGTTCTGCCGGTGGTCAAAATTTTTCGGGGGACCTTCCTCAAAACGGGGCTTTTTATCCCTATTTTTTTCCGATTCCCACCGCATGGAATTCTTCTCTTCTGCCGACCTGTTCCGCAAATCGGAGAGAATCTGTTCGCGCGCCTGCTTACGCTCGGCGCGCATTTTCTGCCAGTTTTCGCGGTCACTTGCCGCAAATTCGCGAGAATCCTTCGAAATTCCCGCTTCTTCTGCTGGAGTGGCAACATCGGCTTCCGGACGCACGGAGGATTCCGCCGCAAAAGCCATTGCCGCACAGACCATAAGTAATGTGATAAGTCTCTTCATCATATACAAATCCTTGCAAATTCTGTGCCAGCTACTTGAAATCTTCCTTCTTGAGACCAAGTCTCTCCATGATTTCACGCAACACCTTGCGGTCAATCCCCAATATCGTTGCAGCAAGCGTCAGGTTCGCCCCGGAATCCTTGAGCGCACGGCTAATCACTTCGCGTTCAACCGCCTCACGAGCCTCCTTGAGAGTTCTCGGGGAATCCTTCGCCAAGGTTTCTGCATCGGCGAGTCCCAGGTCCTTCGGCTGAATGACTCCATGCACCGCCTGCACCAGGGCTTTCTGAATCCTGTTCTCAAGTTCGCGCACGTTGCCCGGCCAATGGTAGCCAAGCAGCGCCTTTTCCGCGTTACGGCTCAGGTGGAATTTTCCGCGACCATATTCGGCGCTATACCGGGTCAGGAATTCCTCAGCAAGCAAGACGACATCCTGTCCCCTATCGCGAAGGGGGGGCAGATTCAGCGGCATCACCTGGATGCGGAAGTACAGGTCTTCTCTGAATCGCTTCTCCTTGACGGCTTGTTCTAGGTCGACATGAGTCGCACTAATCACGCGAACGTTCACGGGAATGTCCCTGTTTTCACCAACGCGAGTAATATGTTTCTCCTGCAATACGCGCAGAAGCTTCACCTGCATATTCAGTGGCAGCTCGCCAATTTCATCCAAGAAAATGGTACCACCCTCGGCCTCTTCGAAAAAGCCCTTCCGGTTTTCGATGGCCCCCGTAAAAGATCCTTTGGAATGTCCAAACAGCAAGGACTCCATCAAGTTTTCTGGAATGGCGCCGCAGTTCACCGCAACAAAGGGTCTATCGGCGCGGGGGCTGTGGCTATGGATGTAGCGAGCGATGACTTCCTTGCCCGTTCCCGTTTCGCCACGGATAATGACCGGCATCGGGAGCGGCGCAAGCTTGTCGGCAAGAGCCACCACATCGTCCATCTGCTTGCTCGAATAGATGATGTCGCCCCGGCGCTTCACATTCTTCAGGACATCGAGGGATTCCTTGTCGCGCAGGCGGTCAAACGCAGCGAAGGCAAATTTTTCGCAGACTCCCACAAAGGCATCGAACAACTTGCTGTCGTCTTCGGTGAAGGGTTCTTCGCGGGCGGCACGCTGCAAATACAGGTAGCCCGACTCGCTGTCGGGCGTGCGGAACGGTGACACCATGATGCTTGTCAGCTGGTTCTGGACAATGGACTTCGACAAGTCCGCAGAGTCGTCATCCAGTTGATTCCAGACAACAGCCTTGTTTTCGGATTTTGCCAGGCGGATTGCCGAAATCGAAATGGACACATTTTCCGGACGCGTCAGGTGCAGAGGCTTTTCACCCGCAATGTCAAGCACGGCGGCGTCAGCACGCAGCACGTCCTGCACCACTTCAAGAATCTTCGGGAACAAGAAATCGGGACGCTGTTCGTCCAGCAGGATGTTGATGACATCCAGCATCTTTTCTGTAGCAAGCATCGAATTCGACTTCATAAAAAACCTTCAATCCTTTACTATTCCCGTAACTCCGGCGTCGGCAAGTCCTGCAGTAAACTCGTATCCGCAACATTGCCGGCCTGTTCCGGCGGAACACTATCCGAAAGTTCGTCCAAGATTTCAAGGCTACGTGACTTCTTCAAGACCAGGTCACCCGCATCATCCACTTCCGACTTTCCGGATTTATTCACCGAGACAGCCAATACAATTAATATAAGAACTAATCCCAGTAAAATCGATACTTTCCACCAACAAAATTTCCCGCGACGCCCCGTAATTTCATATGGGAGCGCCATTTCAGAGGTCTCCGGAACTTTTTGTCGCAATTTTTCCTGAATCACGCTCTCTACAAAATTTTGGACCTCTTTTTGGACGGCGGCCTCGCCGACAGAGAGCTTTCCAATGGCGATTTCCAGAAGCTCGTCCAGTTCGTCCAGGTCCTCGGCGCGGTCACCCGCATCGGCACGCAAAAGCGCTTTCCAAAGCGGTGCCAGCGCAGAAATTTCTGCGACCGAAAACTTGCCCGACATATAAAGCACTTGCGACGGGTCGCAACTGTCGATTTCAAGGCTCTTCGCGGCATATTCATCGTAATTGTCCGCAGTCACAAGCTCCGAACCATAGACCAGGCGGAACAGCAGCATGCCCAGGCTGTACACGTCCGACTTCTCGTCGGCGCTCTTTCCCTGGAAGCGCTCCGGCGCCGCATACGCAAGTGCACCCGGCCCCAGAATGCCGCAGTCTATAAGAACAGGCTGCAGACGCCCCTTATTGGCCGTCAAGACGATATTTCCTGGGTTCAAGTCTCCATGGTGCAACTGTTTGGATTTCAGCGTTTCAAGCGTTGCGACAAGGCTCCTCAAAATGAACAAGGCGACTACGACCGGAACCCGCAATTCCGAAGCCGACACACCCGGAATGTAGTCGTAGACCACGTAGGAATGTCCGTCCCGTTCGCCAAACTCACTAATCTTGTAAAGGCCGTCGGCATTGAGCGATGCAATCTGTTCAACCGTTCCAAGGTCAAACGCAGACGCCCTCTTGTACCATTTCAGTACATAGGCGTGATCCTTCGCCGACACCCTGTATATATCGGCTTCACCCCCCTGATGCAAGGGGACTCCCCCAGCAACAAGGTCCAGCAGGCTTTGGACTTTTTCACTCATAGCTCGCCCGAAAGCACCTTGGACTTCAAGGAATCTTCTGCAATCTTTGTCCAGCGCAGCAAGGCGGGGTGGCTAGGAGACTTCATGAGTCCCATGGACCAGGTGTCCCACGCCGATTCAACATCGCCTTCGTTCCAATAGATGTTTCCTAGGTTCACGTAGGCCGAGATGAATTGCGGTTCGCTCGTAACAATGTGGATAAAAATCTGCTTCGCCCTTTCGACATCTTCGGCGTCATCGCTTCCGGCAAGGATCAGCCCCTTCAGGTTCAGGCTGAAATAGTTTGCGCTATCAAGCTGAATCGACTGGTCCAGCAGAGACAAGACATTGGCGCTTTCGCCCTTCGCCATCGCGGCGCGCGCCAGGTAGAACAGGCAGGTTGAATGGTTTGCATCGACCTGGGCCCCGCTATCGATCTTGGAAAGAATACGGAATTCATCGGCGGCACGTTTCCACAAGTCAAACGTCGGTATATGAAGGCGTTCGCCTTCTTCCGCCACAGAAAAGTACGACAAGGCGAGACCATAGCGGGCATCCCTATGGACAGGGTCCTGGTCCAGCGCCTTCGAAAAGCTGACGATGGCGCGGTCGTAATCGCCAATGCGGAGCGCCTCGTTTCCGCGTCGGACATCATCTTCGACGCAGGCGACAAGGCACACAGCCAAACAAACAAGGACGATTTTCCAAACGCGCTTCAACATACATCAGAAATATAATATATGCTAGGGCAAATCTTCTTCGATACCCATCAGTTTCATCGCCGCTTTCCAGGTTTCCCTGTTTTCAAAGCCGTCGCGCTTTCCGCCGCCGTAGCGGGCATGGGCGAATTCCTCGATAAGGGCTTCCCAGCCTTCGAGCTTGCCGTCTTTCACCAGATTGTCGAGATTGACCGCGGAGGCGGCGGAATCAGCGTTCCCTCCGACAAGTTCCGGGAACTTGCCCGCCACATATTCCTTGCAGACGCCTTCCAGTTCCAAGAGCCACTCGCGGCTATCAGCCGCATTCACGCGCTGCTTCAGCACCATCATGCGCTCACGCAGGGCGTTTTCTGCGGCATTCTTTGCCACCGCAGCATCACGAGCAGCGGCGCGGCGCTTTACACGCCACAGCCCCGCCAAAAGCACGCAGAGCGCAACAACAACGCCTACAGCGACTGGTAGCGGATTAAAAGGCTCGTTTACGCGCACAGGTACGCTTTCGCTGCGCAGGTCAATCGGGCGACCCACCTGCGTAGGAATCTCAAAGCGCATCGCGGGGATGTTCAAGCTGCCCGTATCCTCAGCGACAATTTTATAGGTAAAAGTAATCGATGCCACTTCGGCACCGTCCTTTACGGACCGTGCCGACTCCTGCGACATGCCCACCTGGGTAAGCCCTTTCGCGTTGGCAGAGCCCGTTGGCACGACCAACAGGGCACTGCCCTGCACACTCCAGCTGACCGTCACCGGAAATTCAAAAGTATCGCCCACGGTAATCGCAGGCATTCCCCCTTGCGGTCCCGAAACAATCGATATGCCCAACTGCTCAGGCGAGGGCATCGGCACTTCAGACACATCGCTTGCAGAAGCATCATTCACCACCGACGAATCCACCACAGCGTTTTCAGCATTCAAAGAATCATTTTCCATAGTTTGTAATATACAAAAAATGCCGGAGCAAGTCCGGCATCAAATTTTTTCGGTGTTCAGGCGCCTTATTCAGTCACCTTAAGCTGTAGGGACACACGCCCCTTCGCCCCACTCAGAACGGCCATGTACACGCCCTTCTTGACCGAGCGATCCAGCTCAACATTCGCCTTGCCCTGCACATCGACCGAGTAGACCTTGCGACCCTTTACAGAGAACAGGGAGAGGCGTTCATAACCTTCAGGAATCACGAAGGAACGGTTCTTGACATCAAAACGGAACTGCTCCAACATAGATGTCTTTGCAGAGCCAAGCTGCATCACTTTATCACCCGGCTTGATGTCCAGCTGCACACTATCCGAAGAATCGGCAGGCATCACAGTAAACACATCGAGCGATAAATCACCCTTCCAGGAAATCCTAATGTTAGCGGAACCTTCAACAGGCAAGGCAATTTTGCCAAGGACCCCGGTGAACTTAGTCTGGCTACCCGTAGACGAATACTCGACAGAATCAACCGTGCTCCCTTCGTCTACACTATAGTGCAAATATCCGCTGCTATTTGAAGCAACACTTGCATAAAGGACATAATAACCCGAAGCCGGAATATCCATCAAGGTATATTCAGCCCACGACTCAGTTCCACTATTTTGAGAGGCAAGGTAGGACTTGTTCTGGGCCTTTTCATACTCAACGGTCTTCACATTGGAAGAATCCATATAGTTTTCACCTTGAACTGCATATCCAAAGCTACCGACTCCGTTGCGAACAAATTCATGCTGTCCACCACCTTCAAGCTGCGAGCAATCTACATTGGCTGGGCTTAAGCCCACACCGGAAAGTCCCTTGCCAGCATTCAGGTTCTTTATCAGGTTCTTGACATACTTGCCCGAAGCAGTCAGGTTGCCGTCGTTCCAGCCACCGCTAGCGCTTGCACCACCCGTCAAGGCGGCAGAAGTTTCACCCTTATCGCTAATGGACCAGTTTGCCCAGCTCACGCCAATGGATTCAATCCATGAAATCCAAGTATCATTCATGGACTTCGTGAAGTTACCGTCACCGCTAGATTCGGAGACGCCCCATTCGGTAATGATAATCGGGAAATCGTTGCACTTGCCACGCAGCAGGTTGTAACGCAAGGAGCCATGACCACTGGTAGAAGCATAGAAATGCAGCGTGTAGGCGATATTCTTCTGACCGGTAATTGGGTTGGCACGAGCCGCCTCGGTACCCTGGGAGTAGTTCGGGGTACCCACGATAATAATGCCGTTCGGATCGTTCGCACGAATCTTCGGGATCACGGATTCAGCATAAGACTTAATTGTATTCCAGCTCGTGAGGGAGCCGCCGGCATAGGTGTCACTCGCACTGCTGCAGTTTTCATAAAGCGGTTCGTTGTAAAGTTCGTACAACACATGGTTGTAGTTTTTCTGCTTTACATAGCTAGAAATGTTGCCGAAGAAGGTCTGTGCACCGGAAGCATTCTTGTGGGCGCAATGAGAATGGTAATCCACAATGATGTAGATACCTGCCGCGGCGGCATAGTCAATCATCGACTTGGCACGGGATTCGTTCAAGTCGTGAATCGGCGTACGCACCACATTTCCACCCCAATCGTTGGCGATGGTCTTTACTGAACCCTCAGTAAAGAACTTTTCGAAGCCCCAGTCGTCCCAGAAGAAGCTCATACCGCGCAAAATGTACGGCTGACCATTCTTGTCGACAACATCAAACCCCTTTAGAGACAACTGCCCGTGCTCCGAAATCGGCGAAGCAATCACCCCAATTGCTCCCGCAATCACCCCCATCAGAAGTTTCTTTAACATCATTTCACTACCTTATTTGATAATTAATAATTCCAGTGTTTGACAAAGTACCCGTTCAGGAACAAGGTGTAGAGCATCTGCATCGAAGGTTCGAAGTAGAGCGTCTTGGTCGCACTGAACGGAGTAGAAAGGATAACATCGTTACACGCCGCTGTATTTGCGGACAAAGCCGCGTTCACGGTCCACAGCGAGCAGAACGCACCACGGAAATGAGCACCACCCAGACCGGCAGTCGGCTGCTCACCCTGATAGATGTACTTAATCAAAGTCTTGGTGATATCGCCACCCGTAGAGGCATAGGCGAAGTTTGCAGCCGTTTCGGCAAGGGTCTTTGCACGATCGTCACCGTACCAGTTGTAGTCCCACATTACGCGAAGCGGAATACGGACGCCTTCAAGACCAAAGAAATTGCAAAGCTTGCCAGTCGAAGAACCATTTTCCGGGTCCGTCGGAGTGCCTTCGGCGTTGCTCCAGTCCGGCCAAAGACCGTTGCCGGCCGCCTGGACCTTGGTCATGTAATCGTAAGTCGCGTCAAGGACCTGCTGCCAGGCGGCGCTGCGTTCCGTATCGTACTTGATAGCGAGACGAAGACCCACCAGCGAGAAGTAGCTGGTATTATAGACATAGCCGTCGTTCATGTGCTTGCCATCGTTACCCGGCATGAACAAGTGCGTGGTCGGGTTGACTTCGGTACTGTAAATGGCGCCGGCAATACCCTTTGCATAAGTCAGGTATTCGGCGTTTCCAGTTTCAGCATAGGCAAGGAACAAGGCCGTCATCACATCCAGGTCGGCATCCGTAGCAGAGCCACCCGTTGCATCAGCAGAGAAGCCCCCGTTCATTTCGTCACCAATGACCTTCCACTTCATAAAGTAGAGACCGGCCTCTGCGCTTACCGGATAAGCCCTATAATACTTGAACAGCTTGTCAAACCTTTCCCAGTCCTTCATGAAGTAGGTAATCAGCAAACCATAGCCGATACCTTCGGACACCGTATTGAGCGGGGCATCAAACTTGATTCGAGCAGAACCTTCCAGCTTAGGCACCATCACTGTTCCCAGGTAAACAGGGGCAGTAACTTCTTCTTCATAGGTCACATAAAACTTGGCAATCCAGTTGTTGTACATCTCCTGCACAGCAAGCTGGTTCGCTGTCGGGAATACGGCATAGTAGGTCGTGGCGCCTGGATCTACAACCGGGGTCGTACTGCCACCATTTTCGCCACCATTCTCACCTCCGTTACCCGGGTCCGGAATGGCGCTTGCGCTGCTCAATGTTGCAGGATTGGTAGGGTCAACGGAATCACTGGAGCCGATAACCGTATCATCTGCACCAGACGGCGAAGAAGAGGAATCGTCGGAACAGGCCATCAAAGTAGCCATAGTAACACCCAATACCGACAGAAGATATTTTTTCATAAATAGCCTCGAAAAAATGGTCAAAACACTCAATCTATAATTTAATTAAAAATGGCGGGAAAATAAAGTAAAAACGCGTTTGCATGTATACAGATGGAACCGATGTGAAGAATCGCACACTGATTTCTACCCCACGGAACTTTATGTCACAAAAAAAAGAACCCCGTCCGAATGGACGAGGTCCTAAAATTCTACTTCAAGTAAGAATTACTTGAGGAGGATCTTCTGAGTGAGGTTTGCACCGGCAACGCGGACCATGTACACACCAGCGTCGAGGCTAGCGAGGTTCATGGCAGAAGCGGCGGAACCCTTCAGAACAACCTGACCCTGGAGGTTCAGAATTTCAGCCTTGGCTGCACCCTTCACGCCAGAGAAGGAGAGGGTACGACCAGAGAGGATAGCCTTGGCAGAAGAAGCCTGAGCGATGCTACCGATAGCGCCGATAGAGCCACCACCTTCGCCGCATTCACCGGTCCAGCCGAGTTCGCTGATGGTGAGGGTACCCTTGATTTCCGGAGCAGCAGAGTTCTTCAGACGAATCTTCAGAGAAACAGCTTCAGTCTGAGCCGTGGTGATCGGCTGAGGCGGCTTATCCCACTTGTCCTGGGTGAAGGCAGACCACGGGAGCTCGAGCTTGGTCAAGGCATCCTGAGCAGGAAGCTTGGCATACCAGGTATCGTAACCGTATCCACCTGCATCCTTGTCTTCCTTCCAGCCAAGTTCCATCTGGAGAGCCTGAGAGCCAGTCCAAGCGTACACAATGCAGTAGCCCGGATGAGCAGAAATATCAATCGGGTCTTCCGCCTTGGTCCAGTTGAAGCCGATACCAGCGATAGCCGGGTCAGCAGAAGCACCACCAGCGGCAGACATCGTCACCTGAAGGCCGGTACCTGCAATGAGGTTACCGCCATCAATGATGGAACCATCAGTTTCGTCGGTCGTGATGAGCTTGTAGGTACCGTCGTCGTTCGTGGTGATCGGGTCAAAGGACATTTTCTGACCCTTGTTTTCGTCACCGACATAGGCGAACCACCAACCACCAGTGGTCTGGTAGCATTCTTTACCATAGTCTTCACCAGTCTTGTCGCAGGCAACCGCTTCCGGGACCTGGACCTGGTATGCATCGACATCCATGTTCCACAGGGAACCTGCGGCCAGAGATGCACTAGCGGCTGCGAGGCCGAAAATTGCAAGATTTTTCATAATTCTCTCTCTTTGTTAGGGTTTATTGTTTATGTGGTTATAATATAACACAAAAAATGAACTTTGTCTCGCAAAAAAAACTTTACAGGATTATTTGTGGGCAAAATCACTTTTTCTTAGCGTTGTACTTGATTTCGGGTCTCAAAACCTGCCCAACAGTCACCAATAGGGAGACAATCGGGGCATTGTGGTCACCCGAAATATCGTAGAGCGCCATTCCGCCAAATCCGTTATCCTTGACAAAAGTCGCCAGGGATTTCATTGAAGGAATTCCATTGAAGACGATCGTTTCGGAGGAGCTCACCGCCACCTCGCTCTGAGTCGCCTCGTCGAACGTGACCTGGTAGTCAGGAGTATCGAACACGTTCATCAATTCTTTATAGGTTAGGTAACCTTCGTTACCGCTTCCGGAGCCCTGATGGCTAGAACCGAGACCCGTAGCACCCAGGAACGTCTTTCCGTACATGGGAACCACCGGAATCACCTTTTCAGAGGAAATTCCCGCATCGGAGTATGCCTTCAGGACTTCCTGGGCATAGGAGAAGTCGGAATTGGGCTTGACGCTGGACTCCTCTTCGCTCATCTGGTCGGTCAGCATGACCATCGCAGCGGTAAGCTTGGAAAGCGCCTCGGCCGGATAAAGCTTAGCGGCATCCGAAGAACCCGCCACCGTGGCAGAAACAGAAACACCCGCATCGGCAAGGGCAGCCACCAGGGCACCCCAAGAGGCGTATTCTTCCTCTTCGGCAGGGATCCAGTCGAGTTCGATACCGGCAAGACCATACTGGTCCACCAGGGACTTGGCTGCTTCGGCGAGGGCGGCACGAGCTTCTTCGCTAGAAGCGACAGCCTTCATGACCTCTTCGTTACCGACTCCGCCCACATTTACCGTAAGGTCCACCTTCTTTTCTTTGGAAAGGCTTGCGAGCTTTTCGAAGTTGGGGGTGTCGTTTTCGTCCGAGTTGGTAATGCTGGAACCGTCTTCGCTAGGAATGAAATAGCCGTAGTGAATGTTCGTCAAGAATTCGTAACGGACATCTTCGGGAGTGAACTGGGAGTACTGGAGCCAGTTCGGGAAATATGTTCCTACCTGAAATTCAGCCGCAAAAAGCAGCGCAGCGGAGCATCCTAATGTTGCAATAAATTTCTTAAACATATCGTCACCCTTTCTTAAGTTTCAGGAGTTTCACCGGATTCTTCAGCAGATCCTTCGCCGGATTCAGCCGGTTCCTCTGCAGTCGATTCCTCCGAGGCAGATTCTTCGGCACCAGATTCTTCTGTACCAGACTCTTCGGTTGAAGTCTCTTCCGTTGTAGACTCTTCTGCGGGCTGTTCTTCCGTGGTCTCGGAAGAGGACTCGGCGGTAGATTCCTTTTCTTCAGAAGAAGTTTCCTTCTCGGCAGCCGGTTCGGTCTCTTCGGGGGCAGGCGGATTCGCCACCAGGAGGCTGTCATAAACTTCGCGGATGCGGACAAGGCGTTCGCCGCCTTCATCGTTCCAAATCGGATAGACAAGACCATCCGCATCGTTCTTGCAGAAGTAATAGGAGCTGTAGTCCCTGATGAACGGCTTTGCACCCAAGGTATCGGCCAGGTTCACAATTTTTGCGAGCACGGGATCGATGGATGCACCCTTAGAAACGACCGTCTTGCCCGCCTGGGAATTGCCAGCCGGAATTGTGATGTCAGCCGTTTTGCAAGCACGATAGGCACGACCGTCGAGAACTCCAAATGCGGCATAATGCATTTCGTAGAGTTCCTGATCGTACTGGAAGTTCTTGAGATAATCCATGTCTTCGGCAGTATTGGGAGCACCGCCAATCTGCTGCTTGTTGAAGCGAAGCACAATCAGCTTCTGCTCCTTGTTGAGCGAGGCGGCATCTTGCCACATGGATTCCGGATATCCGGACATCAGGAACGCCTGCTTGACCAAGGCTTCGTCGGCCATGAAAGCATCGTTGTCGGCATCGTAAAGCGCCGTAGCATCAGCCTTGGTATCGTTATTCTTCATCGAATCCAGACGAGGCTTGTTGTCCACATTACGGAGCCTGTCGATAATCTGGAAATACTTGACATCGGGATTCAGGGCGAGGTAGGTGTCAAGGTCATAATCCTCGGGTATAGCATAATATGCGATGTCATGGACACCATTACCCGCATTAGAAGTCTTGATCATCACATCTTCAGAGTCAACCGAATAGTCAGCGCATGCGCCAAATACCAATGCCGCGCCGACCAGTGCGAATTTTACTTTCTTATTCATATTCAAATTCCCCTTAGAAGTTGACCGTCACGTCAGCCATGATAACATTCTTGGAAATATCGAGCGTTGCCGAGCCAACCGCACCGGTCGCCATATCCATGCTCTTGTAGTCGATGGAGTTCGTCAAAATTCCGTATTGCACGGTAGCGTATGCACCGGCACCCAGCTTGTAGCGAACTCCCGTCAGGAGCAACATTTCGGAGGAGTTGTCCAGAATGCCCATGTAAGGCACGCCGAAATCAAGGGTCAGCATCTGGAATCCGGCGAGTAACGCCGCCTGCTTCCAGGAAAGGTCAAAGCCGCCCATGATACGGGAGCTAGAACGTTCCAGACCATCCGTTTCCTTAGCCATCTCGAAGGAACCGCCCAGCTTGACACCAAAATCCTTGGGCAGATTGGCAAGGCGGGCCACATCGACCTTGAGACCGCCACCTAAGCGCATATACTGCGTACCGGTGCCGAAGTCGTAGGGATTTTCAAGAAGATTGACCGAGTCAGCCATGTAAAGACCGAAGACCGCGCGAACGGCGACGGCGTCATTCCACTTGCCGTTCAGGTTGATATCGCCACCGGTACGGTTCGGAGTAGCATAGCCGTAAGGCATCGCGATATTCGTCGACGGATCAAGCACCGTCGTCGTAGCGAGCAGGTCGGTACGCTTCAATGTCACATTGTTGTAACCGTTGCGATAGTACTGGGCGTACTTGAAGTTGTTGAAGAGTCGATAGTATTCAGATTCATACGCAGTCGGATCCTTAAGCATCATATTCGAGGAATTCAGCGGAACCGATTCGTACATGGAGAAGTAGAGGTTTTCGAGAGAACCCGAACGGACACCAGACAAGAGTTGGTCTTCCATGGAGGTAGAGAAGGTTGCATCGCTATTGAGCACCGGGATGTTCGACAGCACGGCAGGCGTCATGGCGAGTTCAGCCTGGAAATCCTTGTCAACCTTGACCACATTCGCCTGGGCATCGAAATCGATGGCGCCAATGGAGGCGTCGCCATAAAGGTTCACCCTCAGGGCACCCTTGTTATGAGCGGAAGCAATCTGGGTCATGTTAGCCTCTAATTCGGTCGAGGTCTTGTAGCTGAAGTAGCCACGGTCCGTAGAGACCGAACCATCGGGATTTACGACCCCAGCGGTATCGACAACCATCTTCGTAATTTCGACAGTCTCATAAGCGTCCTGGTAGTAGCTCCAGTAAGACAGGGCGTATTCCACATCGGCACCGAAATGGAATGCGCTGGTAGGCATCAGGCGCTTGGAATCGAAACCGAGTTCGAAGCTGAGCACATTATTAAGATCGTAGTAAAGCGTATCGATCAAGGCGTACAGGTTTGTCGCACGGGAACTACGAACGCGGTCGAATGTATAGACCTCGTTCACACCCAGTGTGACGCCCTTAAAGTCGACACCTCCGGCAATGGCCGTCATATAGCGATCAGATTTGTCGAAGTCAAAGAACACCTGGTCGTTCTTCTTGCCCACGTTGCGGATTCTAGCCAAGGTACCATGGAACTTCAAGTCATCCACGGCACCAACCTTTCCGGTAGTCACCTCGACATTGGCACCCTGCATCAAGCGGTCGTTCGAGCCGTCCAGATTCTTGTCAGCCATGACTTCGGCACGATGTTCAGCAAGGATAGTCGGTTCGAAAATCAAGTCCGGCATCGGCTGGTACACGGTCAACGGGGTATAACCCACGCGCATGTGCCCCAAGTTGAACTTCATGTGCTTATTGACGCCATAGCCGTCATAAGACCACCAAGTCGTAATGGGAGAATTGTTGCCTTCGCGGTGAGCGTTCTGCCAGTCCTTGTGGAAGCGCAGATTGAACTTCGCGACACTTTCGGAACTCGGACGAACGGAGAACACCATGTTCATGCGGGTGTAGGCCGAGGCTTCGTCCAGCTGAGAATCCTTAGTCAGGTCGTCAGAAGAAATTGTCGAGTGCAGGTAGCCCGCCTTGGCGTTACCGTTGATGGCAAAGCCGAGTGCGTTAGCTTCGTAATTCGTCAGCTTTTCGAGCAGGCTCAGCTGGCGACCTTCGACAGAAGTGGTATCCTTTGCTTCTTCCTGAGCGAACGCAGCAGAAGCAATAAGCAAGGAAGAAAGGAGGACCGATTTATAACCCATAAGCTTAAAATCTTTATACATTGTTTGCCTCCCTTAGAACTCTACGTTGATTGTAGCCTGAAGGATGCTACGGGTGAATTCGTGATCAAGTTCGGTCGCCTGAGATTCGCGGTTCTCGATGGCGACATAGTCAGGAAGATTCGTCTCTGTTGCCGGCACAAAGCTGTTGTCGCTCACGCTGTACTCGCCACCAAGCAAGGAGCCTTCCAAGCCCACGACCGAGTAGGTGTTCTTGACTGTAGCCTGTCCGTAGTTAATAGCCAACCAGGCATGCGGAGCAAGCGTGTAGTCAAGACCGACCATCCACTGCATCTGCTTACCCTTCATAATCGGAGCCATTTCGACCTTCAAGTTGCTCATCGAAAGCTGCTGCAGCGTAGCGCCGGCAGCATTCAATTCCGCATTGATCATCTGGAAGCCGGCGGAAACACCGAGACGCTTCCAGTAGCGGGCATAAATACCGGCATTGATGAAGTCCGTCTTGAATTCCGCACTAGAAATCGAACGTTCGGCATGCTTGTAGCTACCGCTCAATTCCAGCGGCAGGCTGAACCCGAGCAGGGCCAAGACATCCACCTTGGCACCACCGCCAAATTCCGTATAAGAGGCAGCGTCAAGACCGCCCATACCTGCCACCTGATCCATCTTGGTGAACAAGCCCTGGACTTCGACCATGTTGTCCTTGCCGTAACCTGCCACCAGGTTTGCGCGGACACCGGTACGGTTCGTCGTTGCAAGTCCGTTGGGCAAGGCCATCTGAATGTTGGCGTCGGACAGTTCGTCGATCAAGGCGAGTTCCTTACGGGTGTAGGTCGCCGTGGTGTAAGAAGTCTTGGAGTACGGAGCGATATTGTAGCTCTTGGTCTGACCTTCTTGCATGCCCTTGTCGTCATTGGTCATATACTGCGATATAGGAGCATGTTTCGGAGTAAAGAAGTAAAGTGCGTCAAAAGTAGAGTAGAGCGGAGAATAGGGACCATACTTGGTCAGGTTACCATCCTTGTCGGAGTTCATGACACGGGACGCGATGAAGGACGGAGACTGAGCCAAGGAGTTGTACCAGCTAGAGTCGTTGCGGATGTAATCCACGGAGACCTTCGCCATCCAGCGGTCCGTCTTGTAACCGACATTCAGGTTCGCGTTAATGGCAAGTCCCTTTTCGATTTCGTCTTCGGCGGTAATGACACGGAGCGAATCATAGATGTGTCCGGTCTCATCCCTAAGAACAATAGGACCTTCGACCATAGAGGGATTCCCTTCGGCATCGAGAATGACCGCACCGTATTCATCGTACTGTTCCACCATGCCGACGGAAACTGACGAAGCCTCGGTATAAATTTTGTCCATCGAGTAGGCAACTTCACCGGTCAGGTCTGCGATAAGGTTCTTGTTGCCCATAATACCGGCAACATCGGCACCAATACGACCCGCAATCACCTGAGTGGACTGAGGCAGGGAATCGTTAAAGTTCACCGGTTTCCTGATGTAGTTGTATTGAGGATCAGTACCGTCGTTCGCGATATAGAAATCGTTCTTGTAGTAAGTGTATGACTTGGAGTCTTCGTCATCCCAAACATCCAAGAAGGTCACGCCAACCATCAAGTTCTTGTTCAGCGGATACAGTTCCAAGTTCGCGGCGAGGGCGTACTTGTCAAAGGTTCCAGCCTGAGAGGCGCCCCAGATGTCTTCACCAGGGAGGAGGTTGCCCTCGGCACCGGTCGTATCGAGACGCTCGGCGCGACGGAGGCGGGCAAAGAAACCTTCAGCACGAAGTTCACCCAAGGTCGGTCCCATGTCCGCACGGAACTGGAGGTTGAGACCTTGCATATTGCGCTGGTTGCCTTCGACAAAGGCTTCCTTCTGCGCCATTTCACGGTTACGGGCAAAAATCATGGGTTCGTACATGATATCCACGCCGGGCATGTACACGGTCAACGGAGAATACTGCTGACGGAAATCACCCGCGGTCCAGTGGAAATTCTTGCCGATGTTGCCTTCGAGATTAATCCAGGGGACATTCACCATGGTGGCGGAGTTGGCAAAGTAATCCTGCATGCCTGCACCCAGGCGAAGCACGATGTTTGCACCCACAAAATCCCACGGACGGAAGTGCATGTCCAAATCCAACTGGACAAATTCAGCCATTTCGCGGTCCGGAAGCGTGTTAAAGCCGTTCACATCCTGATCGGATTCCACATTGGACTTGTTGTAGACGGCACGGACCGTACCGCCGATATCGACACCCTTGCGGGACTCGATGGCATCTACGGTACTATCTATCTTAGCCTGATTGTCGGCAATTGCGGTAGCAGAAGCGATTGCGGAAACAGAGAGCAAACCAAAAATGAGTCTTTGTAACATACTTAACCTCTACTAGAACCACATCTTTGTTTCAACAGCGTAGTAATGACCCTTCCAATCGTTTTCCGGGAGGAACTCGTCGGTATTGGTCATCCACTTGTAGCGGAAATGCAGGCCTGCGCGGGGAGTGAAGTCCCAGTCGAGACCGAAACCAAGAGCTGTCTGTGTAATGTTAATCGGGGCTTCTTCGTAAACGAAGACACCGTTCTTATAAGCAGCCGTGTAAGCCGAGCCCTGCTTAGGCAAGTTGGATTCAAGCTTACGAATTACATAGGCATTCGGAGCACAAATTTTTTCGAGACCCAAAATCAGCAAGCCATGAATCGTGGGAGTAATCGCCACAGCCGGTTCAGACTGAACGAACCAGTCCCAAGCGAGCATGTCCTTCTGGTTTGCGCTATAGGCAAGCGGAGAGAACGAAGTCGACACACCGGACAGGGCCGTATAGACGGACATCATGATATTGCGCTGAATTCCGAAGAAGTGACCCACTTCGTAACCGGCATCGATAACCAAGCTGGCGTTCCACTTGACATGCTGCGGAGGCTCTTCGGCGGCAGCTTCTTCGGCGGAGGTGTAAGGAACGAAGCCTTCCCAGAGTTCCCAGGTACCGCCACGGAGACCGCCTTCGAGGTTGTTGAGCTTGTTGGTGGACTTAGCACCCACACGAGCCACATTACGAGCACCGTCACGAGCATTACCGGAGTCAGCCGTATAGAGGGTCTTGAACTTGGTCCAGGAATTGGAGGATTCCCACATGGCACGACCGTTCAGGTTGTACTTGAAGTCGATCATGTCGTCGCCCTTTTCAATCTGGCGATGAATGCCGTACTGCACGTCAAAGCGACCGAGTTCGATCTGCGGTTCCACCTTGACATTGGCACCGACCATGTTCGGACCATAGCGGAAGGTACCTGCACCCACATAGAACTTGTCCTGGCGCCAGGTGCGGTAGCGAGACGGATCCGTCATGCCGAAGGGAGAATAGAAGTCCGGAGACAGGTAAACCGCTTCAACCGTAATCGGTTCCCAGTGTTTGTCCTGAGCCTTGATATAGAGACCGAACGCCGGAGAAGAATTTTCGCTAGCGTAGAATTCCTTTTCGTTCTTGGCGTAAATTTCTTCACTTTCAATCTGCTTGAACTTCGTGGAGTCATCCCAGCTCAAGGCAGCATCCAACATCAAGTAGAACTTGGGAGTGAGGTTACCCTTGATATCGATAGAGGCAACATGGTTGTCGACAATGAAGGCGTTTCCGTCGGCATCCTTGAAGGAGTATTCCGGTTCGTAAATGGCGGTGTTTTCGAAGTCAACACCCATGTAGTTCGCACCGACCGTCATGTCGGCACCGGCGATCTGAATCTTTTCCTTGGCGAAACGACCATGGTAGACCATACCGTCAAAGTCATAGGTACCGACCATTTCGAGTTCGCCCGGCTGACCACCCAGCATTCTGGTACCGTCGCGAGTAGCGATGTCGGCATCCATCGGCTGGGACAGCATGAACTGAGCCTTCATGTTGTACGGCAAGGTGTGCACATCGAGGAAGATACCACCGAAGGAACGGTTGGTCCAGAAAGCACGACCACCTTCCTTGACCGGGTGGAAGTTCTTTTCCTTATAATAGGTACTCACGACCTTTTCGTCTTCGAAGGTTTCGTACTGCGAAGCGAAGCGAGCCATGGTTTCGCGTTCCCACATGGTAAGGGGGCTACTGTTCGCCCAGATAACACCACCTGCCATAAGGGTTGCACCGAAACTACCGGCACGGACATCGACACCAGCCTGCATGTTTTCGTTGGTGGCAACACCGTAGTAGTCGGTCCAGTGGTCAAACGGGACACGCTGCGCGTGGTTGAATTCACCGGAGTTCGGAGCAGTCGCGTTGCTATTCAAGAAATAGCCGGAGAAGTCGAACGGCAGGTAGAGGTTGGAGAACACCGTCAAGAAAGAGGACGGGGAAACGACGATACCCACATTCAACGCAGACTGGATAAGCGTACGTTGCTTATCGTCCATCTGCAAGTCGGATGCTTCGTAATAGTCAAAATGCTTGAGACGAATGGTCATGTCGCCAGAAATGGCAACCGGACGGTCATCCTTACCGACAACGGTAGAGGCGGCATATTCCGCCAGGGAATCCATGCGGGCATCCACACGTTCCAGTTGTTCTTCGGGAGTTTCGACAGCCCATGAAGCAGCGACCAATAAGCCCAAAGCCAAGTAGCTTATTCTTTTATGCATGAAAATCCTCATTAAAACTCGTTGCGGAACGGATAGTTAGCCGGACCCATGTATTCGGGCATCGTCTTCTTGATAACGATGTCGTCCAGCCAGACCTTAAACGCGGTATTTTCGTCTTTACGGACTTCGATACGGAAACCCTTGAAGTTTGCCCAGCTGAACGGAAGCATGACTTCGCGGGTGTTCTTGGCATCCCAGTACACACCGGTCGAACCGAAGGTCTTAAGGGGGATGCTGAAGTGTTTCCATTCCTTGGTAATATCGCCAAAGCTCTTAGAACGGAGCTTCACCTGGAGGGATTCGCCGTTACTCTTAACGCCGTCGTCCAAAAGCACGAACAAGGCGTTTTCACCACCTTCGGCACCCTTGATCCAGAATTCCAGGGCGCCATCTTCAAAATACGGGGTCAGGTCGACAGAACCCGCAATACAGATAGCCACACCGGAATAGTCACTGGCAATAAGTTCGACCTGCATCGCCAGATCGCCTTCCATGGCGCCGGCTGCATCGGTCATAAACGGTTCAGGGTTTTCACGCGGGTACTGGTAGGTGTATCCACCACCGCGAGGAATGCCTTCGCGCATCACAATCGAGGCAACATCCTTATTCTGCTGGAACGGCTTAGGTTCCTTGGGAGTAAAACGCAACGCATCACGGTCGCGGTAATCACTAAAACTAGCCGAAGCAATGGACACAGACGCCAGAACTGCAGCGATAGCAAAAGATGGTATTCGCATAGAAAATCTCCAATCATGCGGAAATTTAACTTATTTTCCTGTAAAGTAGTGTTAAATTATGTTTATAAGCTTCATTTTCGCACTTTTAGCCACGGTAAGTATAGATTTTTCAGAGAGATAAATTTCCATCGTACGGCACATTTGCGTTTACACGGGTAAACCACAAAAAACAGACGAATGAACCCTTCGAAAAAAAATAAATTTAGATTAACAATATGAATATCAAGAAAACACCTTTTATCATAATGGCGGCGCTCGCGTTTTCGCTGAGCGCCTGCGGCGGCTCTGACGGCGAAGGCAACCTGACCGCTGCGCAGAAAGACGACCCTGCCGTCACTCCGGGCGACACGAGTTCCAGCGTTCCTGAAACACCACAGAAGCAGGCTATCGACTATACCCTGGGCAAGGCCATGAACGCCCGAATCGGCAAGGGCATCAACATGGGCAACACCTTCGATGCCACTTGCGAATCCTGCTGGGGCGCAGGTCCTGTGGAACAAAGCCAAGTGCAGGCCATTGCCGCCGCCGGATTCAACTCCATCCGACTCCCGGTCCGCTGGGACCTGGAAGCAGGAAACGAAGCGCCCTACACCATTACGCCCGAATACCTTGCACGCGTCAAGGAAGTCGTGGGCTGGATAAATGCCGCAGGGCTCGTGGCAATCATCAACATGCACCACCATCAGTCCTTCTTGACGGACACGGACGCCGCAAACCAGGACGCACACATTGCGCGCGTCGCCGGCATCTGGCAGCAGATTGCCACCTACTTTGCCGATGTAAGCGACCAGTGGCTGGTATTCGAACTGTTCAACGAACCGAGAGAAGGCGTCACGGCCGAGGCCCATAACAAGATGATCGCGACCGTGTTCCCGATTATTAGACAGCTGAACCCCGGAAGGACCGTCATGTTCGGCAGCAACGACTACAACGCCTATACAGGCATCCGCAGGCTGCAGCTCCCCGCTGACGGAAATATCATCTTTACGCCGCACTACTATGTGCCGGCAGAATACGCCCTTCAAGGTGAAAACTACCAGTGCCCCGAAAAGATTACGACATGGGAAGCAACTACTAGTGAAGTCACCAAGATGTCGGACGACTTTGCAAAGATGCGTAACCTTGCCGACGAACTCTATCCGGGCGGACTCCCTATCAACATCGGCGAATTCGGCGCAACAGAATGCGGCGGAAAAAAATCGAGAGTCTTATGGGTCACGCAGTTCGTAAAGCTTGCCAGGCAATACGGCGTAAGCTGGAACTACTGGGGATTCACGAGAGTTGGTGGCTACGAAATTTTCGACAAGGACGAAACAAACGACTGGTCGGATTTGGAAACCCTGAACGCCCTCCTGAAATAAAATTCAGCAACACGATATACGAAAGAGAACCCGGTCTGGGTTCTCTTTTTTGCTAGGGAGGCGCTATATAAACAGAGAAACCCGCACAGTTGTGCGGGTTTCATCTGAATTCCTAGGGAATACCGACTAGCGGTTCACAAACCACTGAGTCTTAACGGTCGAACCCTGACGCATACGCACGATGTAAGTGCCTGCCGGGATACTCGAGGCGTTCCAACCAATCGAATGCATTCCAGCGGAAAGATCCTGGTTCACAAGGTTCATGATGCGCTTGCCCTTGACACTGTAAATGTCAACCATGACGCGACCCGACTGGACAAGACCCAGGTAAATATCGCCACGGGTGACCTTGATGCTAGATATAGTCACCGGAGCAACCAGCTGTCTAATTGCCGTAATCGGTTCATAGTTCGGAATGGTCGTCGGAGCAGTAACATTAATTGCAGTTCCACTACCCGTCAAGGTAAACACGGCCGTACCAATCTTGGAATCGGCGATGCCATCGGTCAAGACAGACAGGATGGTCACGCTACCCGTATGGGCGCCATCGGGGGTGTAAATGAGCTTGGTGCTGTCTTCGTTCATGGTCAAGGTACCCGTAAAGTTGGGATCCAGATAACCAACCCTGAAGCGAACTTCGTCACCATCGGCATCGTTTGCACGCATCGTCACGAGCGTAATTTCGACAGGAGCGGTATTGGGTTTGCTACCCATATTGGCCTTTGCATAAATCGTCGGGACCATGTTCTGGCACAAAAGCGTCACCTTGCCTGTCGCAGTACCATTGGAGTTCTTGACGGAATAGGTCAATTCCACCGGACCCTGACCAGCAGGGGTAAATACGACAGTATCACCACTTGTGGCTGCCGTGCCGCCCGACACCTGAGCAGAAACCAGCGAAAGACCCGAGACGCTACCCTTGGTAAGCGGGTTGCTGGCGCCAAGCTTTGCCAGCGTAAGCCTAGTCGTATTCTTGTAGCTAACAGCAATTGTGGTATCCTTGAGAATCGGCTTGCGATCCGTAATCGTCACAACAATGCGTTCCTTGGTAGTAACATCGCCCGAGGTCACGCTATAGCTAATTGCAATTTTTTCAGGAGAACCGTATTCGGGGCTCTGGAACGTGATGGAATTGTCCGTCTTGGTCACAGTTCCCACAGCAACGGTAGCTTCGGAAATGGTTCCGCGAATGCCCAAATCGGTAGAGGAGAACGTCTTGGAAGCACCTTCTTTAATGGATGCCGTAATGGTCTTGCCCATCGGATGGGAAGACGGCACGAAAGAAGTCCAGCTATTGGTGGACATGAATGCTTTGAATACGCCAGCAGACGTGCTAGTGCCAGAGAATCGATCCAAATAGGAATCCAAATTGGCCGTGCTGGCACCTTCGGGGAACATGGCAGAAGACTGCTTGTCCGGACCGGCAAACCACATACAGCCACTGACCTTATTCTGGTCCATCCAGGAACGCCAACCAGAAGCATCGCTAACGCCACCATCACCATCAGCACCCGTAGCGCCCCATTCGGTAACAAATGTCGGTGCGCCAGAAGCCTTGTTGCTCTGATAGCTATTATGGTTTGCAGCCGCATAGAAATGCAAGGAGTAACCCACATTCTTGTAGGTATTGTGCAAGCCCTGAGAAGCCTGTTCATTGGGCTTGGAGGAATAGAAGTTAGTACCGACAATGACCAAGTTTTCGTTACCGGTACCACGGATAGCGGCGGTCACCGTCTTGGCATAGTCGTTAATCGTACTGGCAGAGGCTCCCACCGGTTCGTTGTAGATTTCCCAAATCAGGTTCGGGACATCCTTGTATTCGGTGGCCATTTCCTTGAAGAAGTTTGCCGCTTCGCTTGTTTCCTTTTCGGCACAATGAGAATGCCAGTCCACAATCACGTAGATATCGTTCGCGATAGCCGCATCAACGATACTTTTAATCAAGGCCTTGGTGTTTTCCTTGTCGCCCTTGCCGCCCGAGAGGTAGCCATAGCTTGTCAAGCCTTCCTTGGCGAGGGGGTCGGAGCAGTTTGCATCGTAATACTTAATGGCCATAGGCGCGCGGATAACGCCAATATTGAAATTAGCGGTAAACCAATCTACCGTAATCGGGTTAAAAAGGGCTGCAGGACTACCCGTGGACCAGAAAAGGCTGGGTCCCTTGAGCTGAATGGGCGTAGAAGTACCCGTTTTTTCACCACAGATGTCAGATCCGCAAGCAACCAACTTGCCAAAGTGGCTAACCGGACCCGCGAACGAGCACAAGGATGCCGCCAGGAGAACCCCGGTCATTTTCTTTGCTATGGACATAAAAAACCTCTTAAAAAAACTTGCATAGTAAAAATAATCACTTATTCTATAATTAGAAGGCGTTTTTTGTAAAAACTCTGTTTCTTACCGTAAACAACCGCCTATTTTCCGTTTTCAAAGTGTTCCCAGTGATATAAATCACCCCGGAATCCCGACGATTTGATTTACAAAAGTTTACTTTTGAAATCTAGGGACGTACTAGGGTGCCGCCCCAATGCTCATCGAAAAATTCGCGGAAAAGAGGCTCCGGACCGTTTTTCAGTTCTTCGATGATTTCGGCGACAGGACGCACGCCGCGGTAAAGCTCACGGTAAGCGCGGGAAAGCGCCTTGACGCGCTCCTCGGGGAATTTTTCGGGATGGAGCCTGAGTGCGTGCAAATTCAGCGCCCCGTAGCGAATGGGATTGCCGGACGCCTTGGTGCATGGAGGCACATCGCGGTCCACCTTGTGGGTTCCGCCGACAAAGGCATAGGCGCCCACCTGATTTCGCTGCTGGATGGCGGTAACGCCGCCGATAGTCGCGTACTCACCGATGCGCACATGGCCGCCAAGCTGGCAGCTGTTCGCGATGACGGCACCTTCCCTGATGTCGCAATCGTGGGCGATGTGCGAATATGCCATGACTAATACTTTGTTTGCAACGCGTGTGCAGCCGCCCCCCTGGACTGTGCCACGGTTAAGCGTGCAATATTCGCGGATAGTGCAATTTTCGCCAATTTCAAGACGGGTAGGTTCGCCCGCGTACTTCAAGTCCTGCGGAGGGCCACCGAGGATAGCACCGTCATAGACATGCGTATTCTTTCCGACAGAGACCCCACCATACACATGCACACGGGACTCCAAAACGACTCCTTCGGCAATTTCAGCTCCGGCATCGACAAGACACCACGGGCCGACAACGGCTGTCTCGTGGACTTTGGCTTGCGGGTGGACATAAGCGGAAGGATGAATCATGGTCCAAAAGATAGTTTTTTCTACATTTGCAGACATGGGCGGCATCATCATCATATGCCTGACCGCACTTTATGTGCTTCTGTTCCTATTCTTCATAATAGGAGTTATCCGCACGCACCGTTACAGGGGACCTAAAGCCACTCCGAGTGTCAGCGTGGTGGTCCCGATGCGAAACGAAGAGGAATTCGCCCAGCGCACCTTGGAGGCTCTCGCCGAACAGGATTACGTAGGCGAATGGGAAGTCATTTGCGTCGACGACCGTTCCACTGATTCGACCAAGGAAATCCTCGAAAAGTTTGCGGCAACGCACCCGAAGTTCAGGGTACTCAGCCTCTCGCCCGACCTGCCGCAGATTGCAAGCCCCAAGAAGCGCGCCCTCGAAAGCGCCTTCAAGATTGCAAAGTACGAAGTGCTTTTAACGATGGACGCCGACTGCATTCCGCGCAAGAGCTGGATTACCGCCATGGCGGGACGCTTTAACGACGGCATTTGCATTGTACAAGGCCCCAAGCAGAACAACGGCAGCCGTACGATGCCGCACCTATACCAGAAACTCGAGACTTTGGGTTACACCGCTATGGAAGCAGCGGGCTTCAGCTGGGGACACCCCATCGTGGCAAGCGCAGCCTGCCTTGCCTACAAGAAGGACCTGTTCTTTGCGGTAGGCGGTTTCGGCGACCTGATAAACCTTTCAAGTGGCGACGACGACATGCTCATCCACAAGATGATGAAAATCCCGGGAACCAAGGTCTGCTACAATCTGGACAAGGACGCCGTCATCGAGACCGCCCCAGTGCACACCTGGAAGCAACTTTTTAACCAGCGCGCCCGCTGGAGCAGCAACGGCACCAACTACGAAAGCAAGGCGTACATCTTGATGCTCACGCTGATTTACACCTACTACATCTGGATGTTCATTAGCCCGTGGTGCGTCCTCTTTTTGGATTGTCCGTGGCAATGGTGCGTGTTCAGCATTCTGCCGAAAGTGGTTGTGGACTTTGTGTTCCTGATGATTGCCTCGTGGAAACTGCATTCCAAGCGCAAGATGCTCGCCTTCATTCCGACCGAGATCATCCAGGTTCCGATGATTGTCTTTGCGGTGCCCGCAGGAATTACCGGAATGTTCCGGTGGAAATAGCGACTTTCGCCCAAGCGAGGGCTTCGTCGGCGTTCTTGATTTCGCCGTCAAGTTGCAGTTCGAAACTTTTCTTGATGATTTCGCCCATCTGCTTCCCCGGCGTAACGCCCAAGTCCATGAGCATTTTTCCGGTGAGGTAGGGCTGCGGGGCTGATTCAAGCAGATTGTATTCCACGGCGACATGCCACAGCCTATCGGCGAAGCTTTCACCGTCGGAGGTGTCGCCGAAGTACTGGCCGGGGGCACATTTCACGAGGAGACACAGCAGCTTGAGACCGCCGAGCCTAACGGCGAGGCGGCGAAGCGACGGGATGTCGTCGGCGATACTCGTAGAGAGACCGCAGAACGATTCCAGAAGCATCGGCACGACCTTCAAGAGGTGCGTCTCGTTGGTAATGCGTTCCAGGAACTGGAGCGATGTCGACGGGTTTCCGCAGAGGAGCGCGGCAAAGGCAAATTCCATCGACTGAGCTTCGGTGAGTTCAACGCCTTCGGCAGACAAGCCGCGGCGCAGTTCTTCCATGCGGTCTAGAATGCCGCCAAGCATTTCCCAGGAGCCTTCGAACGGATGAATTTCGGGGAAATACTCATCGAGCTTGATGTCTAGAAATGCGCGGAGTCCAAGCGAAGGTTTACCCGGCTTTAAAAGCCACTTCTTGAATTCTTCGAAGAGACGTTCCACCGAGAGGTCATCGAGCGAAAGTGTGCGACAAAGCTCAACAGTACCGGGAGCAAGCGTGCAGCCGAAGCGGCTCGCAAACTGCACCCCACGCAAAATTCGCAACGAGTCCTCTGCAAAGGCAGGTCCTACATGGCGCAGCACATGCGCCTTCAAATCATCGATGCCACCATAAGGGTCGCAAAGCGTCAGTTCCGGCAGTTCCATTCCCATCGCGTTGATGGTAAAGTCGCGGCGGAGAGCAGCTTCTTTAAAGGAGAGCTTTTCGTCGGTATGAACCACGAAGCCTCGGTGACCGTAGCCGACCTTGCTTTCGGTGCGGGGAAAGGAGAAATCGAGCGACAGCCCCTTCATGGCAAGGTGGATGACACCGAATGCCTTACCCACTAAATTAGTGCGACCGTACTTCGAGAGAATCGGCACCAGCGCATCTTGCGACATGTCGTAGACTTCGACATCGTAGTCGCGGCAGGTTTTGCCCAGGAGCGCGTCGCGGACCCAGCCGCCCACCAAAAAGGCGCGACCACCCGCTTCGCGGATATCGCCAGCAATTTTAAGGAGGCGTCCCGGCAAATCTGGTTCGAACCACTCCCCCGCAAGCGTCTGCAACTTAGCCATAGATGCGCGACCGCCTTACTGGAAGCTACCCACATCGGCAGCAGAAGTGTCAGCCGGTGCAGAAGAATCGGCAGGTTTCACCTTGGTCGTATCGGCAACGGAACCGTAGCGGTCATAGATACTTACCGTCTTTTCGCTAGAAGAGTCCTGCAAAACCTTGGATACGGAAACCTCTCCGTCTTCACCCGCCTTCGTCGAATCCGTCAGCTTCGACTGGGTCGTATCTGATGCAGCAAACTTGTCATAGATGCTCTGCCGCTTCGCAGCCCCTTCAGCCTTCTTCTGGGCTTCCTGCTCGCGGCAGACGCGCAGTTCTTCTTCCATATAGGCGCGCTGGTCCGGCGAATAAGTCATCGTATTCAGCCGGTATTCCATTTCTTCGCATACAAGCCCTTGGCGTTCCCCTGCACAGGAAATCAACAGAAGCGCAACAGACGCAAAGCATACAGCAAAAAGCAATTTCTTCATAAGCATCACCCATCAATGAACGATGATAAATTTTCCCTTTTTATTCTTGGAACCGTCGTTGACGACATAGTAGTACACACCCGGCGTTACCCACCTGCCCGACTTATCGCGACCGTCCCATTCCAACTTGCCGCCAAGCAGTTCCTCGTTGCGGAACGACTTAATCAAGGCTCCGCCTCGGTTGTAAATGCTCACAACAGAACTTTCTGTAACACCCTCAATCGTAAACCTTGCATGGAGCTTTGGACGGAACGGAACCGGATACGCCTTGACTTCCACTTTAGCCGAGTCCGTCATATTCGCGCGGGCGTCCTTCAAGTCGTTTCGCTGATAGTAGCTGACACCGTTCGTGTGCGAGAACCAGATGACACCGTGAACCGGATCAATAGCCAAATCGCGTACATTGTTACTCAAAAGACCGTTTCGTTCTGAAAAGTGAAGTACCGACAACGTGTCCGGAGACCCTTTCTTGGAAGTCAACCGATACACCCCTTGGCTGGAAGTGCCGACCCACAGGTTACCATGGACATCGGTCGCCAGGGAAGTGTAGTCACCCGTATGCATGCCGTTCATGGAACTCGGTGAAATCAGCGTATCGTTTTCCTGATCCACATAGAAAATATTCGAGATAGAAACCATCCACAAGCGCGAAGCCACTGAATCGTAAGCCATGTCTACAGGGATCGGACCACCAATCTTGTATGTCGTTCGCTTCCCATTTGCAAGTTCACCGCCATTGGACTTAGGAGCCGGAAAACGGAATACATCCAGGTCGCCGATATCGGAAACATCCATGCCGTCCCTTGCCGCCACATAAATCAGCCAGGAGCCGTCCTCATCGAGTCGCGCATAGATGGTTCCTGCAACGGACTTGGAGCCCACCTGACTTGCGCAATGGACCTCGCCATCGTTTTTAAAGTAGACGATGCTGTAACCTTTTTTGCTAGATGTCGCCACTAAAAATCCAGAGTTATCCGGCGCCGGGACAGAGCCCACCGAAACCGGATAATTTTCTTCAAAGTTATCAAAGCACAAGCCGTCGTAAGGGGTATAGCCGTATACCAGACGAGTCATCGCATCCGAATAAATCTGATAAGTCATACCCCAAACGTGGAAGAACACATTACCGTTTGGCAAAACAGACAGGGTCTTCATCATTTTCAGCACCGATGTATAGGAACCGAAACCGTTGAAGGCATAAATAGGATAGTTCCAGCCAGACATGTTACCCGTGGCAAGCATACCGTCGCTAGAGGCTGCCACCACATCACCCGAAGGAAGGGTCGCGATTTCGTAGGTGGAACCGATTGTAAACGGGGCATAGGCGGTCATATCGACAATTTCTGTGGAGCCCTTGGGACAATAGGCAATCAGCGACGAACCTACCAAAAAATTGCCGGGACCGCCTTCAAAATTCCATAGCACGACACTTGTATCGGCATCAAAAAGCATCGGATTCTTAAGTTCCTTGCCATGAACCTTCACCGTGGACTTGTCCCTGGGTTCAAGTCCCTCGACAAGCTGCGCTTTCGGCAAAGTGACCCATGAGCCCGGATCGCTCAGTCGCCTATCAGAAGAAAGCGATTCCCAGGACATCTGGCGAGCAAAGACCGCACGGTCCGTTTTGACGTACAAGGAATCGTCCCGAATCAAAATTTGGCGGATAGGATTCGCCTTCAGTTCATACGAGCCAAGCCTATCTATGGTCAGAATCGATCGGCTCTGAGCCACATCGTAAAAGGCAAGACGATCTTCGAAGGCAATCACCAAAATGTTTCTGCTAATTTTGGCGTTCCCCGGAATCACGCGCACATTGTTATTGAGATAGGATCTATTCTGGACGTGCCACGAGAGTTTTTCTTGTTCGAACTGGGCGACAATACCATATTCGGATACTGCAAAGACCCCGTAATCGGACATGGCGAGCGCATAAAAAGAAGAAGTCTCCAGTCCATGTTCAGAATGGAACACCAAGTCTGCATCGAGCGAACGGAATCGAACGCCCCCCTCTGTCGCGAGCATGACGCCACTTTCCCCATAAAGGAGAGCATCCCTTATCGGGAACGGGTCAGAAAAGGCTCCCCAACGGTCGACCGCGAACAGCTCCACCGTTAAAAGCAGGACCAATACGGATACAGAAAATAACTTCACTCCCTAAAATTACGAAATTTCGCTTGCCCGCGTGAGCAAATCTTCCAAATTCAGACGAGAACTTTCGCTGTTTTTTAGTGAAGCCATATAGACATCCTTCTTTTCGCGCATCTTCATGAGCGCTTTCGTTTTCCTTTTGGCAAGAGTGCTACGATCGACACCGCAAAAGACGCACGCCTCGGCGGCACTCATTTCGCCAATGCAGCAAAACTCGACAGCGAGCTTTTCTGCCGACGAAAGGTTCACCATCAGCTTATCCAGGGTTTTCCTGACACAGCGTCCCCGACGATTTTCGTTGACTTCCTTGGCGATACTCGACATTCCGCGAGCATTGTACTCTATAAACGACTCCGACAGGTGAGAAAAAGGGATTACCGGCAACACCCTGCGGTTCATGTCGCAAAAAGCGTTGTGGACCACCGCCCGCAACCAGGGATCGACAGGGCGATTCAGGTCCAATGTATCTGCCGACCGGCAAAAACGGAGCGCAACTTCCTGAAATAGGTCCTTTGCCGATTCCTTATCGCTACTCTGGCTCCGGCATAGTTTGTAAATTTTAGGAGCATTCTTGCTCCACAACTTTTCAACCCACTGGGAGGATTCTTCTGTTAAAATTCTTGATTTGGACATATCGCAAACCGGAATTTCGACAGCATTCTTTCAGTTGACGCAAAATATATGAAATTGAACCTAAAAAAACGAACAAGCCCTGCATTTTGCAAACAACTGTTTGCAGCTATCAACAGCTTTTTTAGTTTGGTGTTAATTTTTGCAATTTATCCACAATCCGCAGGCGCACAAGAATTCAATATGAACTCGATGCCGCCACCGAAAATGTCGATGGAGTACAGTGTAGGCGCCTTGAAGGACGGAGGAAAACTTACGGTAAGCATTACCGTTCCGGACAAGTGGCACGTGAACGCAAACGAAGTGACCGATGAATTCCTAAAACCCTCGTCGATTGAAGCCAAGGCGGCGGGTATCGAATTCGGAGACCCCGTGTGGCCCGCCCCCATCAAGGAATATAACGAAGCTCTTGAACTTGAAATTTTAACCTTCCGCGGAACCTTCACAGTCGAAATTCCGGTGAAGGGCGCCGAAGGCAACTACGATAGCGTAGGAACCGAGGTCACGTTCCATTACCAGGCATGCGACAATTCGATTTGCCTTGCACCTACAAGCAAGACGATACGCTTAAATGAGCAACTGGGTGCAGCGGAAAATGCCGACGGGAATGCAGACCAGCAAGATGCCGCAGCGCAAAAAGCCGCCTTTGTGGACGGAAGCGATGGACCGGGAAACTTTGGAAATTCTGCGGCGGAAGGTCGCACGGGCATCGTGGCACTCCTTTTTTTCGCGTTTATCGGTGGAATCATTCTGAACTTGATGCCGTGCGTGCTGCCGGTACTTTCGCTGAAGCTCTTTAGCCTGATTAAGCAGGCCGGCGAGAGTCGCGGACGGCTCCTCGCTTTGGGAGGAGCCACGACGGCGGGCATCCTATGTAGTTTTTGGACCTTGGCCGCCGTCGTCGCCGCCGTCAAAGCCGGCGGCGGGTCCGCGGGCTGGGGAATGCAGTTTCAAAGTGCCGGGTTCATCGCCTTCATGGTAGTCATCTTGAGCGCCTTTGCGATGAGTTTTTTTGGCGTATTTGAAATATGGCTCCCGTGGAACGCCACGACGAGAATGGATGCCGCAGGCAAGAAGGCTGGACTCGGCGGGGCTTTTTTCACCGGCGCGCTCCTGGTGCTCTTAAGCACACCCTGCTCAGCGCCCTTTCTAGGGACCGCCATGGGTTTCGCCTTTTCGCAGACAACCCCGATTCTTTTCCTCTTTTTCACCGCGGCAGGAATCGGACTTGCGCTGCCCTACATGCTGGTAAGCGCCTTCCCAAAAGTCCTCAAGGTCTTTCCGAAACCGGGCGCCTGGATGGTAAAGCTGCAGAAAGTCATGGGCGTCGTGCTGCTTGCAAGCGTCGCCTGGCTTTTATGGATCGTAAACGAGCAGGCGGGCTTCACCGGGACCGCGCTTTTTACAACGGTTGTCGTTGCTAGCATCGTCTGTAGCTTTCTGCTCGGCAAATTTGCGCCGCCGGGAGTCGCCTTTCGCCGCGAAGTGATAGGGATCGTACTCAGCGCCGCCGCACTGTTCACCGCCTGGTTTGCAGCCATAGCCCCCAAATACGAAGATGCTGCGAACGAGATATTCAACGCCCGCATGCACGAGCAAATGACGGAAGACGGATGGTACCGCTACAGCCCCGAGCTCATCGAAGAATTCGCCAAGGCAAAGCGCACCATATTTATCGATGTGTCCGCAGACTGGTGCCTCACCTGCAAGACAAACGAAGCTGCAGTCCTTGAGAGCGACGAGTTCACCCAAGCCATGGACAGCCTGAAAGTGGCACTCGTGAAAGCGGACTGGACTCGCGAAACCCCCGAGGTAAACGCGCTCCTGAAGAGTCTCGGCAAGTCGGGTGTTCCGGCATACGCCATCTATCCCGCCGGTAAAGCCGATAAAAAAATCGTGCTGCCGGAATTACTCACGACAGCAACGATTCTGGAAAATATTGTAGGAAAGTAAATAGAGATCCTTCGACTCCGCCGCTATTGCGGCTGCGCTCAGGATGACATTTCAGGAAATTATCTCTTTCCTTCTTTCTTGTAGCGGTCAATGCATTCTTGGTAGAAGTCGTATGTCTGCTTGGCAATCGACTTCCAGCTGAACACGTCAATGGCACGCTTGCGGCTGACTTCACCCATCTTCTTTGCAAGCTCCGGATTCTCGAGAATTTTATTGAGCTTGTTTGCAAAATCGGACTGGAACGCCTTCGGATCCGCCGGGTCAAAATCCGTATCGGAAACATGCTTGAGTGGCACCAGAAATCCGGTCTCGCCATCCACAATGATTTCGGGAATGCCACCGACAGCGCTACCCACCACCGGAGTACCGCAGCTCATGGCTTCGAGGTTGATGATACCGAACGGTTCGTAGAGCGACGGGGTCGCAAACACGGTCGCATGGCTGTAAAGCACGCGGAGCTCTTCGTGCGGAACCGCTTCCTGAATCCAAACCACGCCGTCGCGGGTCTTCTGGACCTCTTCGATAAGAGCCTTGCATTCGTCGGCAAGTTCAATCGTATCGGGGGCACCGGCGCAGAGCACCACCTGGGCGTTCTTGTCAATCTGCGGAATCGCCTGGATCAATTGGCTAATGCCTTTCTGGCGCGTAATGCGGCCCACGAACAGCACATACGGGCGCTTCGGATCGACGCCCCACTTGGCGAGGATGCTTTCGTCAAAAGTCGGCGCGTAGAAGTCCGGATCGATACCGTTGTAAATGACCTTCACGCGGTCTTCGGGCACCCCGTAAAGCTTCATCACATCGCGCTTCATGCCCTCGCTCACGGCAATCACGCCGTCGGCGGCTTCGTAAGCGGTGCGTTCAATCCAGCAGCTCATGGCATAGCCGCCATCGCCAAGCTGTTCTGCCTTCCACGGACGGTGCGGTTCCAAGGAGTGCGTCGTCAGAATCAACGGGCACTGCAGAAGGCGGCTAGCGAGCACACCACCAAAATGGCTATACCATGTATGACAGTGAATAACGTCGATATCCTTGAGTGCGGCAGCCCACTGAATATTGATATCTAGCGGCTTGAAAATTTTCTGGAAGCGGTCATCTTCCGGATTCAATCCCAGCTTGCGAGAAAAACCAAGGGCATGGATATTATTCTCATCTACATTCTGCACACCAAAGCAACGCGCCTCGACATGGCAAAGCTTTGCAAGCTCCTGGGTCAGAAACTTCACATGAATTCCGGCGCCACCATAGATTTCAGGCGGGAACTCGTTGGTAAGAATAGCTGCGTTCATACGATAAAACTCCAATTACGCTATTAAAATAGCTTTGTTTTTTAACATATGCAAAAGCGTAAGAAAAATGTTCTATTCAAATTGAAGTTATCCCCAATAAATCCACAGACTTTTTTCATTTTTTTTGCGAGTTTTAAGTTTATCCATAAAGAATATGTTATATTCAGATTAAGACACATACAAGGGCCACACGACCCACAACCCAAAGAAGAGGAAATTATGGCAAACAAGTACGCCGGAACCCAGACCGAAAAGAACCTCCAGGCAGCCTTCGCAGGCGAATCCCAGGCTCGCAACAAGTACACCTACTTTGCAAGCTGCGCCAAGAAAGAAGGCTACGAACAGATTGCTGAACTGTTCCTGAAGACCGCCGACAACGAAAAGGAACACGCCAAGATGTGGTTCAAGGAACTTGACGGCATCGGTGACACCGCCGCGAACCTGAAGGCTGCCGCCGACGGCGAAAACTACGAATGGACCGACATGTACGAGGACTTCGCAAAGACCGCCGAAGCCGAAGGCTTCAAGGCCCTAGCCAACAAGTTCCGCATGGTCGCCGCCATCGAGAAGCGCCACGAAGAACGCTACCGCGCCCTGCTGAAGAACGTGGAAACAGCAGCTGTCTTCGAAAAGAGCGAAGTCAAGGTGTGGGAATGCCGCAACTGCGGTCACATTGTCGTGGGTACCAAGGCCCCGGCAGCATGCCCGGTGTGCGCCCACCCGCAGTCCTTCTTCGAAGTTACTGCTGAAAACTATTAAGACCGCGCGAGCTGAAATCAACTCAGTTCTTACCATTGGCTCGCGCTCTCGCAACCGCCCTCGGTTAACACCCGAGGGCTTTGTTGCTCACAGAAGACTGCTCGACTCGTTAGACCGCTCGACTCGTTGAGCAAACCATAAAGAAAACCCCGCGATTTTTTTTCGCGGGGCATTTTCGTTTATGCGGAAATTTTTTAGTCCTTCACGCAGCGCACGGAGAGGCCTTCGTCCTTCATGAGCGAGCCGCCGCCAAAGCCGAACATGCTCGACACGGTCCAGATGCCGACATTGCGAGGACCACCGACAACATCACGATGGTCTTCGTCCGCAGTCCAGAAAAATGCCTTTTCGCCAAGTTCTTCATAACCGGTAAAGTTTTTTCTTCCAGCCGGCAACATCGCGAATCCGAAATCATCTGTCGCCGGATAATACGACGGTTCGTCCGGCCACATTCCCTTGGCACGAACGACGGCGCCTTCATCGTTGCTCTGTTCTATAGCGTAATCCGCTACGAAGTCGTAGAAATCACTCCATTCGGCTTCGGACGGCATGTGGAATCCCTCGGGGCAGTTGCCACGCTGCACCCCGGTCAGGTTTGCGTACTCAGTCTGGTAGGATTTATCAATTCCCATCGCTGCAGTCCAGCTGTACAGGCGGCCGTACTTGTCGCAATTTTCGGCATTGTCACCATAGCACCAGCTAGCATCCTTGATGCTGCAGGAATAATAGTTCAAGTTCTCTGCCATCCAGACCTGCGAGCCGACAGTCGTAATCTTGTAGACATGCCCGTCGCGGCTATCGCAGATGGTTCCTTCTGCAAGCGTTGCAGGGCAGTCCGCCTTCGTCACTTCGCTACAGGCCGTAGAATCACCACCGTTATCGCTTGCCGAGGTGGAATCGTCGCAGGCCATGAACGCCGTGGCACAGGAAAGGATTACAATTTTATAGAGACTCTTCATGTTTTCCTCACTTAAATATGTTTAGGGAAATAATAGAAAAAGATGCCCCGCAGGGGAGCATCTTTTGAGCAATTCGCTATAAATCCTTCGACTCGCTTCGCTCGCTCAGGATGACACTTTCATATTATTTCAACTCCACCATTTCGGACTTGTCGCCGATGGTTACTTTGTACTTGCCGGGGTAGCCGCGGAACTTTACGACGCCGTTTTCGTCTGCCTTGAACGTTCCGTTGGTGGTCCACACCTTGTGCCACAAGTCGTAAATGAGCTTGGCGGCGGGCTTTTCGCGACCGTCGGCAGCGATGATGCCGCCGTTTTTAACCCAGTGGCGGTTATCCCAGAAGCCCCACAGCACAATGCCCTCGACCGCCGGGTGGCTGAAGGCGATGCGCAGGAACATCTCGTAGCGGCGGGCCTGTTCGTCTTCGCCAAAGTACATGCCCTTCTGCCAGTCGCCAAAGTCAAGTTCGGTGACCTTGATGGGGAGGCCCAAAGAGCCGAGCCTGTCGAGGCGCGCCTTGATGAAGGCCGGGTTCAGCTGACGGTCGCCAAAATGGCATTGCACGCCGATTCCGTGTACAGGCACCTTGCGGTCAAGCATTCCTTTGACGATGTCGTAGAGGCGGTCGGTTTCGCCGGCGACAACGACGTTGTATTCGTTGATGAAAAGTCGCGCGTCGGGGTCTGCCTTATGGGCCCAAATGTGGGCGCTATCCAGCAAATCCCAGCCGCACTTGTTGAACACGAAGGGTTCGTGGAAGACTTCGTTCCATACGTCGTATTCCTTGATGCGGCCCTTGTATTCTGTCATGTCGCGGGTAATGCGTGCCTTGAGCTTTTCGCCGATATCCTTGCAGCTGCCCTTGAAACTGAAATGCTTGTCGTAGCCGTAACCCTGGATACCCCACATGAGGGCGTGTGCGCGGAATCCCCAGTTGTAGTCCTTCACGTAGTCGAGGTACTGCTTGAATTCGTCGCGGCGGATTTTGCCCTTCTTGGGTTCGTATTCCGGCCACTTGAACTGGTTTTCGGGAACGCCGTACCAGAAGTACTTATTGGCGGTCTTGCGGTACCAGGTTTCGACGCTGTCCTTGCTGGGGTAAAGGGCGAGTGCTGTGCCGAAGGGGAACGCGTGTCGCATGAGTTCCACCTTCACCTGGGTGCCGGGGGCAGCCTTAAGCGTCAATTCCTTTTTGCGCAGGCTGTCGATGCGTGCGGCGGAATTGTTGTACCAGCTCATGTCATCCATGCCTTCGATCTTCTCGATTTCCACATCATCCATCTGGAGCCAGCCCTTGGCAAGTCCCACGTGGAAAGTCACGTTATTCACTCCGTAACCCTTCTGGTCGGCAAGGAAAATCATGGAATATTCCTTCCAGTCCTTGGTGAGCATGAACGAGGCGCTTTCTTTCTGGCGCCAATCGGGAGGGCCTCCCTGCACAATGGCGTTGATAGGCATGTTGCCCTTCGCCTTGAAGGTGAGCTTGTAGTAGGCGGAATCGGCGAGCCACTTGGGCGGTTGCAACTGAAGTCCCCAAGTCGGGTTCGGAAGTTCGGTCACCGTAAGCTTTACGCCCTCGCTTCCATCGACACCGAGACCCATTTCGCCAATTTTGCTTTCGTACTTGGCAGGACCATCGGGGTTGTTCCAAACATACCAACCACCGTCACCGTAAGACAAATCACCATTAGTGAGGAGTGGAGCTGCGGTAAGCGCAACAGCGCTGAAAACGCCTGCGGTCAAGATTTTTTTGAGCATAATCATCCCTTATTTTAACATCCAAAGGAGAAAATATCCTCTTTTTTCAGAGGGTGTTATAGAAAAAGCGGTAATTTTGTATACCGCTGTATCAATTGTTTGCGTTACTTGGAGGCCTTCTTCAACATCGACACCAGGAATTTGAAGAACGCTTCCGTCCTTGAATTGTCCTGCTTGATTTTCACGAGCGTAATCACGATGTCGCGCTTGAACTCCGCATCGGTAATTTTGAGGAGCTTGATCTTGCGGTTATTGATCTTGCCCCAGGAGAATTCAGGCCAGAAGCCCACGCCGAGACCGCTTGCAATGGCATCCTTCACGGCAAGGGCGTTGTCACTTTCGAAAACGACATGCGACTTGAATCCGATGCGGTTACAGTAGTCTTCACAGATGGTATGCAACTGCTTGGAGCCGTAAAGACCGATGAAGTTGGTATCGCCCAGTTCATGCAGCGAGATGCTGTCGCGCTTCTTGAATTCAGCCGTATTGGGTACCGCCAAATAGATGTTCTCGGAGCACACGAAGGTTTCTTCGTCGGGATTCTTCTTTTCCGGTTCGTGATAGTTGGCGAAAGTCTGAATGCAGATATCGTACAGAGTGGATTCTTCACGCTGAACCAGATAAAAGCGAAGGTCCGGAGCCTGCTTCTTGAACTGCACGACTGCGTTAGTCACGAACGAAGATGCGGCAAGAACCTTAAGGCTAACCGTCACGGTCTGCGTATCAGACTTGGCGCGGAGTCTTGCGGGGAGAGCCTCGATGTCTTCGTAAAGCGGCTTTACCTTCTTATAAAAATAGTTGCCCGCCTCGGTGAGCTTGATGTTTCTGCCACTCGACTGGAACAGCTTTACGCCCAGTTCGTCTTCGAGCTTGTGGAGTGCATGCGTGAGCGCAGGCTGCACAATGCAGAGTGTCTGCGCGCTCTTGGTCACATGTTCGGTACGTGCCACTTCCAAGAAGTATTTGATATGCGTGAGTTCCATTTTATGGGCTCTCCTTTTCGATTCATCAAAATAATTGATTGTTTTAATATAAATAATCTATTAGACAATGGCAAGAGAGTGTTCTAAATTTCGGCTTGAAAAAAAACAACACCCCAAGGAGTTTTCCATGAAAAAGATTTTTAAAGCCGCTGTACTTATTGCCACCGCACTTGCTGCCGCCATCGTTTTCAGCGGTTGCGAACAGGCCAATGTCTGCAACTACGACGAAGCCGCGAGCACGCTCTCCTGCCCCGAAAAAGTTTACAAGACCATGAAAATCGGAGAGGCCGTCTGGACCGCCGAAAACATGGGCACCTACATTCCCGACTCCAGCGTGTGCTACGGGAACGACCACGCCAACTGCGACCAAATGGGACGACTCTATACATGGAATGCCGCAAACACGGCCCTTTGCCCTAACGGCTGGGCACTCCCCACCCAAAAGGATTACCAGGCAGCCTTCGGCAAGGCAACCGTCGAAGAGCTCAAGAAGGCGGGCAGCTTCAACGTGAAATTTGCAGGATTCAGGTATTTCGATGGCAAGTTCGCCGACAAGGACGCCAGCGCAAGCTTCTGGACAAACGAAGCCTATGACGACTCCAGAGCCTATCTCGTTCGCATCACTGACTCCACAATCACCTACGAGCACTTCAACAAAAGTATCGCAGCCTCTGTCCGTTGCATCAAGAAATAATTCTGAATTATATTTATTAGCCTTCCACCACCTAGACAACCAAACCAAAGCGCCGTAGGCGAAATCTTAGGATTACTATGAACTGGTTAATCGACTTATTCACGAAGCCCTCGGTAGGGCAACAGGTTGTGGCGATCGCGCTCACGGCCGCCATCGGCCTCATGGTGGGCAAAATCAAGGTCAAGGGAATCAGTCTCGGGGGTGCAGGGGCGCTCTTTGTAGGCATCCTGCTCGGACATCTCGGCCTCCGCGTCGAAGGGAACGTCCTCCACTTCATCCAGGAATTCGGCTTAATCCTATTCGTCTACACCATCGGCATGCAGGTAGGTCCCGGCTTCATGGATTCCATACGCCGCCACGGCCTGGTGCTGAACATCCTCTCGACAGGGATCGTGCTGCTTGGCGTCGTCGTGACGCTCTGCCTGTACTTCTTTACTGATATGCATAACAACGTACCCGTGCTCATCGGAATGCTCTGTGGCGCCGTCACGAACACGCCTTCCCTAGGAGCCGCTAACTCAGCCTTTGCCGCGGCCGGGGTGGACACATCCCTTACGGGTATCGGGTACGCTGTTGCATATCCGTTCGGCGTCATAGGAATCATCCTGGTCATGATCCTCACGCGGATCATCTTCAGGCAGAACCCGGCGACAGCAGCCGAAAAATACGCGGCAGACATCGCGGCAAACAGTAAGGAAATCGAATCCTGCAGCCTTACGGTCGACAACCAGAACCTGTACGGAACCATGCTGAAGGATATCCCGAACCTGATCTCGAGCGGAGTCGTGGTGACCCGCCTGCTACGCGGCGAAAGCATTTTTACCCCCAACGGGAAAACGGTGATCGAACAAGGCGACAAGCTGCATATCGTAGGTATGCCCGAAGCCGTTGCCGCCATGGAAAAAATCATCGGCAAGAAGCTCGAAGCACCCATAACGACCTACACTTCCAATTCCGCAAAACCCATCCAGGTTAAAACGATCCTAGTCACAAACAAGAAGATTCTCGGACGCACCATTGGCTCGCTCGTTCTCGCCGAACGCTACGGCGTAAACGTAAGCCGCGTCATTCGTGGCGGATTCAAGTTCACGGGACGCCTCGACCTGCGCATCAAATTTGCTGACAAACTTAAACTTGTCGGTCCCGCCGAAGGCATCGAAGCCGCGGCAAAGGAACTGGGCAATTCGCTCACCGCACTTGACCACCCTGAAATATTGCCCGCGTTCCTCGGCATCTTCCTGGGAGTCATTGTAGGAAGCATTCCAATAGCACTCCCTGGGATGCCTACCCCGCTCAAGCTCGGGCTTGCGGGCGGCCCGCTGATTGTAGCGATCCTCCTGAGCCGTAAGCGCAAGATCGGTCCGCTGAACTTCTTCATGGCAAACAGCGCAAACCTCATGCTCCGCGAATTCGGCCTCACGCTGTTCCTGAGCTGCGTAGGCCTTAACGCGGGAATCAAGTTCTTTGACGTGCTCCTGAACGGCGATGGACTTTACTACATGGGGCTTGCAGCGCTTATCACCTTCTTGCCGCTTGCCATCATGGCGACCGTCGGACACTTGGTGTTCAAGGTGAATTTCCTCTCGCTCTGCGGCGTGCTTGCCGGCGCCACCACCGACCCGCCCGCCCTCGCCTTTGCGAACGGACAAGCCGACAGCGAAGCGGTGAACATCGGCTACGCATCCGTCTATCCGCTGACCATGCTGCTACGCATCCTGAGCGGACAGGTGCTCGCCATATTCCTGCTCTCGGCAATTTAAACTATCGGTGCAATAGAGCCGAACGGTCCTTTGTGAGCGACATGCGACTCGTATTAACGAGTCGTGGGAGCGAGAGTGAGGCGATATAATATTGCCTTGATGCGATAGAGCCGAACGGTCCTTTAGAGTACTCCCTCTAGATACAGCAAAGGCTCCCCGAATTTCGGGGGGCCTTTTTGCTTAAATGCCTTTAGCTTTCGCTAGGGAATTACTGCGCCATTTCAGAGAATGCCGCAATCATCGCCTTATAGTCGTCACAAGACATAGCTGCGTCTGCATAGAAGTACATCGTGATACCGTCTTCGCCAATATCACAGACTTCGCCACCAGCCGGGCAAGCATCAAGAAGCTCTTCGCCTTCTTCGGCTGAGCATTCAGAAGCCAATGCTGCGGGACCTTCAGAACAAACACCAGCCTTCATGCAACCAACCGTACCAGTAGCAGGTTCTTCACCGGCACCCGGACCAGCAGGTTCTTCACCAGCACCCGGACCGGCAGGTTCTTCACCAGCACCCGGACCGGCAGGTTCTTCGCCAGCGCCCGGATCGGCGGGGTCCTGGGCGGCAGGATCATTGGCAGCGGGATCTTGTGCTGCCGGTTCTTGTGCGGCAGAGTCATTGGCGACCGGGGCAGCGTTTTCGCAACCGGCAACAGGCTGGCCATTAATCATGGTGTTCCACTGAGTACCATTGCACTGCAAGGTATCGTTATGTTCAACCAGATAGACCTTTGCACAGAGGTTTGCCGTCTGCGAGCATGCCACGTCATCAATTTCTTCGAACTTCTGAATGCTTGCCGGAGCAGCATCAGAGGACGGAGAGCCAGAGGAACTATCATCGCCACAGGCAACGAAAGAAGCCATTGCAACAGCAGCCAGGGGGAAAAGAACTTTTTTAGAAATCATTGTTACTCCTTTAACAAAAAAAGTGTGTCCACAAAATACATTAAAAAAATTCAAAATACAACTTTTTTTCAATAAAAAGAGAACATTTGTTGTAAATTACAACAACAAAAAAACTCCCCTGCAACGGGGAGCCTTTTTTACATAACTTTGCCAGGTTCACTCACCAGAAATTACATGCTCATAAAGGCCTTCAGCTCTGCACAGGTCAGGCCATAGCCTTCATAAAGGTGCAAGATAATTTCGTTCTCACCGATATCGCATAGTTCGCCACCGGCAGGGCATTGATCTACTACAACTTCACCTTCTTCTTCCTCGCATCCACCTAAAGAAGCGGGACCTTCAGCACACATGAAGCCTGACTCCTTATAGCAAGAAATTCTCTCACCAGCGTCCGGTTCAGCAGGTTCCACTATCGGAGTGGCAACGGAATCCTCCGGAGGAGGATACAAATCTGACATAGCATCGAGTGCAGCCTGCAAAGCTGCAGAATCACTCATCTGCGCAGGATCACTTGCCAGCGGCGCACAGTAAATGACGGAGGGCACGCTATTATCAGAAGTCTTCATTACATCAAGCCATTCCTGCAACGTAAAGTTATTCTCTACGCAATTTTCAGTAAAACTGATATCCGTGAAGGAGCCTTGCTGGAACACGGAATCGAATTGAGCCTGTAATGCCATTATAGCTGAATCCGCAGCGGCCTGTTCGGGGTCAACAGCAGCGGAATCCGAAGCCGGATTTGGAGTAGCGTTATCCGTCGCCGGAGTAAAATTCGCACAATCGGTAATAGTTCCAAGAACCATGGACTTCCACTGGTTCACGCCATCGCACTGCATGGTGTCCTTCTTGTCTTCGATATACACCTTGACGCATTTGTTCACCGTTGCGGAGCACTCGTAGTTGTCGATGTCCATAAAGGTCGGAACACTTGCTGGGGCGGTATTGCCAGAAGCCGCAGCACTAGAGGAGCTGTCGTCGCCACAAGCAACGAAGGAGGCTACTGCAACAGCAGCCAGCGGGAATAGGATCTTTTTGGAAATCATTGTTACTCCTTATGAACGTTTTCTTTCAAGATACATTAAAAATGCCGCGGCGCCAACAAACCCACAAAAAACAACCCCCCAAATGAAGCTCATTTGAGGGGTTGCACAATTTTTATTGTTTAAACCTCATTAAAAAAACTGAGGGGGCCAACGCGGGTTCTTGGAGGACATATCGATCTTGTAGAAGTCCTTCTCGAAGCGGCCATCGTCCAAGCCGTACATCTGCATCACGTGGCGAGCAATCCACTTGCCGAGCTTCATCACGGTGAGCTTCTTGCGGAGGCGGCCCTGGCAGTCACGGTTCATGATGTCGGGGAGAGTGGACGTCGTGAGAATTTCGTCGATGGCGTGGCTATTGAGCTTTTCACGGGCTTCGGGGCTCGTGTGGAAGTGCGTCACGCCGAAGCACACGCGGTTGGGGTTACCCTTCTTGATGTGTTCGCAGCACTGCACGATCGTGGTACCGGTACGGACCATATCGTCGAACACGATCACGTCCTTGCCCTGAATTTCTTCGATGCTGATGTCGGAGAGTTCCGGGTTGAAGGTCATGCTGATTTCGCGTTCGCCGGTACGCACCTTGTCCATCACCACACGCTTGCATTCGGGCAGGTCGAGCGCTTCGTAAACGGCGTTCATGAACGGGCGTGCGCCCTTGTCCGGGGAAACGATCACGAGGTTGTTGCCGTCCTTGCCGGTCTGAACAAAGTTGCTGTTTTTGATGTAGTGGGCGTAGACGTCCGTCGGAATCAGGTTATGGAAATTGTCCTTGCCGAAGATTTCGGCAAACAGGTTCTGCACCTTGATGCTGTGGTTGTGCACCGTGACCACGGCATCGACACCGGACTTCTTCAAAAGTTCGGCATAAAGAAGGCTCGTGAAGGCCTGGCCGTCGAACTTCTTGAGGTCGACATCCGGACGGTCCTTTTCGAGTTCGCCGATGCGGTGGGGGCCTCTGTCCTGAGCGCTGTAGAACAGGTCGGGTTCAACAAGCACCACCTGCTCGGCACCGTTGTCCTTCGCGGCGCGGGCCAGGATGCAGTTGCGCATGGCGTAATCGTTACGGCTGCGTTCATGGTTCGAAACCGAGCAAATCAACACGATCTTACCTTCGAGGCGACGGCCGATATGTTCCATGTCGTCCACGTCCAGCATGTAGCGGGGGCAGAATTCGGAGTTGGCGAAGGTCTTCAGGGAGACCACGTCGGAGATGTCTTCACGGAGGCCGATGTACTGGGCCATGTCGATGGCGAACGGGTCATCGGTGAAGTTTCCGGTCACGATAAAACGATCTGACATTTTGTTGCCTTGATTTGAGGGTTGAACCATTTGGTACAGGCAAATATAGAATAATTCACAGCGGGTGGGTCTTCATACACAGGCCCTGCCCTAGGATACTAGCCACGCGTCACGTCGCGTTGCACATTCTGGCATCTGCGTATTGCCCTACCGGCAGCCCGCAAGCGGGCTACATCTTCCCGAACATGGTCAATTGGTCTCCGTACTTGTCCTCCTTCAGTTGATTTTGGATATACGCTGCAATCTTTGCCGTATTTTTGCCGGTCGTGTCGACATCTCCTCCGTTTCTGTCAGAGACTAGAAAATCCAGGCCGAATGACGTAATAATGCTTCTTACAAAGACCCGTTCATATTGCTTGAATAATCCATCTTTCATGTTCACGTTCTTAGGAAACATGAAATCCGCGCCATCTAACTGTGCTACAAAAGTATTCGACATGATTACACCCAATCTTTACCTGATTATTTTTCCGGGCAGATATAGCTATTTTCATCTTCTGCAAGAGTCGCATTGGTCCATTCGCCTTCAGTGCAGCAATAACCCTCAGGCAGGTTTCCAGCGCTTTCTAGATACTTGTCGCAGTCCTTCTCATACCAATTGGAACCAAGGCAGATCTGATCTTCCAGAACCTTGCCTTCCATCCCTTCGTCACCACACATGGCAGGCTTCCACACCTTATCCGTGCAAAGAACCATCCTCTCGCTGGCGGCAGCTATTTGCAATTTGCCCGGTTCACAGGGTTCCTCGAGCTTTTCAACCTTAAGAAATTCCTTTCTATCTACACAGTCAAGTCCCGTAATCTCGATCGATCCCGTTTGCTCGAAGTGCCAGGTAAAGTTCGTCACCTGCCCGTTGACCCCTTCGATAGTTTCTTCGCCGCAAACACGGCCCCAACATTCGTATTGCAAGTAATCCCAGGGAATATAGACAGTTTTCCACTCATCACTGTCCGTAATATACATGTAGTAGTCGCCATCTTCGCCACCCAAGGGCGATCCCATGACAAACTTGTGGCCGTTCCCCTTGTAGGAGTATTTTATGACTTCGCATTCAGAATAGTCCTCCGGTTCGCCGCGCTCGTTCAGCCAATAGCCCAAACCCGCATAGTCGAAACCAATCTTTTTCCCGATATCAAACGTCGCCTTGATGGTATCGCCAGCGTTCCTATACGAAATAGTGGAGACACCTCCGTCCGCCGAGTCCGTATAGGCTTTCCAGCCATCATAGATTTTCTTGAGCCAGCGGCCATCCTTGCACCTGAATTTCACACGCGCAAGTTCGCTCAGGCTGTTCTTGTTATCCCTCAATTCGCCTTCCGTCTTCTTGTCGCAGTCGCCGAGTCCGTAGTTTTCCCACCAGAACTTGTCAACCGACTTCTCGAATTCCGGAATCGTATCGGAGAGTTCCCAGTCTTCCATGTTCTTGCGAATGGAGGCATAGTAATCCCCCTCACTCCGTGCGCTTGCCCAGTCTGCAATCTTCGTCGCAATCACGCTGTCGTCCCACACGCCGTCATCCTCGATATCGTATGCAAAATCCGCAAGCCTCTCTGAGAATTCCGCCTCGGAAAGGTCTCCCTGCATGAGAATGCTGATGGCGAGCAAGATTGCGTTCCCCTTGCCGGACTCGAATATAGACAGGCCCTCGAACCCCTCGATGGATTCATCCGCGACTTGGAACGCCTTGAGGATTTCCTGTTCCGCCTGTTTTTTCGCCTCGGCCACGGAGGAACCGTCATCTACCAGGTGCTGCATGCGTTCGTAGGCAAGGTGCGTGAGCAGGTTGATGTTCGCCGTCTCCCTGTCGGATACGTCCACCAGCGCATTGAGCGAGATGGATGCCACTGAATTCTTGCCGCTCACCTCGTTGCGGTAGAAACCGTTAGCCTCCAGCAACACATACTGCGATTCCAGATTGAGATGCGTGAAGCGGAAGTCACCGCGATCGCTCGCAATCTTTCCCGTAAAGGCACGACCGGTCTGCCCCAAGTTATCCACGTTCAGTTCGTAGAGCCTTACCGCAGAACCCTTCACGAAAGGTCCCTTCTCGGATACGCCCGCAATGGTCTTGTCCTCGATGGCAATCTGCGTCTCTTCGGTGGCACCGCCCGTATGCTTGTCTTTATCGTCGGAAGAGCATGCGCCCAATCCGAACGCGGTAAATGCAAGGGCAGTGTAACAGGCTATTTCAAAAAACTTCTTCATAAAGTTTAATCCTTCTTCGGCTTCACGCTCCACGTGAGCGGGAACAGTTGCAAGTTCAGTCGATAGACGCGTTCCATGTCGTCGTCTTCGGTAGCGATGGCGATAATACGCCTTCTAAAATCCGCGAGTTCCTTCACTATCTTCTGGAACGACTTCTGCGTGAGCCCGAGCGTAAGGCCCGAAACGGAGCGCTCGGAAAGCGGCACGTTCTTGATGGCGTCAAGCGCGAAGGCACCCATCTGCAGGTGCATCTGCTGTACCGCGAGGGGCACAAAATCCATCTTACCCGTAGAAATCGTTTTGTTAGTTTGTTCAAACTTATTCTTGCCGGACTTTTTCAGGAGCCCCATAGCCGTCAGGTACTCTATAGTCGCAGACACCTGCTTCGCGGTGATTTTCGGCATGCACTGTACCGCTATCTGCTTCGGCTTTTTGCCGGACATATGGGGTACCAGCTCCCTGAGCACGGGGTTTAGCCACGACTCGAAATACCCCATGGACTTCTGCCCGAGCACATTGACGCGGTGCGCCTTCGATAGTGCCTGCATCTCTTCGAAATGCTTCTGCCTTATGGCTTCGCGCCTTGCCTGGTTGAACGCCACGAGCGACCTGAAATACGCAAGCTCGAAGCCTTCCAGCCCCATGGCCCGCGCAACACGCAATATTCCGGGCCCGCGAAGCCCAGACTTTCCCTCACATACCAGCTTCAGGTAAACCGGCGAGCGGAAGCCCGCAAGTTTCGAGAACTCGCGCCACGTTATCGCCGTGTGCGTTTTTTTGTCGCTGAACCAGTCGCGCATAAAGGCGTGATAGTCCTGGTATGTGATTACGGAATTCATTTACTAGGAATATATACGCTTGCTGCGAAAAACGGTGTGATAATAGATACAGAATCGCCAAAAAACAACTAATTTACGACAACATCACGAAAATTTACTTTTTTATGATACAAAAAAGCCTAAAATAAAAGAAAAGCGAAAATTTCCACTTTTCTTTATAAATATTTTTTTCAAAAATTTACAAAACTACAGGTCAATAACCCTGTCGTTCTGGAGCAATTGTTCGAACGTCTGGCGTTCGCGGATGACCTTCAGTTCGCCGTTGGTGTACATGGTTTCGGCGGCGTAGCGGCGGCTGTTGTAGTTGCTGCTCATGGCGGCACCGTAAGCACCTGCGTCATGGAGAATCAGCAAGTCGCCGACCTTTGCCTTCGGGAGCTTGCGCGTTACCACGAAGCCACCTTCTTCCTGCGTGAACACGTCACCGGATTCGCAGAGCGGGCCTGCCACAACGGCGTCGACCGTTTCATCGAGTTCGCGACCGTCGCGGGCGATGATGGAAATGGCATGATAGCTACCGTAAAAACTCGGACGAACGAGATCGGTAAAGCCAGCGTCTACCAGGTAGAACAAGTTGTCGCCCTGCTTCTTGACGGCGCGGATTTCGGCCATCAGGTAACCGCTTTCGGCCACCAGGTAGCGACCGGGTTCCACTTCCAGGTGAACCTCGTGGCCGATGCTCTGCTGGATGTTCTTGCGGGCCTTGTCCCACAGGTCGTAGTAGGCCTGCATGTCGATGCGGTTGCCCTTGTCTTCTTCGTGATACGGAATCGGGAGGCCGCCCCCTGCACTGATGGTGCGCAAATGAGAGCCCAGGCGACGGCTAGCGTCGACCATGGCATCGCAAACCTGCGAGAGGTGTTCGAAGTCGGAGCCGGAACCGATGTGCATGTGGAGCCCTGTAATCCACATTCCGTTTGCCTGCGCGAGCTTGACGCAGTCCTTGATCTGTTCGTGCCACACGCCGTGCTTGCTAAGCGGGCCGCCGGTATTCACCTTGCTGGAATGCCCGTGACCAAAGCCCGGGTTCACGCGGATGGTGAGTTCGGACTTCACACCGAAATCAGCAAGCTGCTGGATCATGTCCGGCGAACCCACGTTCACGGCAATGTTGTGTTCCTTGACAAGCTCCAAAGCGTCCTTGTCGAAGATGTCTGCGGTGTAGACAATTTCAGGAGCCTTGCCCTTCTGCTGGCCACCTTTGAATCCGGCCTTGAGAGCACGCACGATTTCGCCAGCGGAGACGGCATCGACGACGCAGCCGAGCTTGCGGATGAGCGAAACCACGGAAAGGTTCGGGCATGCCTTCTGGGCAAAGCGAACGGTGTCGAATACCTGGACATCCTTCACGCACTTTTCAATCGTGGCGCGGTCATAAATCCAGAGGGGAGTGCCGTACTGTTCGGCAGCCTTCACAAAAACTTCTTGAGGAATAGAATAATTCATGGAGACAAATTTAGCAAAAGGCAAGAACCCCGCAAGCCTTCCCTATGCCACTCACTCACCCACACCGCCACGCCATAAGGCTATCCGTCCCGAATGTTTTACAGAAAATGAAAGATTCAAGTGATATCTCGTAACATCAGCAAAGGCGCATTCGCGTTCCCTTTTCTTTTTTATCTTTAAAGCATGCAGCCCTACATTCACCAGTTCGCCAACTTTCTGCGGCTCCACATGGATTCCATTTCGGTGGGCCTTGTCGCCACGATTCTCATCATCTACGGCAGCTACATCAACAACTACTTCAAGAAAATCACGCGGAGCATCCCGTTTCTGGGAAGGTTTGCGCTGTTTGTCGTGCTGTGCAGCGCAGGATATGCGTTCCTTTCGTCGCAAATGGTGCGCTTGCTGAAGATGTTTCTGCGCGGACAAACCGACCTTGTACTAATCGGAATCATCGCGGGGGCGTTCGCACTGCTCGCCTTCTTTGCCCGCAGCGGAAAGGACATCTAGAAGCCTATTCCGCAAGGCTGCGCTTAGGCAAGCTTCAAGTAAGACGATTCAGAAGCGAAATCCGCCTCTACCGCGACATTATTTCGAACAACTTAAAATCGCCGTTTGATAATTCCCAAAAAGAGATGCCCGCCGGTAGACGACGAGCATAACATTTAAATCACCGGGAATAACGCGATTACTTAGCGCGTATGCCTGAAGGTCGCACTCGTCACGCGGTTGCGGCCGTTTTCCTTAGAGGCGTAGAGAGCCTTGTCGGCGCGTTCGAACAAGCGCTTCGGGTCTTCGCCCGCAATCATCTCGGCGATACCGAAGGAACAGGTAATCTGCTGCTGCTTGATAAGCTGCGTACTCTCGATTGCCATGCGGAGCTTTTCGGCAAGGAACTGCGCATTCTGGATAGGCGTGTCGCCGCAGAGAATCACGAACTCTTCGCCACCCCAGCGTACAAGCGCGTCGGTATTGCGGATCTTGCTCTGGATGAGCTTTGCAAGGTTCACCAGCACCTCGTCGCCCACGATGTGGCCGTAGGTGTCGTTCACCTGCTTGAAGTGGTCAATATCCAAGATAACGAACGAGACCGGACTGTCGTTCTTGCTCAGGTTCTCCTGTTCGCGCATGAGAACGCTGCTGAAGCCTGCACGGTTCAAGCAACCGGTCAGCGGGTCTTCCTTGCTGGACTTTTCGTATTCGCTCTTTTCGATTTCCAATGCGCGCAAGTTCTTTTCGAGCTCTTCACGCTTCTTCTTGTTGGCAGCGCGTTCGCGGCTGTAGTCAAAGAAGCGGATTACCAGGATCACAAAGAAGGTAATGAACCAGAGAGCCACCAGAGCCGTCGCCAGTTCTTCCTTCTCGATTTTCTTGCCCTTGAAGCAAAGACCCTTGATTTCGAGCGTACCGTAACCAAGCGGAGCGTTGGTACCGGTCTGGATTTCAATCAGCGGGACATTCGAAAGGTCGACACGCGCCTTGTGGACGTTAATCTCGTTCTGGGCGACCCACCAGCCCGCCACACGGAATTCCTGTGGGACAAAGACTGCCGGATAGGTTTCTTCGAGCGGGAAGAATTCAATTTCGTTGAACTTGAGCGAGGTTTCGTCGCCGGGGCGAGAGAAGGCGCTGTCGTAGCCGCGCATGTAGAGGCGGACCGTTCCTTCGCCGCGGGGCTTAACCCACACAAAAATGCTGTCGAACTTGGAGAGGTCCTTGCCGCGGGTCTTGCCGTCGCCAAGGAAAATTTTCACGCCCACGTACGGGTAAGCGTAGCCTTCCTTGAGTTCGTAGTCCACGATGATGGAAGAGTCTGTGCGGGAAAGCTTGACCGCAGAGGCACCACCGTCGGCAGAGTCCGTTTCCGCCATCAAGTAGGGGTAATCGGACAGGTAAAGGGGTTCGATGACATCTAGGCCGTTCTGATACGCGAACAAAGCGATGACCGTTACAGCCAACAGCACAAAGATCAGGATATTCATCCTGAACAGCACGTATATCTTCTCAAAAATCCTAGACATAGTCGTTTTCCATCTTTATTCCCCACTTAAATATATAAAAAAGACCAAAAAGACAAGAATAGACCCTTTTAAGTGTGCGTAAAATCACCTTGAAAGCCAGCCACCCAGCCTAGCAACGATGGAACGAAGCGTCCTTGCCAGGTCCGCCTGGGAATGTTCGCTCGGGTGCCCGTGGAGAGCCGTATTTTCGGTATGGACTTCGACAAACTCCAAATCCTTCTTTCCAAGGGCCTTTTGGCTGTCGTAGACGGCCTTGACCGTCGGAGTCATGTCGTCGTTCGGCCACACCTTGGTAGACACCAGCAGGAACTTGACGCCCGGATGCGCCTTGCGGAGCTTTTCGAGCAGTGCCACATAGGCCTTCTTGTATTCGTCCTTGTCGGCGTAGGGCGGGTTGCCCTGGAAATCATTGATGCCGACGAAGATGACGATGACCTGCGGATGGAAGCTTCCGAAATCGTAGCGCAGGCTCTCGTCGGGAACGCCCTTGTCGAGGTCTTCGGGGGCAAGCCCCGGAACGGTATATTCGTAGAGGCGGGTCACCGGCCATTCCGGCACGATGTTGTCGTAGTTGCGCACCAGGCCGCGTCCGCTAAACGCGTTGATCTGGAAGTCCGCCCTGAAACCATCCGCAAGCAAGAACGCATAGCCCTTGGAGGTGTTCGTCGTCTTGAACACGAAGGAATCCGGGTCGCCCAGCTGACCTTCAACCCCGTAGCCCACGGTGTAGGAGTCGCCGATGAACTCGATGCGCCGGTTGTTATGCTTGGGAGGGGCAAGGAACTTGCCCGACTTGTCGGTTGCCACCTTGTAAAGGAAAATCCCGCCCGGGTTGCTTTCGCTGATCTTGATCAGCCGATACAGGTGCGGACTGGCAGTACCGGTCGTTTTTACTTTATACACATCGCGAGCATCCGTCGAGATAATGGCAATCTGCTTGCCGTCTTCGTCCATACGGAAGCGGGCTTCGCCCGAGATTTCGAACTGCAGTTCCTTTGCCTGCGCATTGAACTGCACCATGGCAGCCGGGGCACTTGTACGGCTGTATTCCTTGCCGTGGTCCCAGCGACCGCTAAACAACAGATTATCAGAGAATCCACTCACAGTGACCTCCGCTGCAAATGATAATGCCGGCAATAGCGAACACGCCGCCAAAGCCGAACGGATCCAATTCAAACAACGCATAGCGGAATAGTAGTAAAAATGAAATGGGTAGTTGATAATTTATGATTGATAATTGATGATTGATAATTGATAGTTGATTGACTATTACCATTATTTGTTCGTTTCATTTCTACATTGTTGGCATGGTTTTGCATCAATTAAAAATCGCCGGGATTGTTCTTGCAGTAGCATACGGAATGCTGCTAGGAGTTTCTGCTTTTGCAGGCGACACTTCCGCCAAAACCAATGACGAAAAATCCATAGCCGCTATGCCGGCACCCGGTTCTCCAGGCGATACGCTTACCCGCGAAGACGCCCGCATGGCGCTGCTCGTCTACAAGCTACTCGACAAGGACGGAAAAATCAAGGGCGCAAACATCGAGCGCGGCGAAAAGCTCTTTATGCAGAACTGCAGACCCTGCCACGGAAACGACGGCCGTCGCTTCAATTTTTCGCTCTACTACGAAAAACCCGCCTTTATTGGCGACCGCGCCCGCGACGACATGCCCACCTTCTGGTACCAGGTGAATTTTGGCGACCCTGAACGTAGCATGGAAGCCTACATCGACGAACTTTCGCTCGAAGAACTCATCGACATCGCCGGTTTTGCGCAGACCCTGCCCTAAAACCGCCGACCCGCCGCAAAATTTTCATTTTTTATGCAACCGGAGCCGCCCCCTAGGCATCAAAAGGGTACAATGGACGAAAAAGTGATTCTTCAACATCTCCTGAAAGGCGGCCGCGAAGCCTTGGCCCTGCTCTGGCAGGCGCACAGCACTAACGTGCTGAACCTCGCCTTCCGCATGCTGAAGGACCGCGACCAGGCCGAAGACATCCTGATGGACGTCTTTGTGCAGGTTCCCAAGGCAATAAAGGGGTTCCGCGGACAGTCCGCTCTCGGCACGTGGCTTTTCAGGCTTACGGTAAACGCCTGCCTCATGAAGCTGCGCGCCCAGAAGCGACACCGCGAACTCGAAGAGGACAACCTCGACGCCATCGTGGAATCGGCGCTAGGCAAGGGCGACTCCGCCAACGAAAGTTTCGACCCGGAACTCCTGGAAGCGGGGCTGAACGCGCTCAACGCCGAGAACCGCAGCATGCTCTGGCTGAAGGACGCCGAAGACCTAGACGTAAAGGACCTCGCCGAAATCTACAAGATGCCCGAGGGGACCGTCAAGGCAAGGCTCAGCCGCGCCAGAAACTTCGTCCGGAACTATTTGAAGAATCGCAAGAAAGGAGTGTAACCATGAGCGACAAAATCGACTTCTCGAAGCTCGAAAGGCTTACCCCCAGGGACGATTCCTGGGCAAAAGTCTGCGCCCGCCTGGACGCAGAAGCCAATGCTGCACCCAAGGGAAAAATCATCTCTATCAAGGCGTGGTACAGCGCCATTCCGCTTGTCGCAAGCATCGCCCTTGTCGCCTTGACGGCGCTCCTGCCTTCTATTACAAACAACATAGATTCTACCGAAACCATTTCGACCGAATACGTTTCCATCTACAGCTCGGCACCTACCGAAGTCTCGAACTGGTACTCAAGCCTCGGCAATTCGTCAAGTGACGACTTCGAGACCCTGGAAGAAACGGTCGGCTTCAGCTATTTAATAAAGGAGTAACACCATGAACGGAAACAAACTATTCGCAGCGAGCATTGCGGTGCTTGCACTCGCCCTGGGATTTTTCCTGGGTAACTTAAACATCGGTGGCTGCTGCTGCCAGAAGGCAGAAATGTCCTGCTGCAAGAAAGGGGCCCCCTGCGAACACAGCGCCATGAACGCCCCTTGTGAACACGGCAACCATCACATGGGCGAACACAAGGGCCCGCATGGAGATTTCAAGGGCCCCGGCCCGAGATTCAAGGGCAAGATGGACTTTGCCGAAATGGATTCTCTGCTGCAGGTGACGCCGGAACAGAAGGCTGCCATCGAAGCGAGCCGCACCAAGGGAGATTCCCTGTTCAAGGATCTCCGCAAGAACAAGCACGAAGCCGAGAAGGCCCTTGGCGAAGCCCTTGAAAGCGGCGACAAGAACGCCATCGAAACGGCAAAGGCAAAGGTCCTCGACGCCGACAGGGCTCTGCTCGAACACCGCATCAATGGCGTGCAGACGCTCGCAGGCATCCTTTCGAAGGAACAGTTCGACAAGTTCAACCAGTTCCACAAGGAACAGATGAAGAAGTTCCGCGAATTCAGGAAAGGTCCGAAAGGACCGCATGAAGAACACGGCCCGCACGGCAACCCGCCGCCAATGCCCCCGCAGCAGTAATAAGCTTCAATCCCTCCAAAAAAGCAAAGGTCCCCAGCAGCAATGCCGGGGACTTTTTATCAGTAATCCGTTAACTACTTCTGCATAAACGAAAGATTCTGCGCCACGCGGAACAGTCCTTCGGCGCGGTGCTTGTTGTTCGCAGAGACACCGTTGAGCGTTTCCAAGAACCGGGTAAGCCCGTAGACTCCCCCTCCCTGTTTAAGCACATAGACGGCACAAAGCGATATTACCCCGAGAGACGAATTGATGATATCCAAGTCGGTATTCGCCAACTGAAATGCCGCCAGCTTGTAGGCATCGTCAGAATCGCTCTTGATCATTCTGTCGACATCGCCCAACGTACGGAAGCCAAACAAAGCAAATACGTTCAAGAACCGCGTAAGCGAAGTTTCGTGAATCTCGGCTTGGTTGATGGACGCAATGCGCTTGTTTAACATATCGAAAGGACGCAATTCCAAATAATTGCCGAACGAATCTCCATTCAGCTCCACTTCGTCAAAACTGCCTGAACTCACCAAGGATTGCACTTGGCGTCGGTAGTCATTAATGCCCGCACGAATAATGCTGAACTGTTCGTCGACAAGTTCCAGCATTCCTGCAAGGCGATTCAAGTTGCGCAAGTATTCCTTGGGAACTTCGAAGCCCGACTTGTAGCCCGTATCGTGGTCAAGGACCGCCCACGCATGCTGCAATAAAGTCCGCATCTGCACTTCAAAACGAATTTCATTCAGCTGCGGGCACTCCGGGTCAAAAAATGTTTCCTTGGGGACCCTGCAAATGTAATGCAACGAGTTGTAGCCAAAGCTATTGATTTCGTGCATCTTTCGCTTGTCGATGCTATTTGTCCAATCGATTTCAAATATGCGACCTACGAGAGCCGCAATCTTGTCGACTTCGTTGCTGTAGAAGGTAATAATGCGGACTCCCAAAATATCGGTCAAGTCCGAAAGGGTTCTATACTTGCCCGCCTTCCGTTCAAGCTTGCCCGCCAGGCTATCCTCGGCCTTGACACGACCCTCAATTGTGTTGATATACAGGTGATTATCGGTAACACTCGTATACAGCAATTTTTTGACCACTTCGAGCAACTTTTCAAAATCGGGAAGCTGTTCGTGGTACTCCTCCATAATCATGGATTCTACAGGAGGTAACTCGTACTTGTTTTGTTCCATGGCACACCCTACTTGGCAAAAACCTTGTCGATCGTCTCGATAAATTCTGCGTAGGCGAATGTCCCCTTGAGACTAGAAAGCGCGCGCGCAAGTCCGCGGAAATGCCATTCGTGCGAAGCGGCATCCTTTACGCAGAACAGGTCCCATACCTTGTCGCCTATGGCCTGGTAATCACGATAGATGGCGCGGATGTTGCTCAGCTTGTCCGAGAGCGCCACCATCTTCACGTCGTTGCTCGCTGCAGAAAGGCGCTCGATAGCTTCTTCCTTGCGCAGGCGCCAGCTTTCTTCGCGGCTCTTGCCTTCGAATTCGATATCGGATTCTGCTTCGACAAGTTCTGCCACCCTCTTGCCGAACTCGCGTTCGACATCCTTGAGCGTCACCGCCGTGTCTTCAACGGTATCGTGCAATACAGCAGCGGCCAGGAGCTCCTGGTCGCTTGTCATGGTCGCCGCAATCGACACCGATTCCAGCGGGTGCACTATGTAGGGGAAACCTTTCCCCTTGCGTTCGACGCCCTGGTGCGCCTTGACCGCAAAAACAATTGCCTTATCGAGAATAGAAGTATCCATACCCTAAATGTATATTATTTGGCGAACAATTGCTTGGCGTCCCAGCCGTAATCTTGATACATCGTGACAAAAAGGTCGTTCGCCTTGACGTAGTCGCCAATCATCTCGGCGCGCTTGCTTTCGCGGAGAGTCTCGTTTCCCGACATGTTCTTTTCCCAATCATCGTAGTGCTTGCCAAAGATCTTCTTTGCACTCTTGACATAGCGCGAGCCATCCTCGACAACATCTACCCGCTTGACGACATAGCCGCCGTCACCTGTTTTTTTCAGGTGGGCGACCCCCGGATATTCGCCGCCCGACACGCAGAAGAGCGTGTTGCCGCGAAGCTCGTAGTTGAGCACCCAGAACGAACCCCAGACTAGGGTTTCGCCAAACTTGGCCGGTTTTACCGCCAAAATGTTTACGATGGGGATGGTCACGTCGGACTTTGCGTAGTGCTTTCCGAATTCATCCACGATATACGCCGATATGGCGGCTTCGATCGAGTCGTTTCCGGCATAGCTGTAGGCCGGGAGCCTTGAAGATTCAACAGCGCTTTCCACCAGGGATTCGCCTTCGCTTGAGCCAAGCTGTTTAAAATTGCCAGCAGCATAGCCAAAAGACACTACCGCAACCATCGCGACCAGGAATTTAACGCTCATTTTCATAATGCACTCCTTTGTGGCTGATTCCTATCAGCACGGATTGTTTTTCACACTATGAATATACATCTTTCAATTCATATAATAAAATGCATTATTCTAATCATTTTAATCAATTATTTATATAAATAAGCACTTAGTCCAATCAATCAATTTTTATTATCAAAACAATGAAAATTATGCATTTGACTTTATGAATTTTCAAAGATAAATTACGGATGTAACAGAAAACAAAAAACCTTCTACAGAGGTTTCACCATGTTTACTTCAACCTATTCTAACAAGCAGAACGCCATTGCAAGATTTGCAACGACATCCATCGCATCCCTCCTGGTTTCAGGAGCCATGATTCTCACTACCGGATGCTCCGACGACTCCAGCTCCCCCGCCGGAGCCGCAACCGACATTTCCAAGTCCGACGACGGCGACGCCATGGTCTTCGAGATGCAGGACGGCACCTACGAACTGAACATCACCGCCGAGGGTCCCTAGCACATCGAGGACAGCACCCACTTCGTCCAGTCCATCAGCCAGACCGAAGGCACGGGCCCCGCGACGGTCGAGCTCAAGGTTCTCACCAACGACCTGGACGAACGCCTTGAAGGCAACCTTTTCATCGTGTCCGACGACCCGAACCAGGACAGGACCATCAAGTGCGTGCAGAAGTACTACGGTGACTACGGCGAAAACGCTCCTTCCGACATCGGCAAGAGCAACAAGATCTACGCCGTGGGCTATAGCTACGACGCCATCAAGGGAGGCTACGCCGAACACAACTCCATAAAAAAAGAAATCTTCAACACCAAGAAACTAATCGAGTCAGGCTTATTCACCGTGGGCTCCCCGAACATCAACTATACCGAAAAATCGTTCACGGGGATAACGGCCGCCGAAGTCGGCTACAAGATGGCCCAAAGCATGGGCATCGCAGGGAAGCAGGACAACTTCCAAGCCGAGATCGAGAACTCGCTCAACCTGGACGTTTCCGCCAGCACTTCCTACGAATTCGCGCTCGCCTACATCAACATGGGAATCGTGGACATCTCGAGCGAAATTTCGCTTGACGAGCTCAAGGAAGACTACATGATTCCCTATGTCAAGAAGGACATCAACGGACTCTCCGACGCCTACTCCAGCAAGAACAAGAACTGGAAACGCGACCTAGTGCGCGATTATGGCAGCCATGTCGTCTTGAAATCGACCCTGGGCGGGCGAATCCGCTTTGCCATGAGCGCAAACACGGCCAACATCAAAGGCAGCATGGACACGAACCAGATGTCCACGGCGGCGCTCAAGTCGGGCGACGCCAGCGCCACCGACACGGCATCCCAAAAGCCGGTGGCTTCGCTCAAGCAGAACCTTGCCGCAGCCAACCTGAAAGTCAAAGTCGAAGGCGGCCGCGAGAGCAAGGCAAGAATCGCCGCCGCGGACGGACTCCCCGACAAGAGCGCCATTCAGGACTGGAAAAAAGAACTACTCGGATATAGGGAAATTATTTACGACGATGTGTCATACCACTTCAAGAACTGCAACACAAACCCCCGGATTAACGACAACGATCGCAGAAATAAATATCTGCAGTTCAAACCCGAAAATAAAAAGAAGGACGAATGCAAGATTGTCGAAGTAAAGCAAACGGTGCATGAATGGATCCAAGAAATCCATTACGACGAACTGTCTCTGGTCGATTTCCCGCAAGAAGGCCTGGAGCCCATCTACGAGCTGATTGACCGCAGCCTCACGCTGGAACATGACGGCGGCGACAGCGAGGCCCGTTACCGCGAACTCAAGGCCTATTTCGAAGGTAACGAGATCGTTTCGGATTTCCGGTCGAAATTCGACAACGGCGCCGTGGCAGAAATCGCCTTGCCCAAGTATGTTGAAAGCGACACGGAAACTCTCATCTACGACGTGTTCCTGGGCGGGCAGCTCACGGCCAAGGTCGTCCAGGAATTCATTCCGGAACTGAGCACCAAGAACCGCGTGATGGTGGTGTACCCGGTACAGAACAACAAGATGAACCTGAAGAAGGGCTACTTTGTCGGAGACGCCACCCACCGCCCCGCAAGGGTATCCTGGAACGGTTCCAACGTTACCTTGACCGAAGATTCGCAGAACAACGCGGGCGAACCGAAAAAAGTCTACATTCGCGGAACAGCAATCACTCTCGTACCGCCGAAGGGTGCCACCGTCTTCAGCGGGAGCGTCGAAGGCGCATACCTGAAGGCGAAAAAGGCTTCTGGCTCCGCGAAAACTACATGAGTTCCCACGACAGGACAGGGAAAGCCCTCGATTCCAAGCAATGGCTTTGGACAAGCAGAACGCCCAATCCCCAAAAGCACGGCAAGGTCCTGTTCTTCAAGAAAGAGGCCGCCCAGAACACAAGCTTCGCTCCGAAGGGCTGGCGCGTGGCGAAAAGCAGCGACTTCGAGCAGTTCAACAAGATTTTCGCCGCCAAGTCGATAGGATCTTCGGTGGCGGGGCTCAAGGCGGGCGGCATCACAGGCTTCAACGGAGACTACAGTTCCAGACACCTTAACCACCCGGATTACGGAGAAAAGGAGATCAGCTTCAACATGGCCGACGACAAGTACATAACAATCGCCAATGGCGCAAGCGTCATCCGAATCGAAAATCACTCCGGCAAGAGCAACGACACCTGGAGGAGTATCCGACTCATCATGGAATAATTTATATTTCGGCTCAGGTCTCATACCGGAGCCGTTTTTTTGTTCAGGGAAAAATTTTTATTTGGAGCATTTCTCTTGGTTTCGTTTTGGGGCTGTTCCCAAGACGAAACCTCTGTCGCACCTGGCGAAAACGAACCCGCGGAAATCAGCGACACAGCGCCCGACATGTCGCTACGAGATGCGTACCTAGAACTTGCCTGCAAGACTTCCGGTTCACACGTACAACTATACAATCTGGAAAACTACGGCAGCGTCTACTCAGAAAGCTTAGACGAATTCTTCGTCTCTCCGTAGACAAAAAAAGGGCGAACGACATAAGGGAGACAATTCCCTCTGCGTTCACCCCCATGGGTGGGTCTTATTTTCACCTCCTTCTTTAGACTCGGCAGAGAATATAGCCGCGGCACCACGGATTGTCGCCCCAGCCATCAGCAACGGTCATAACGCCATCCGGTTCCTCTGTTTCGAAGAAATAGGACATGTACATATCGGATTCCCCTTCGTCCGGATCGGCAGCATAAATGTTGCCGAACACTTCAGGTTCTTCGGTACCATCATCTACTTCATTGACCATACCGATCCAGACAGAAACATCCTCATCGCCTGTGGGTCTAGGAACGGGCCAAGAGCCGCTGACTTCGTCTGATTCCTCGACATACGTTCCGTCATCAGTGTTGTAGAGGACTGACGGGGAATCGTTACCGTTGGGTTCAGCGACAGGCGGGTAAGCGAAGGCAGAAACAGCGGCAACAAAAGCAAATACAAAAATTACGTTTTTCATGGTTAACTCCTTTTCAAAAGGTTTAAGTCTTTCTTGTTTACATCCATAATATACCTACGCAAATTCATAAAGTCAAATGCATAATTTTCATTGTTTTAATCAATTATTTTGATGAGTTGGGGGCGTTACGGGGGCGCGCACACTTTTACTATATTGGCACGCTTCGCGTGCATATAGCTCGGCTCGGTCATGTCAGAACGCAAGCGTTCTGCCGCAACGCTCGCCTTTTGACGCCTTCGGCGTCCGTGGCTGCGGTTCGCATATACGAAAACAAGTTTTCGTGCATGGCTCACCTTGCACACTTTTGCTATATTTGCCCCCGAAACAAACACCCGCGCAGCGGAAAGGATTAATCTATGTCGAAACTGACTGATTCTCAGGAATGGAAGGCCCTCGAGGCCCACGCCGAAGTCGCCAAGACCTGGCACATGAAGGAACTCTTCGCGAAGGACCCGGCTCGCGCCGAAAAGTTCAGCGCCGAAGCCTGCGGCCTCTTCCTGGACTACTCCAAGAACATCATCACGGACGAAACCATGGCCAAGCTCCAGGATCTCCTGAAGTCTGCCGGTTTCGAAGACATGCGCCGTAAGTACTTTGCCGGCGAAAAGATTAACACCACCGAAAAGCGCGCCGTGCTCCACACCGCACTCCGCTACAAGGGCAACGATCCGATCTGCGTCGATGGCAAGGATGTGATGCCTGAAGTTCGCCGCGTGCTCAAGCACATGGAAGAATTCACCAAGCTCGTGCGTACCGGCAAATGGAAGGGCCACACCGGCAAGTCCATCAAGTACGTGGTGAACATCGGTATCGGCGGTTCCGACCTCGGTCCGGTGATGGTGACCGAAGCCTTGAAGCCGTATGCTGAAAAGCCGGCTGCTGGCGAATACTCTCCGGAAGTCTATTTCGTTTCTAACATCGACGGCACTCACATGGCCGAAACCCTCAAGAAGGTGAACATCGAAGAAACGCTCTTCATCGTTGCTTCCAAGACCTTCACCACTCTTGAAACCATGACGAACGCCGAAACAGCAAAGTCCGCAGTTCTCAAGGCTTTCAATGGCGACGAAAAGTCCATCGCCAAGCACTTCGTGGCGCTTTCCACCAACACTGAAGCCGTGTCTGCATTCGGTATCGACACCGCTAACATGTTCGAATTCTGGAACTGGGTGGGCGGCCGTTACTCCCTGTGGTCTGCAATCGGTCTTTCGATTGCGCTGCGCATCGGTTTCGACAACTACATGAAGCTCCACCAGGGCGCTTACGAAATGGATCAGCATTTCAAGACCGCTCCAGTCGACAAGAACCTCCCCGTTATCCTCGCCCTCATCGGCGTGTGGTACAACAACTTCTTCGGCGCTTCCAGCTATGCCATGCTCCCGTACGACCAGTACCTGCACCGCCTTGCCGCCTATTTCCAGCAGGCCGACATGGAATCCAACGGCAAGACCGTTGACCGTGACTCTAAGCGCGTGAACTACCAGACTGGTCCAATCCTTTGGGGTGAACCGGGTACCAACGGCCAGCACGCCTTCTACCAGCTCATTCACCAGGGCACCAAGATGATTCCGTGCGACTTCATCGCCCCGGCCAACAGCCACAACAAGGTCGGCGACCATCACCAGAAGCTGCTCTCCAACTTCTTTGCACAGCCCGAAGCCTTGATGAACGGCAAGACCCTCGCCCAGGCCCAGGAAGAACTCCGCAAGGACGGCAAGAGCGAAGAAGAAATCGCATTCCTCGCTCCGCACAAGGTGTTCGAAGGCAACAAGCCGACCAACTCCATCATGATGGACTACGTTTCTCCGGAAACGCTCGGCGCCCTCATCGCCATGTACGAACACAAGATCTTCACGCAGGGCGTGATTTGGAACATCAACAGCTACGACCAGTGGGGTGTTGAACTCGGTAAGCAGCTCGCCAAGAAGATCCTCCCGGAACTCGCCAAGGCCGATGCCGAACTCCACCACGACAGCTCCACCAACGGGCTCATCAAGTGGTACAAGGCTCACCAAAAGTAAGCTAGAGTGGCGGGCAAGCCACTCCCCAAATTTAAAAGGCCGCGACTTAAAAGCCGCGGTCTTTTTCATTTCCTTCACTTATCAGGGATTTCTACTCTTCGAGTTCCTGACCGATGGGATTACCCGTAGGCACATGGGTGTTCGTGTTCAGCCAATCGCCCCAACCGGTTTCCTTGTGGAAGGTCGTAAGCTCGTAGGAGTCGCGGTTGGTCGCATCTATCCCAATTATTTTCTCGTTATAAGTTTCTTTGTCGACCAGAGTAATCGAAAGCGAATAATGGTCCAGGGGAGCATCTTCGACATAGTGGGCTTCCAAGTTTCTCGAAAGGGTCAGCTCGTCTATTTTCTCGCTCAGTTCCTTGGCAATTTTCTTTAGGGTTTCATCGCCAGTTTCTTTAGCAAGTTTGTTTGCATAGTCCCTGGCATCATACAGGTCTACTTCATTCTCGACCCTGTAAGTCTTGTCTGCAGCCTTGTCAATCGCCTTGCGCATCTTTTCATCACTATAGAGCTTAACCAGGCGGCTTGCCAATTTTTTGAATATGGGGTTCAAGTCAGGAACCAGTTCCGCCTTGAGCAACTGGAAATCGCCATTGAAGTTCTGTTGGATATATCCGGATTTCCAAGAAATACCAACTTCCTTATCAGCCAATGTTCCCTTGGCGATTTCTTCAAAATCACCATCCTTGTCCGCAACTAGGGACTCTACCATTTCGGTCATGAGTTCTCCACGACTGCTAAGAAGAGAGTGTTCCGAAGCTAGCACATAGTCCGTGTACGGATAGATGTCTTCGACGGTCTCCATGTTTCCCATAAGGCAATTATTGAAAAGAATCGCCTTGAAATGAGGAACCTTGGAATTCCTGATGCCTTCTGCGAGTTCCGGCATCGTCATGGCTTCGTAATGGAGGGACCACATATTCCACTCATCCTGCATTGCCGCCTTTACGGTCTGCTTCGCCAGAGCCGTTCGCAGCGACTTGGGGTAATCATCATCGAAAGCAAAGCCTTCTCCATGCGCTTCCAGGAAGAACAGGTATTCCTGCGCCGGGAGACTGTCATGGGCATAGTCAATGACAGAGGTCAGGAACTCAGGGTCATAGAGTTTGACTTCTCCCCTGACAATGTCGGACTTGTTCTTCAACTTGGTCAAATCTGCATCTTTGGTGACTTCAAAGAACAACAGCTGCCCAGGATACGCCAAGGTTCCATCGAATGTCGCATTATCCAAGCCATACTTATAGACGAGCAAGACGCGGACATCTTCCTTGTCTCCGAGAACCAGCTTGAGGTCGCGCATGGTTCCCTCGATGCTGGATTCCATACCGCCACCATTCTGACCATAGATAATGGCCGTATAGCGTGCAATTCCATTAGAATCTCCACCACTAGAAGAGCTGTCATCGGAGCAAGCAACAAACAGCAACGCCGAGAGAAGCATTGCCGAGAAGAAATTCAAATTAATTTTTTTCAGCATAGTAATCTACCTCGTCGTTACCTTATTAATAGACAATTTCCATCGGTTCAAAGGGGTCAATCTCTTCGCAAGTCTTGCCCTTCAGCGCCTTATCGTAGAAATAAACCGTCATTGCATTATACGAATCATCGTCCGAGCAAACGACAACCGATTTTTCTTCGACATTCTCACATCCGTTGCCATAGACAACACCCTCAAACATATCGATGGAGTCATCGTAACGATATTTCAGCTTCGAGTTCAGCCGTGAAAAAATTTTGTACTCTACGCAGACTTTCTGCGATGCAATATAAAGCGATACGACTTCATTGCTATCCCTGGAGAAGATATCACCTGCATCGCCGTAATCATCCTCCTCTTCATCCTCCTCTTCGCTAAGCTTAGCCCAAATTTCTTCACAAGTAGCTCGTCCCATAGTTTTGTCATACACAAAAACGCTTAAATCCTCATCTTCAGGATTCGCGCATTGCTTTTTAAGGCGATTTTCATCGCAACCCTCTTCCTGCAGACCAATCTCAATATATTCGGAAAGTTCTTCATCCTCACCGCATATTTCTTCTATCAGTTTTCTCTTTGATTCAACGGCTTGGAAACACATAATGTTTTCATATTCACCATCGATGAGCATTCTCTCCCGGCAGGAAACCATTTTTTCCTTGGACGCGCCAGACGAGGAATCGTCAGAACACGCCACCAAGGTTGCCACGGCAAGGGCGAGGCAAGCAAAGGCCAATTTCTTCATAAAAACTCCTTCTTTAATTGATATTGGCAGTTTTTATGAAATATAAAAAAATGCAGCTAGTTCTTTTGCTTTTTCTGGGCGCGTGCCGCCTTGACGGTTTGTACGGCAGCCTTCAGCTCATCCTTTTTAGCCTGCTCTTCTTCTGGAGTGGGTTTGGTATCTTCCAATAGGCGGTCCGCCCATTCATCCCAGAAGCGGCAGCGTTCGCCATCAAGCTTCATCTTTGCAAACTTGACCGGTTCGGTCTCGACAGCGAGCGTCACGACCGATTCCTTGTAAGCCTGCGGAAGCCCCGCCACATGCGCCATACGCTGCTTGAGTTCGGCGACAGTCGCGTCCAGAATGTCCACGCCAAAGCGGCGTTCGATGTAACGGCGGGTAATAAAGCCGAGCGCCATGAAGTAATCGCCCTGGTTGCCTTCGGCAAGGTAATTACGATTTCGCAGTTCCTTGAGCGCAAGCACTGCCTCCTCGTACGGCGGGAGCCTCGGGGCAGCACCCTTCTTCGCAAACTTCTTGTGGAGTATGGCACCAAGTAAAACGAGAAGCGCCACGCCGGCTACAATCAGCACGATGTAAAGCCACTGCGGAAGGCGTGGGTCGTCAAGCGGATCTTCCACTTCCAGGATATCGGATTCTTCGCCGGTGGTGCGGGTAGACACCTTGACCGCCACGGGGTCGGTATTCGTCTTGACGGTGTCGGAGCCGACAACGGCGCTCACCTGCTGCGGGGCAATCAGAAAATCGCCACTCACGAAAGTATTGAGCGTCGCAAGCCACACGAACTTCGCTGTTCCCTTGGGCATGCCCTCGGTGACTTTTTCGTTTTTCATTTCCTTGACTTCGAAGCTGCCCAGGTTACCGACAAAGCTCGGCAAGTCTACCACGGCATTTTCGGGCGCCGTCACCTGAATTTCATAGTTGAACATGTCGCCCACGAACACCTGGGCGTTATCGACATTCGCCTTGACCGAGACATCGAAGGCGAGAGCCGGGGCGGCAAGGAAGAACCAAAAGGCGGCTAAAAATAGACCGGATTTAAAGCAGCGCAGATTAAGTAAATTCGAAATAAAGGACATACAAAACCTCTTCGAAGAAGAATATACAAAAAAAGCGCCCCCGAAGTCGGAATTTCACAAGGACTCCAGGGGCGCCGTTGTACGGAGACTCTTATTTAATCACCAAGCCTTCGTTGGTGGCGTTCACGCCTTCGATATGGAAGGAGTTCAGCACCGGATTTTCGCGGTCCATGAGCGAAAGGATCAAGTAGCTCGCCCTGCTATCGTAGGCAAGACGCTTGTCTTCTTCCGACGGGCGCGAAGGGGATTCCGGATGGGAATGCCAGTTGCCCAGCGGCGAGAGGCCGTTTGCACGCATGTCTTTGATGGCGGCAAGCTGTTCCTTGGGGTCCAGCGAAAAATGCTCGTTCGAATGGTCGATATTCGTGAGCAGGTAGACCTTCTCGATATGCTTGTCGCTACCTTCGATGCGCCCCGCAATCAGCCCGCAGGCCTCTTCGGGGAGGTTCTTTTGGGCGTGCGCGAGGATTTTTTCGTAG
>JAFXRC010000004.1 GCA_017526585.1 Fibrobacter sp. | reverse complement strand
CATTGCCCGCACGGGCGTTACAGTCGAAATGGTTCACAAGGTCTATTCGGATTTTTACTGGGAACACTGCACCGAGCGCACGCTCCCGAATCCGGGCGTTGTCGAATTCCTGCGCAATACGACTGCCCGCGTGGCCATGCTTACCAACAAGCCGGAGCGCCCGACATTCAAGCTGCTGGAACATTTTGGACTTCGCGACCGCTTTGAATTCGTGCTCTGCGGCGACACCACGCCCGAACGCAAACCCAGCCCCGCGGGCTTGTTGAAAATTATGGAATCCGCGGGTGTCGCTCCCGCCGAAACCGTGATGGTGGGCGATGACCAGCCCGACATTCTGGCCGCCCGCAACGCCGGAGTCGACTGCATTACGCTCCTCTGCGGGTTTGGAAAACCGGTGAATTTGCTCCCGCTTGCCCCGGAGAATGTGGTCGGAAGCTACGCCGAAATGTGTAATCTGCTAATGGACATTTCGGAGTAAAATGCATACAATAAGGTAAAATTTCGTCAACAAATTTTTGACGAATTGTCCATAGAAACCCTATTCCCATAGGGTTCTTTTTGTTTTTTTTAAGATAGTTTATAGAAGCAAAGCAAGCGAAATAAAGGAGCTTTTATGAGAAAAAGTGTTTGGGAATCACTTGCTCTAGCTTGTGCCTTTGCCGTGTCGGCGCATGCCTTTACGGTATCGGGCAAGGTGAGCGATGAAAAGGGGGCGTCTGTAAGTGGAGCCTTGGTGCAGCTATTGCAGAAGGGGCTTTCGACAACAACGGACTTCAAGGGAGAATTCTCCCTGCATCAACAGGAATCCTTGGAAGGAGATTCTATACCCGAAGCCGTTCTTGGGCGTGTGTTGCCCGGTTACATCAGTGTGAATAATGGTGTACTCTCCTTTTCGCAGCGCTCGAGTGAACCTGTTCAGGTGCAGATCTTTGACATGATGGGCAACCGCCTTTTGAAGGAGACCCTTTATGGATCGGGAAGACTCGATTTGCGGGCCTGCGTCAAGGCACAGGGGGCCTATTATGCCCATATTAAAATTGGGAGTGCCCAGCGAAATATTCGCTTTACTTCGCACGGAAATTACGGAGCCTCTTTTGGCGAAAAGTCGGCAAGTGTCAAAAATGCGCTTCAGAAAATTGCTGAATCAGACGAACTCCGCGTGATTGCCGATGGCTTTGATACTTTGACAGTTAAGCTTGAAAATCTCGACACGAACCTGACGCTAAAGCTTACGAAACCCGAACCGCAGTATGCCTATGGATGGGGCTTGAAAAATGCACCGGTTCCGACGCGCGGATGTGGCAAGACTTGGAATCGCGTGAAAAATGGTAGCTACGAGTTCCAGTGGAGCAAGGGCAAGCGCACCATCCGCATCGACATTCCCGACAATTACGACAACAAGAAACCGTACAAACTCATCTTCGGCATGCACTGCATGGGTGGCTGGGCCGGCGGTGTGCAGCAAGAAGGTTACTATGGCTTAAAACCGCTCGACACCGACAAGACGGCTATCTTTGTCGCTCCTGAAGGTAACGGAAACCAGGCCCCGTGGGGCCAGGATGACTACCTGCTCTTTGACGAACTTCTGGCCGATTTGCAGAGCAACCTCTGCATCGACTCTAGCCGCGTGTTCTCTACGGGCTTCAGCTACGGCTCCATGTTCAGCAATGGCCTCTCCTGGAACCATCAGGACGTGCTCCGCGCTGTAGCCGTGTATGAAACCGCCGAACGTAACATCTGGCTCCCGCAGCGTCAGAATAAGGGCGTGGGTTGGATGGGCGTGCTCGGCCTGCAAGACAACCTTTGCACTCCTGACATGGGTCGCGCCGCTCGCGATATCATCTTGACGCTCAACTCCGAAGGCGGCAAGGCCAAGAACGAACGCGCCCAGGAATATGGTGGCAACGGTCCGCACGTGTGCTACGATTACACGACTGTCGAAGAACGCTTCCCGGTTCGCTGGTGCACGCAGAACGGCGGCCACATCTGGGATCACAAGGACCCCGGCCAGCAGCAGTCCTGGGTGCCGCAGGCCACATGGGATTTCTTCAGCAAGTTCTAAAAAATCCTAAACACCTAAAGAGGCCTTCCTGCTTACTGCGGGAGGGCTTCTTTCTTGTATTTCAAGGCAGTCTTTTTTGTATATTGTAGTCATGAATTTAAAAACAATTGCTCTAGTGGCTTTTTTGGCGGGGACATCGGTATCGATAGCCGACGAGTCCATTCGCTTTGTTCCTGAAAACTACCCGATTGGCGTCTTGAACCAGGGCGATACCAAGCATATCGTGCTGCAGGGCGCAAACACAACGGGCAAAGAGATCGTTCTTGAAAACGTGTTTGGTCAGGGGAACGGCATGTCGAATTTCAAGTTCCCGAAAACGATTCCGGCCAAGGGGGCTGTTACTATAGAGTTCGACCTTAACACTGCCGATATGGAAGGTCAAATCAAGCCGGTCGTGGTGCTTGTCGATACGACGGGTAAACCCTATACGGCAAACATGGACGGCATCGTGAAGGTTCCGTTCTTCTTTGGCGAAAAACTCTTTGATGCGGGCTATTATGCCCAGGGCGAAAAGCGGGAGTGGACCTTCTATGTGTGGGAGACCGACAAGAAGGCTCGCCCGGACTTGACACTTGACTCTGAATCGGCAAAGCAGTTCGCCATGTCCACTAAATCGGTGATGCTCAATGTCGACAAGCTTGACCAGATCAAGGAAGGCGGCAAGGTTCCGGGACTCAAGGTGACTCTTTCTACCAAGGGACTCTCCCGCGAAGGCTGGGAACTCAAGCAGAAGAGCATCCGCAAGATTGTTTCATTCAAGAGCAAAAAGTACCCGCTGGCAACGCCCGCTGTGTTGATTGTGGGTTACTGGAAGTAAAAAATCGGCTTTTTTGGGGCATTAGCCTTGCAAAAAAGGCTACTTTTAACTAATTTTGTCCCACCAATGAACCAACGGGATGTAGCTCAGCCTGGTAGAGCGCTTGAATGGGGTTCAAGAGGTCGCTGATTCGAATTCAGTCATCCCGATAAAAAAGTCCGCTTCAAAGCGGACTTTTTTCGTATACTCATGAAGTCGTTGATGTTTTAGGCGTCAGGACTGGTTTCTTGCTTGGCATCCTTGTCTTTGCCAAGATAATCCAAGCTGACTTGAACGTCATCCGTGTTCTCGGAGTTCTTCTTCTGGGCGGCCTGCTCAATGGCTGCAGCCTCGTAGTCGGCGTCTGTAACCCATTCTGGATTCCATACGACAACGCGGTTGCGGCCCCCTTCCTTGCCTTGGTAGAGAGCCTTGTCCGCCATCTGGATGCTTCGGTCTGCTCCGAGACGGTGGTCGTATTTGGCAACGCCAAGTGTAATGGTGATCTTGATAGTGAAATCGGCGTACCGCACCGTCATCTTCTCAATCTGCTTGCGGAATCGTTCTGCGACAATCGTTGCTCCTTCCAGGTCTGTTTCGGGCAGCAGCGTCAAGAATTCTTCGCCACCGTAGCGGGCGAATACATCGTACTTACGCAGCAGTCCGCGGATGGTCTGTGCAACCGATTTCAAGATGATGTCGCCGCAGGCGTGACCGTAGGTGTCGTTGATGTTCTTGAAGTGGTCGATGTCGATAAAGATGAAGCAGAACGGCTTGTTTGTTCGCTGCGTACGTCCGACTTCGTTTGCAATCGTCTCGTTCATTTCGCGGCGGTTTGGAAGCCCGGTGAGTTCGTCTGTCTTCGAAATGCGTTCGAGCTTCTGGTTCGCCAATTCCAAATCCTTAGTGCGTTCGCGGACTTCCTGTTCAAGGATTTCCCTATGGGCGTTCAGTTCCTGGATCTGCCGCTTGATAGTGCCGTGCATGGAGTTGAACGCGATGCCCAGCTGACCTAGTTCGTCCTTGCGGTTTCCGATGTCGATTTCCTGAATGTCCAGGTTGCCTTTGGTTATCAAGTTGATGTGCTTAATGATGCGATTCAGTGGAATGCCCAGTACAAAGAACATCCAAGTAGCTACGATGAGAATAATCAGGATGGACACCACAAGAATGGCGATGCTTGCCTGCGTGGCAGAAGCAATCAGCTGGTCAATTTCGCTTTGTGGCTGGAACGAGAAAATACCGAAGTCGTAGTTGGCGTCATAGTTGTAGTTGACCAGGTATTTTTGATTGTCGGAAAGTTTTTGGAACTGCGCCTTGGTCACATTGTAGTTGCGAGGATCAATGTCCTTGATGCCAAGTTCAGAAATTTTGTGGGAGTCCGTGAGCCATCGCTTCAAGTCAGGGTGGTAAAGGATTTCGCCCTGTCCGTTGACGGCAATCAGGAACCCGCGTTTACCGATTTTGTAATTAGGGAATGTGGTCCACAGTCTGCGGAGCGAGAAGCTTGCAATCAGGGATCCGTCACCGGTAGCGCGATTTGAAATGTTGATTCCGAAGATTCTTTTCGGGGGTGCGTCCTTTGCGTCCCTAAACCAGGGCGTTACATAGGGTCTGTGGGGAGTGATTCGCGAAAAGTCGATGGGGTAGGGAGATTCGGTCGGGATCCCTAACATCGAATTGTCGCAAATGAACTGATCATCCTTGTCGTACAAGGTGACTGTTTCGCCTGAAATGAACAACGAAGAGATGTTGAAGCTCTTCAGGTAACTAGCGGCAATGGTCGGATCTATGCTCTGAATTTCAGATGTCTTGGCAAGCAAGGTGAGGCGGTCTCCGAACTGCTTCATCTCGCTGGTCGCCATATTAGAAATCTGGTTCAGGAGAGACTCGTTGTTGTTGAAGCTCCACTCCAACATCAGGTTAGACTGCTTGGAATTGAATATAAAGATACTTCCCGTGACCACGAGGGTCATGGAAACTATCAATACGATAAGCATCTTGAAGACGATGCTTCGAGAAAAACCTGATAGAGTCTCAATATGCATAGGCGTAGATCTTCAAAAGAGGATTACTTTTTCCGCTTTCGCACAAACGCAAAGATGAATCCAAGGATAAGGACAACGATAAAGACGAACGGTGCCTTTTTCATGTTGTCGCTTACAGCTTCATTTGTGCTGTCCTTCGGAGCACCTAGGGTGTCCTGCTGCTCAGTAGTTTCGGTAACTTTGTTCCAAGCTGTCTTGAACTCGGCAGCGGTCATGATGTTGGTGGTCGGGTAATTCAGCTTCTTGTCGATTTCAATGGTATACTGCTTAAAGATTTCGTACAGCTTGTCTTCGGAGTAGAGCGAGGGAATTTCCATTTGTTCCCAAATGGTGCTGAACATGAATCCGAAAAGCTGTTCCAGATCGCCCCATTCGGGAATGGCGACATAGGTCTTGCCCGTTTCGAGGGCGCGTACAAGGACTCGGTAGTTTTCGTCTTCGGACCAAGTCTTGAGCACGTTTCTAGACGGCGGCAGGAAACCAATCTGCTTGGTGTAGGCATCGAGGTTCTCGTCATTCGTCAGGAACAGGAGCAGGTCGAGAGCTTCTTTTCTCTTGTTGTTGGCGGGAATGGCCAGGTTCGAACCGCCGATAAAGCTTACGCTACCGGTCTTGCCCTTGGGAATGGGAATCACCATCACGCTGTCGGAACCGATGCGTGCGTTGGAAAGTCCGCCCTGGTTACCGTGGATGCGGGTCTGCATTACGATTTCGGATGTGCTCACGATGAAGCCGAGTTCGCCGTTGTTGAACAGCTGGGCAATCTGGGCCGTGTTGCTCTGCAATGCTTCTGGAGCGACCAGCGTATCTAGAATGAAGTGCAGGTAGCTGGAAATGCCAAGCAGGGTTTCTTCAGAAAGAATGTTGGCGTGCCACTTGCCGGAGGAATCCTTTGTGATAAAACTTCCGCCGTTGCTCCAGATCCACGGGGCGAAGTTATGTGGAATGTTCCAGTCGTTCTTGCCTGGGAAGGCGTAACCGCGAACATGGGCTCCGTCTTCCAGGACTTCGTCCTTGGCGTTGATCTTGCGGACTGCCCTAGTGAAGCCTTCGTAGGTGCTCACAGAATCCTTGGTAATCCCGTGTTCTGCAAGGATTCTCTTGTTGGCTAGGATGGCGCGGATGTCGATAAACCACGGTACTGAGTAGATGGTCGTGTCACCATCTATGTGGGTCGTGTTCCAACTGACGGGAACAAACTTTTCGGGGTGGATGCTTGAAAGTTCCGCATTCAAAGGTTTGATTTCTTTACGCGATGCAAAATAGGGGATCCAAGTTGTACCGAGCTGGAGAACATCGGGTGCTTCTTGCTGCCCTGAAAGGGCTTGCGTAATGCGATTCCAGGATTCGCCCCAGTCGAGCACTTGCACCTTGGTGGGAATACCTGTTTTCTTGGTAAACAGGTCAAGTCTCTTTTCCAGGGTCTCTTGAGGGGAGGCGCCGTTAGGCATAATCCAAACGGT
>JAFXRC010000043.1 GCA_017526585.1 Fibrobacter sp. | reverse complement strand
GGTTTCGATTTCCAGCCGCTGCCGGAATAGTAGGACTTGTCGAGGTCATCAATCTGCACCATGACACCGGGAGCACCCTGGCCGTTCACGCCCACGACCGAAATCGCGTTCTCGCCGGGAAGGAAGGTCATCGGCACAAAGCGCACGCGGCCCGCCTGGTTGTCTTCGGCAAGGAGCGCACCATTGTGATAGAGTCTATAACCGCCATCGGCAACAATCCAAATACCAGGGCCTTCGCCTGCATTGTAGGTTGCCGCAACCAGCTGCGAACCCACCTTGTCTCCGCCACCATAGGCCGCTTCTGACGGGAGCGACACTACTTCTGTCGCCGGAATTTCAGCGGCGTCTGCAGCATACACTGCAGAAATCCCAAAAAACGAGACAACGCTCGTCAATGCCATTTTGTGAAAGAAAACACCCATACATCCTCTTTTTTTAGCGTTTTCTTTAATCTAGATTCAAAAAAGGCGTTTTCAAAGCCATTTTTGCGAAAGTCACATTTTCCCGTTGTTCGCAGACAACGCAAATATTAGACAACGCCACCACAATGCACACGATTTTCTTACATTTAAAGCATGAGCGAAAAGAAACCAACAAAGAAAGTCTTCGAATACCTGGACTACCGGGAATTTTTGAGAGACTACTACAACCAGAAAAAAGAGGCGAACCCCGCCTTTTCGCTCCGCGTATTTTCTGACAAGATCGGTTTCAAGGCAAAGGACTTCATCAGCCGCGTCATGAACGGCGACAAGAACCTTTCGAGCCAGAGCATTCCCAAAGTCGCCTCGGGGCTACGCCTCGGCAAGCACGAGACGGAATTCTTCATCGGACTCGTCAAGTTCAACCAGGCGGAAACCACCGAGGAAAGGAACGCCGCCTTCGAAGAGATGCAGGCGGCACTCAAGGTTGTCCGCTTCGCCGAAAAGCAACATATCCTGGGGCATGCACAATACATGGTGTACAGCCACTGGCGCCATCTCACTATCCGAAGCCTGATTGGCATGTTCGGGTTCGACGGCGACTACGAGGCGCTCGCCAGACAGGTCCACCCCAAAATCACCGCCGAAGAGGCAAAGAAGTCTGTAAAACTGCTCGAAGATTGTCAACTCATCAAGAAGGATGAAAACGGCAAGTACATCTTGACCGAAAGCGCCATCACGACGGGCGACCGCACCTCGAAACTGGCTCTCCGCGGATTCCACCAACATTGCCTGAAGCTTGCCGCCGATTCCATCGACCGCGACCCGCCGGGCACGCGGCATATATCGGGACTTACGCTCGGCATCAGCCAGGAAGGTTACGACCGCATCGTGGAACGCATCAACGCATTCCGCAAGGAAATCGCCCTCATCGCCGAAGAAGACGAAGGGAGCGACAAGGTTTTTCAACTACAATTCGCGCTGTTCCCCGTCGGCGGGAAATAGCATCTATTCTCTAATCGAAATCACTTTTTTCGACATCTGCCCAGAAACATTCACCAGCACAATGTAGTTTCCACGGGGCAGTGTTTTTAATTCAAACACCACATCCGATTCCGAAAAATCGCTGCGGAGCAACACGCGGCCTTGCAAATCGAGCAAGCTCAGGTTCTTTTTGCCTGGAACATCCGCCAAGACATGCAGCGTGTACCCTTCAAGTCGCATGTGCACCGCATCGGCAACGAGGCGACCATCGAGCATCCATTCAGAGCCGCCTTCGGAATCGCTGCTTTCGGCTTCCGAACTAGACGAGACCTCGCTGGAGCTTGAGAATTCGCTGCTGGAACTTACTTCTATCTCGCTGGAATCCACAGGGCATTCCGTCAAAGGAATGCTTTGCGAAGTCGTAAAGCAGACGCGGTTTTCGCCATCGAGAACGATGTTGTAGATTCCTGGAATCGACGCCGTTCCGCCTCGGTTCACATAGGTAAAGTCAATATAGTAGTTCCCCGCCGCAAGCACCGCATTGACCGCTACACGCTGGTGGCTCCGGTCCCCATTGGCATTGTTACGAACCACAAATACATCCCTGTCGTAATCGATATACCACACATAGACGCCATTTACACGCTGTCCCCACGATGTCGCCCTCACATAGGCATCATACTTCTCGGCGGGGCGGTATTCCACCACATAGAATTCATCGGTCTGATAAGGATTCGAAGTCGAATAAGCCTGCATGCGGCTTAGTTTTTTCATCGAATAGGTTTTCTCGGCTTCTAGTTCCTCTAACTTAAGCCACCCAACCCAATCCTTCTCGAAGGCAGAATATCCCATAGGAGCATCACCCGAATTGGTACTGGAGCCATTGTACATGCCTTGCGACATGATATCAAACGAACCAGGACCATCCACCTGCTTCTTGTTTTCATCTTTACCGTAATGATCCTGCAAACCCAGCACATGGCTAAACTCGTGAGCAAAAATGCCCATCTTGTTAATTTTTGAGTTGTTAGAGCCATCAGCATACTGCGCGATAAAGACATACTCCTCAAAATAAACCTTACCCACTTTGTACGCAGACCGCATCCATCCCGAAGAGGACCCGTTGGCACTCATCCGGAATTCATGACCCCAGAAAAATTCACTCTGTTTAAGAGCGTCTTCTTCCATTCCCGGAAAAAGGAAGAAGAACCCGTCGATATTTACACCGTCATAGGCGTACTTGGCGGCATTTGCAACAAAGTCGCTACGCTTGCCAAGTTCGTTCAGCCCCGCCTTGAGAAGTTCGCCTTCCTGGAAGCTAGAATCCTTACCAAAGCTTGTCAATGCCGCGTTGATGTCGATTGGATATACATCAAAGTGTGGGTCGAATAGGCTATCGGACACAAACAAGAAGTAATCGCGCAGGCTCCCGATATTTTTATTTTCGCTATAGCCGGGCGTATTCAAGAAATCATAGAATTTCGCCGAGTCGCCATGCGCCTTGTCGGTCGTCCCGACCAGTAGCACCGGGAACCAGCGCTCCCCCATGGTCCATTTTTGAGGGGTCGGACGCTTAAGCAAAGCAGAGACACCCTTCTGATTATACGCCATCACGGGGGTATGCGTATAAGATGTCTTCTCTGTCAGGGAGGTGTCCTTGGGAAATCGACCTCCACGCCGCCTTTCATGATTCTTTCGAGCAGATTCCTGGGAGAGCCCCTTTAATAAAGAAGAATCCCCCGCAGTGCGTGCTTCCGGATCTTTCGCCAGTGTTTTCGTAGGATTTCCCTGCTCATCCACATAAACTAGGCAGCCTTCGCCATCGTACATGACAAGAATGCCATCGGAAGTTTCTGCATAGTGGTAATGTTCGTCGCCAGAATAGCGAACCGAGATCGAGCTTCCATCACAATTTCGGATGGTCTCTATACCCGTTGCCGCAGGACGCGCAAAAGACGGCGATGCCAACATACAGGCAGTCGCCGCCGCAAAAAAGAATCTGTCGAGCGCCATTTTCATTCTCACCCTAAAAATAATCCATTTTGGGGAGAAAATCCATTTTCTCCCCGTAAAAATGTGTTATCCACGAGCAAAACAGACAAAAAATGTCCCTTTTGAGTTAACAAAGGGACAAGTCGTTTCGTTTTTTAGCCTATTTCCGGCTAAGGCCACGCTTACTTTTTCAGATACACTGCATTTACCATACGTCCTTGCACGCGGGAGCGGACAATATAGCGTCCCTGCGGAAGGTTCTGCGTCGAGGCACCCATGTAATGGCCGTTCATGTCGTACACGCCCATCATGGTCGATTCTCCACGCAGGTAGAAACGATCAGCTATACGAGTCGTTCCCGAATCAGAAACATTCGGCTTGTACTTTTCCCAGCCGGGCATGTCCTCGAGAGAAAGGATTCGCTCGTCATCCATGTTGCTCTTCCAGACTGTTTCGCTTGTCTGGCCGGGCCAGGTTCCGCTCCAGGTGCTGTACCACGGCATCCACCAGCTCCATACGGCTTCGTCGGTGTGCATGTTGTTCACGTCGGGAATGGGCCCGTTTTCGCTGAGCGCGAGGATCTTCGTCCCGTTCGATGCGCTCTTAAACTTGTCGAAGGCGCTCGCGTTGCTGGAATGGTCGTTTTCGTTGTTGTAGATGTCGATGGAAAGGATGTCGTAGTATTCGCTGCCCGGATCCCAGGAGGTGACGGTAGAACCTTCGGGGTTGAACACCCAGATCATGTTCTTTACGCCCTTCACCTTCACCATGCGGTCAAATACCAGGCGGTAGAGAGCCGCGAACTGCTCGCCCGAATTGATGCTCCACCAGAACCACTTGCCACCCGCTTCGTGCAGGGGACGGAAGATGCCCGCGACGCCTTCTTTCTGCAGGTCGAGGAAGTAGTCGGCGATATGGTCGATGTCGGCAATGATTCCCTTGTAGGCCGCACTTTCGGTGTCCCATTCGGTGGTGCCGGCCTTGAATCCGGTAGAGAAGTCGAAGTCCGTATATTCGTTGGTGCCGGCTGCGCTCTGGATGTAGAAGGCGTCCTTCTTGTCGAGGGGATCCTTCCAGTGCCAGGTGAATGCAGGGATGCCGCCTGCCTTCCATAGCCCCTTTGCGATGGAGATGGCCTTGTCGGTGTATTCCATGTTCCAGCTGCCGGAAGCGTTCGGGCCTGTCGCGAAAAGGAAGTCAAGACCGACGAGCACTGGGTACTTGCCCGTGCGCGTATAGATGTACTTCACGTCGTCGTGGGTCTTAAAATCGGCGCCCAGCGTGTAACCGCTCATGTCTCCGGTCATGATGCCGCTAATCGTCTTCTTGCCAAAGTTCTCGCGCAAGAAACTGTAGAGCTTTACGGCGCTTTCGGTCGCGTTCGGGGTAACTGGGGTCGCGGAAATCTTGAAGGGGGTGGATTCGTAGGCAGAAATATCGATGTAGTCGACGTCAATCCATCCCCAGTATTTCTCGATGGCGATGGTGTTTGTGCCCGCCTTGAGCGTGACGGCCGTTGTGACGTCTGCCCATCCGGTCGTTGCCGCAAAGTCGATTGTGCCTGCGGAGGCGCCATTCACCTTGAGGTAGTTAGCCTTGTAATCACCCGCCTTGTAATGAATGGCGAGCGTGTATTTGCCTGCGGTTTCGACGGTGACTCCCGCGAAAGTAATGTTGCCTTCTTGGAGGCTTACGTACCCTGTACCCGAAACTCCACTGCTGTTGACAATTTTAGCTTCGCTAGATACGGTTGCCGATTCGGCTTCGTACTTGGCGGCAAATGCGATCATGGCAAGTGAAAAGCTCACAAAAAGCATGTTTCTTACGATATTCATAGCGATTCCTCGTTTTCAACGAATATACCTTTTTTTAGAAGAAATCACCCAAATTAATCCATCCTGTGTGGACAAAAATGTCAACACAATTGTAAAAAATAGGATGCAAAACGAGGCGAAACAATGTCTATTTATAAAAAAATGTATTTTTGGAATGCAGGCCCGCCATGTTTTCGAAAAACAAGATCAACATATACGACTATTCCGACTACCGCAAGTTTTTGCAGGAGTTCTACGAACTGGAAAAGTCGCTGGACCCGACGTTCAGCTACCGCGTGTTTGCCACTGCGGTCAATATGGATGCGAGCCTCCTGGTAAAGATTTTGCAGGGCAAGCGCCACGTTTCGCCCAAGTGCATCGAGACGTTCGTGCAGTTCTTCCGATTCAAGGAAGCCAAGGCGGAATACTTCCGCGAAATGATTGCGTATAGCAAGGCCAAAAACGACAAGGACGTGCGCAAACACTTCGAGACACTTCAAAAAATGCGCCCTGCCGCCTGCCGCGAACTCGACGAAGCACGCTACCGCTACTTTCAGCAGTGGTTTTACCCGATGATTCGCTCGGCACTCGACGTCTTCGATTACCGGGGACCGCAGGACGCCGCAGCCCTCGGTGAAAGTTGTCTTCCGAAGCTCACGGCATCGCAGGTAGAAACCGCAGTAGACGCGCTATTGCAGCTCGGGCTCGCGCATACCCGCAAGGATGGCCGCGTGGTGCCTACCGAGGCCCACCTCAAGACGAAGGAACACTGGCTGAGCGCCTGCATCAGCGACTACCAGGCAAGCATTGCGGAACTTGCCCGCAAGTCCATCGCCGATACCCCCAAGGAAAAGCGCGATATCAGCACGCTCACGATGGCGCTCGACTCGAAACAGATTGAAAAAATCCGCGAAATCCTCGCCGAGACGCGAAAATCCATCGTAAATGTGGTCAATGCGATGCCTTCGCAAATTTGCGACAGCGTTTATCAGTTAAATTTCCAGTTGTTCCCGATGATGAAAAAGGAAGAACGATGAAAAAAATGACGGAGACATCGGTTTGCCTTTCATTTTGCGCTCTGCTCTGCCTTGCGCTATTCATCGGCTGTTCGGACAAGGAGTCCGGCGTGGCAGGCGCCACAAGCGAGACGACAAACGGGATTGCAGTTGTAGTCATGGACAACGCCGGACAGCCACTGCCCCAGGCCCGCATCACATTATTTTCCAAGACGGACCTTGCGCAGATAGAAAGCGCCGTTTCCAATGATTCAGGACTAGCCCACTTCGATTCGCTCGCAGAAGAATGTTCCAGCGGGAACTGCTTTGTCGAAGGTATCGCCGGCGCAGATTCTTCTCTCATGAACTGGGAAGCCTTCGAGCCGACCGATTCGTCGGTCGCCGAAATTGAGCTTGCGCCGTCCGCATCCCTTACGATACGCACAGGGGCGGCAGAAGACGAGAAACTGTTTGAATTGCTGCACCTGGAATCGACGCCGTACACGGCTGCGCGCTCCGGCAGCGATTACGTATTCGCTCACGTCCCCGCAGGCATGTTCACCGTACTCGCCGGAGATTCCGCTGTCGCCACGTTCTCGCTTGATGCGGGAGCCGAAGCCGACGCGCTCATACGCATTCCAGAATTGACCCGCGAATACGTCTTTGAGGATTTCGAGGATGGCGACAGCCTGAACAACTTCGCCGCGACCCACAAGAACTTCGGCTGGTATTATGTAGCGTCCGGAGCATCCAGCTGGGTTAAGCCTGATACGGCAGAAGGCTTTGCATCGGCAATTGAAGACGGTGCATCTGGAAAAATCCTTTCGATGCAGTTCACGCAAGCGGATTCAGGCTACCTTCTGCTCGGAACGCACCTAGGGCTCGATACGGGATACTACGATCTGAGCGCACTCACCGCCATCCGCATGAAAGTGCGTGGCGATTGCGAACTAAACATCGCGCTGGAGCACTACCGCGAAGTCGGCGACAACACCTACCGCAAGGCGCTCTGGACCGCACAAGCCTCCCAAGAATGGACCGAAATCGTCCTGCGCCCCGGACAGGAAATACTAAACGAAGAAAACTTGCAAGTGCCCTGGGCTGAAATTTCCAACGAAATCGGCATATTCTCCATTTTCGTCTCCAGCGGAACATTCCTCCAAATCGACGAAATCGTATTTGAAGGAATCGATTCTATGGACAATTAAAGCCCCTGACCCTTCCGCCGGGGTGTTGTTCTCAAAAAATGTATTTTTACGGTTGCATGTTCTCAAAAAATTGTATATATTTACAATGTGAACCGTTTTTTAGACATATACCAATTTACGCATTTTCGCAAATTCCTGGAAGAATACCAGGCGGCACGCATGCAGGCGGAACCGAGCTTTACACGTACCGAGATTTGCAACCTGCTGGGGCTTGAAAAGAGTCGCAGCTACTTTGCCGATGTTCTCAGAGGAAAAAAGGTCAGTCCCCGCATGGTGGCTAAGTTCATCGAGATCCTTGAACTCGACAAGAAAGAGGCGAAGTATTTTGAGACCATGGTGGAACTCGACCAGGCGAAAAGCGACTCGGCGCGCAACGACGCGATGCAGGAGCTTTTGAAGCTGCATCCGAGCCCGCAGCACATTTTGAACGAAGACGCCTACGAATATTACAGCCGCTGGTACCACAGCGCCCTTTTTGCGATCCTAGACGCGGTGGATGTGGACGACGACCTGACCCCGGTACAGAAGCGGATTTTTCCCAAGGTTCCGCTGGGCAAGTTGAAGGATTCCCTTGCACTGCTCGAACGGCTGGGACTTGCCCGCAAAAACGAAGGTGGTTTCTGGAAGCCCACTAGGGAAAGCATCAGCAGCGGTCCCTACAACAACGCAGAGCTCATCAAGCAGTACCAGCTGCAATGTTTTGAACTTTCGAAGCAGGCGCTCATCACGCCACCCAAGAAACCGACCGTCATGAGCACGCTCACGTTCAGCATTTCGAGCGAAGCCTATAAGAAGCTCGAAGCGGAACTGCAAGAATTCAAGGCAAAGGCAAGGCGCATCATCGGTGAAGACAAGGAGCACGCCGACGGCGTGTACCAACTGAACCTGCACCTGTTCTCAAATTTGGAGTAACCTATGACGAGACGAGAAACGACAAAATTTGCAGCGCTCGCCTTACTTATGGCGGCTCTTTTTAGCGCATGCGCGCTCCCCGAAGACGACAAGGGAACCTCTACCGCAGGAGTGCTCACCGAAACCGAATCGGGACACACCTTGGCATTCACGACCGAATACAGTTGGGACTACGATTTACCGAAATCGGCTCGGGTCAAATACACCCTGGCAAAAATCGTCGACGGAAAGACGGAACTCTACGATTCCATTACCGTAGACGCAAACGACTTCGCCATTTTTGAAGATGTCAAGGGCGCCTACAGCGTCATCGCCACGACCGAAGGACTTGCTGGCGCCGAGATTCTGAAGAGCAACGACGAAGATTCCATCTATGTACGCCTCAGGAAACCCGCGACACTCAAGATTTCCGTCGACTACGATTCGCTCTCGGTTGGCGACACCATCTGCATCACGGGACTGCTCAGGTGCAAGCAGATTTCCAAAAGCGATGCCAAGAACGGTTACGCCATCATCGAGAACATCCCGATTGTCGAAAACGACGAAGGTGAAAAGACCATCGAAATCTACAACGGCAAGAAATTCGTCACGAAGGACGTGTTCTGGAAGTTCAAGGAAGACGACACATTGTTCGTGAATAACTACGCCAATGCGAACATTCTCTACAACCTGGATTTTTCGCTGCCGAAATTCGACCTGCTCGATTCCCTCGACGATCCAAAGCTCGACTCCCTGCTCGTTCCGCTCAAGGAGAAAGGAAGCCACGACAAGTCGATGCCTTTTTACCAACACGACTATAGCGAAGTTTTCCTGGATGAACAGGGCAACGTGGTTTCATCGCAGGGTGGCGACTGGGTTTCCGAAGACTCCATTCTGTACTGGATAGCCTTGCCGCACATCAGTACCACGGCAAAGCTCACGGCCGTAGCCGGAGAAATCCAGTGGAGCAACTTCGATCGTGCCGACTCCAGGCTCCGCCAGTTCGTCGCAAGCCCTGCAACGGACACGCTTCTCGACATGCGCTACGACAGCAGCGTGTTTACCGAAGATTCGAGCGTCGCCATCAGCTTCTGGTTTGAAATCGAAAGTCTCAAAAAAGACGCGCCCCTGCTGAGCGCAGGCAGCGACAGCCTCGGATTCGACATCCGACGCTGCAGCAAGGATTCCACCGCGCTCTGCACAAGAGTCTACAACGGCATCGATTCCGCATCGACCGATTCCGTGGAATATGGCAAGGCGGCCGTACTCGATGGCAAGCGTCACCACTACTCGCTCGCCATCCACAAGAAGCATCTTGTCATCGCCATAGATGGAAAAACAATCCGCGATACCGACCTGAAGCTTTCCGAAGACTTCTACGGAATCAAGGACATCCAGATTGGCGAAACGCCGCTACAGAACCTGGCACTATATTCCTTCGGTGACTTCATCAAGCACAAGAACGACAAGAACTGGAACCGTCTCAAGGCCTGGCTGTACGCCTTCCACGAAATGCAGAAATAAGAATTATTCGCCGAAAATAAACTTCAAATAAATTTCCTTCAGCGCATCGCCCCACAGGTACATAAACGGGGCTGCGACGGCAAGGAACGGACCGAACGGAATCTGACCGGCACCTTCATCATCCGCTTCCGCAGATGCGGAAGCGTTCTTGTTTTGCGAAGCCTTACTTTGAACAGCCTTTTTAGCGGCGCGTTTTTCGGCAATTTTTGCATATGGCACCATGATCAAGATGCCAAGGATCGAGGCTACCACCAGCACTTCGACCGCACGGGTAACGCCCATAATAGCACCGAAGCCCGCCAAAAGTTTCACATCGCCAAAGCCCATGGCATCCTTGTGCAGCACCTTCGAGGCAATAAAGCCCAGCAGGTAAAGTCCACCACCCGCAGCAACCGCCCCTACGATGCTCTGCACCGGAGTCAAACCACCCGGAATAAGCGAAATAATAAGGCCCGCGACAATGCCGCCCACCGAGATGGAATCCGGTATTAATTTGTACTTAAAATCAACTGCGCTCACCGGATAAATGCCAAGCAAGAGCCAGAAAAGTGCCAGGGCGTCCGCCCATACTTCCAGGTTTGGCACCGGGGACCAGAAATCGGTGGTAAAGCCCATCGCGGCATAGAGCGAGAGTGCCCCCAGGAGTCCACATAGGGATTCCCCGATGGGATAGATGATGCTGATGGGCTGCTTGCAGCAGGCGCTCTTTCCGCGCAGAATGAGCCAGCCGACAATCGGCAAGTTGTAATACAGCGGGATATGCTTTTTGCAAAGTGGACAGTGCGATGGCGGATTAATCAGGGAAATTCCGCGTGGCATACGGTACACAATCACGTTGTAAAAGCTACCGACACAGGCGCCCAACACAAAAAAAACAGCAAGACTGTACCAAAGTGGGATTTCTTCCATAAAACAGACTCCATCGGTGCGTTAAATCACACACGCTTTTCTGATAAAAAAGATAGATTTAAACTGAAAAAACTGTGTTGATTTTTAACGAGGATGTGCTATGCGTGTACCCCATTTTTTGTTATTTGCCCTTGGCGTCATTTTCATGGTCGCCTTTTTCGGATGTTCCAGGGAATCGTCCGTCAAGGAAAACGTGAACCTTAAAAACAATCACTCCCGCGTATTCGTATTTAAGGAACCCATTCCGGATGTACAGGCATTCGCTGATTCCATGACGAATACAGCCGTAAGCGAAGCAGACACCATCGCCGACACCCTGACGGTCACCGTAAACGACACCGTATACATGATCGGCATCCTTCCTTACTATGTGGATAAAATCTACGGCTTTGAATGGGTACTTACCAAGAAGGACGGCAAGGACACCACCGTTCAAGGCAAGAACGCAAAGCAGCAGACCTGGGTCTATGCCAAAGCAGGTCTCTACGAGCCCCGGTTCGTCGCCTACGATGGCAACAATGCAACCGACACCTCGGGTACAGCAACCCGAAAGGCTTGGGTCAGAGTCATCGACACAAAGCCAACGCTTGTCGTCCCCAAGGATACGCTGTGGACCAAGCATGACGGAGACATCACCTTCCCGATTATGGCAAGCGACTCCTTCGGTACCATTACAAGCATCAAGGTCGACCTGGACGCAAACGGAAAGGGCGAAGCAAAGGAATGGAAATACGAGACATTCGAAGACAACGATTCTCTCTACATCACCATTAAGAATAAAGACGCTAAAATCGATTCGCTCGGCAACCAGAAAATCTACATCATCGTCACCGATGACGACGACAACAAGACCAAAGACAGCGTCTACCTGCACTTCAACAGGATTCCTAGGCTAAAAATTATCTACCCCGAAGACGGTGTCCGCCACAACATCAATGACCGATTCTACTTCTACTACGAAGGCGAAGACGACGACAATCCGCAAAACCTGCAATACTTCATCTACGCCCAGGTTTCCAAGAACGGCCAGCCCCCGCAGAAGGCCTTTACCGAAGACGACCTGATCGCAGCAGAATTCACCTCGAACATCTTTGAGCCGATTGACCAGAACGGCAAGAACGTCATCACGCTCATCAAGAACCCTGCAAAGCAACTGACGGGCCGCATCTACTGGGATATGTACGTAACCGATGGCTACGACGTCGTTCACATGAAGCGCATTTCGACGGGTGAAGGCAGCAGCCGTCCCTGGAGTTTCTATATCGGCGACCTGAGTTCGACGCAGGGAACCTTTACGGGAACGGCGAAGTACCAGGGTCGCACAGTCCATTCGGGAATCCGCGTTGCCTTCAGCAACGGCAACAAGACCTTCGATGCGACAACCGATGACAAGGGTAACTATACGGTGAAGGTCGATGTCGGGCAGTACACCGCCACCGCAAGTGCCGACTCGGCAAAGGAGTACGGTTCCGTTACCGTTAAAGATTTATTCGCCGAATCGGGAAACCTTGTTCGCATGGACGAGATCGAACTTAAGGATACCGCCAAGCCAGTCCTAATCGTCAAGAACATCGACACTCTAAAGACTCGCAACTTCAACCAGGCCGTCTACGCCCGCGACCTGGGATCCTTCCTCGACACCGTCACCGCGTCGATCGACGGAAAGTCCCAGAAGATCAACTGCACCAAGAGCGACGGCAATGCCGTGTTCAACTGTCCCGTCTCAATGAACAACCTTACCGACGGCACACACAAGTTTGAATACAGTGCAACGGACAAGGCCGGCAACAAGACTTCCCTGAAACAGACAATCGTTGTCCGCGCCACATCAATTAACTTGGACGTGAATGGCGGACAGAACGCCCGTATTGGACAGGGCGAAAACCTCGTCTTCACGGCAACAGTCAACGGAGCCTATCCGGCTGCTAAAAACATCACATGGAGTTGGGATGTCGGTGGCGGAGCCCAGACACAAAAGACTGCCGTCGATGAAAACGCTACCGCAACACTCAATCTACCGTACGAAGACCTGACCTCGGCAAGTCCCGACAAGGACTACCTCATGACAGTGACCTACAAGGAAAACGGCGCCGATGTGAGCGCCCAGGTCAAATTCGGCATTCTGGGAGACAACCCGGCTGTCGTCTTTACCGAGCCCGGCTTTGAAAACACCGTCAGCATCAACGACCCGCTGCATTTCAAGGTTCAGCCGTACAAGGGTAAACTAAGCGAGTCTCTCACTCTGGCATGGATCTGTGGCAGTAACCTTTCCGATGGCTACGCCTGCCCCACAGCGGCAGAAGAAGCCGATCTGGCATATAGCAAAATCGGCACCTACAAGGTTGTTGTCAATGTCACCGACAATCTCGATAATACTGGCGCAGACACCGTTGTCGTGAATGTGGTCGCCGATCCGCCCACCATTCATGCCACAACCAACAACAACAGCAACGAATACAAGATCAATTCCACCGTGACCGCATACATTTCGGCAAGCGACCGCTTCGGAACCATCAACAGTATCAAGTGGGGCTGCAGCAACGGCAACGTCGTCTTCGACAACGAAAAAATCATTGATTCGCCAAGTAGTTCTGTCAGCGACATAGCACTCCAGGTGCAGCTCCCCGGCGCAGAGACATCGAACTACCGCTGCGTTTTCAAGGCAATTGACGATGACAACGAAGAAGGCATGGACACGCTCATTTTCAAGACGCTGCTCGACCTTCCGACTGTAAAGCTGAACACCAAGAAAGATACTGTAAAGATCAACAGCAACCAGGTCATCAAGGCGAACGCTTCGGACAAGCTCGGATACATCGCCAAGTACGAAATCGCCTGCAGCGACAACCTGAACGAACTCAAGAACCCCGTCTGGGACGAAATGCAGTCTTCGCAGACGACCGTCCGCATGCCGTCAAAAGCAACCAACGCCTACTACTGCGTGGTTCAAGTTACCGACGACGACAACAACACCGCAAGAGATACGGCGACCTACAAGGTGATTGTCGGCCTACCTACAGTAACCGCCTATGTAAACTACAACAGGGTCACCATCAAGGATACCGTGGAACTCAACGCCCACGCCATGGACTCGCTCGGTTCGATCGTCAAGTACGAATGGGGCTGCGGTTCGGCTTCCACCGAAAACATCGGCTTTACTTACAGTTCCTCGACTACTCCGAGAACGACGATGGTCATGCCCTCCACGCAGCAAAACGGTTACCAGTGTATCGCGCGCGTCACCGATGACGACGGCAACATCGCCAAGGACACCGTCAAGATCGACATCATTCTTGCTCCGCCGACCATTCAGGTGACAAAGAAGAGCCTGACTGTCCGCGAAGGCTACAACATCACCCTGAACGCAGAAGCCTACGACAACAATGGACTACCTTCTGACCCAGGACGCATCGTAAAGCGCGAATGGAGCTGTGGCACCACCGACCAGATCGACAGCCGTTGGAAAACAGTCAGCGACTACGACACCGTTTGGAAGGCTCCTGCCGCACAAGGCGACTTCTACTGCGTCGCCCGCGTCACCGACAACGACGGCAACACGGCGACCGACAGGATGGAAATTTCGTTCTCAACAGAAGTTCCGCTCATCTGGGTGAAGCAGGAGCTCATCTACCTGAATCCCGGCGACCCCTTTGAGCTCGACGCAACGGTGAACGACGTATGGCAAGGCATCGACTGGTTCACCTGGGAATGTAAGGAAAAAGCGACCGGAAAGACGATGGAAAAATCCGTTCCCAAGTACGACTATAACGCGAACGGCAAGTCGTTCCGTATCGGCAAGGATTCAACCTACTCCGAAAAAGAAAAGGACATGTACTGTATCGTGTCGGCGCAGGAAACCAGCACCAAGGTAACCTTCAGCGACACCACTGAAGTCCGTATGATGCAGTATCACCCCATCGGAGTCATTTCTGCGGCAGACACTGTCTACCTGTGGAGTGGCGACGAATCAGTCGACGACGAAGCGCTGTACTTCTACACCACCGACTGGAACGGTAAGAAGTCCAAGATGGGTGACCTCGGCAACAAGAACATGCAGGACTTCTGGTGGAAATTCAGCAATGTCGACAACAACTTCTACCAAGGCAACAAGGACGGAAGCATCGATACGAGCATTGCCGAATTCAACGCCGCCTTTATCCGTAAGACCTACGAAGGCTCCATGACCATTTACCTGGATTACCGCGATAGCACGACTACTTCGCCGAACAAGGCCTTCTACAGCCGCCACCGCGCCGAAGAAGTCAGCCGCAAGGTCTACTTCCGCAAGGCCTGGCAGAACCAGGGCAAGGATACCGTTATCGAAAACACTAGCGCAAACGTGGCACCCGCAATGGCACTTGTAAACGACAAACCCGTCGTTGCCTACCTTAAAGACAATAAAACACTTACCGCGGCACAGTTCGATGGCGATAAATGGAAATCGCTTGGTACCAAGACTTTCACCGATACCATTTCGCAGATTTACGCAAACGCCCATGGCGGAAACTTCTATGTAGGCGTCCTAGATGCCGGCAAGAAGCTGACCCTTTACAAGTCTACGGGCGGAACATCGGCACTGGCATCTGTCGGCTCGACATTCACCAATGCGCTCGCCGCCAAGATCGTGAGCAAGGAATCGGAATCCTACCCACACGTCGTGCTACTGCAAAGCGACGACCAGAAGATTTACCTGTACGACTTCAACGGCAGCAAATGGGAAAAGAACGCAAAGTTCGGCAAGTTCGACGGCAACCAGAAATACCGCGAAGTCGAAGCCATCTTCGGCGACAACGGACAGTTGATCGTAATGGCCATTTCAACAAACTACACCGCCTACTATGGACTTTACAACACCGACTACTCACAGATCAAGTGGAACGGCTTCAGCGCATTGGATGCAAGCCAGCCCAAACTCGTTTGCGACGGATCCACTATCTACATGGGCTTCTTGAGTCGCGACGTAGACACCTACGGTCCACGCATGGGCAAGGGAACGATCAACAACAACGAAATCACCTGGATCAAGCAGAACAGCAAGTTCGCAAGTTCCCCGATTTCCGAAGGCATCATTGCCTACCATATGAGTTTTGCAATCCGCAACGGAATCATCTATGCCGCAGTCGACGACAACGGCAGGGCAAACTACTCGCAGGTACACGTCTACAGGTACGAAAACAACAAATGGCACCTGCACGGCGAAAATCAGCTGCCCTATTTCAACACGGTCTTCTACGCTAGCAAGGGCTACTTCTTACGCGGATGGGGCCCGATGCTCGACATCGACGGTTCCGGCAAAGTTTACCTATCCATGCTCGCCCGCGAAAATGCGGGTGGCGCAAATCGCAACAACGGTCCGCTTGTTATGAAGTACGTGGCCGACAACTGGGAGATTAAATAATGAATATCGAAATTGCAGCCATCTGTGACGCCGCCACCGCCAATGGAGCGGGCGGTCGCCTGAATATTCTCGGGGCTTTTGACAGAATTTTTTCAAAGTTTCCGCTGGTGATTCCGCAGTGTTCCACGGCATTCCGTATCCGCTACAGCCGTAGCGAAGCCGGCATGCACGACCTGAAGCTCTCCTTCGAAGACGTGTGCGGCAAGCCGATTGTACCGCCGATGCAGTCGAAAATTCCGCTGGAGCCCGTGGCACAGGGTTTCGATACCGCCGCGGTGAACATGGTCCTGAACCTGCAGCGTTTGCAAATCAAGCGCCCCGACAAGTACATTATTAGACTGCTCGTAGACGAAGAAGAACTCGCGAGCCTCCCGCTGTACGCACTCGAAGTGCCGCAAGACGGAAAGGCTCCCGATGCACCGATTGCCGAAGGCGAACAGGAACTGCCGAACTAGCGACGTGAAACGGCGATGCACAGCGCCGCGGGCTCAGTCGCCCCGATAGCGTCGCCAGTCAGATCCACGAAATGGACTTCAACCAAATCTCCGGTGCCCAGCACCGGGGATTTTGCATTTTCGAACCGCACCGAATCTTCAAGCATCGGGCGTCGGAGCGTCCCTTCGAAAAACTCTCCGCCGACGCACTTATAGAACGCCTCCTTGCGGCACCACAGCCTAAAGAACTCCCTTTCGGCAGATTCCCCCAGCGACTTGATATGGGCGGCTTCTTCGGCACTAAAGAAACGGTCGGCAAGGTGCAGCCGCCTGGGCGAGTAGCGTTCGAGGTCCACCCCGATACGCATGTTCGAAAGCGAACCCCTCTCTCCAAACGCCAAGACACAGTACCCCGCCGAATGAGTCCAGTTCACATCGAAATCGAGCTTCGAAAAGCGCGGACGGGGATCTTCTTTGGATTCCTGAAGATCGTCAGCCGTTACAGTCACCCCCGAAAAATCGGACAAAATGCCGAAAATGACCGAACGGTGGTCCGGTTTTTGAGCAAAACCCGCCAGGTGGACAACCCCTAGAGGAGTATCCAAATCTAGTCGGTGAATTGCGCGGGACAACCCTTTGTCGAAATTTCCGTCCATAGTCAAACCATGCACAAAGATAATTTCTAGTTTAGGGGTATGAATTCGACTTTCCGCAAAAAAACAGGACTAATCCTAAGTACGCTCGCCTTCACGCTTCTGGCATGCGGCGACATCAACAGCAGCTGGGAAGTCAAGGGCGGAGGCTACATCAAATACACCATCAATGATGATGGCCCCTATACCATAGAACTTGCCAAAAACGACGTGGAACCGCCCTTTTACGTGAACAACAGCCACCATTACTTCTTCTTTCGCTCCAGAATCGACGAAAGCGAGCGAGGAGACCAATTCTCGCTGATGGTAAACAACCCTCAGACCGGCAAAGATCTCATCCCCATCACACGGGCAAGCCTCAACGGGAGGTACCAGGACGTCACCTGGATGCGCGAGCAGTTCTCCCCCGAAGCCCCGCTTATCCCCGACAGTAGCTCCATACGCTTCGACGAAATCATCGGAGACTCGCTCTGGACCGCCAATTTGGAGCTGTATTTCAAGGACTGCCGCACCGGCGTCTGCATAGACACCCTCCCCCCGCTGCACATTTCTGGCAGACTGCGCTACTGGGTCCCCGCTTCGGAGAGATAAGTTCACGCTCCCCCCCTTGACAAACGGAACTGTCTTTACTATATTTGTGCTCACTTCGGTCGATTAGCTCAGTTGGTTAGAGCGCTACCTTGACATGGTAGAGGTCACAGATTCGAGTTCTGTATCGACCACTACCCCCTATAATATATTATGGGGGGCTTTTTTTATTTATGCCAGAATTTTCAAATGGAACGCGCCCCCTAAAAAGAATCCTTAAAATGTCATCTTTTGACACCCCTTTTAAGCTATATTTGAAAATGTGGAAAGAATGTGTGTGATTAAAAGATTTTGTTCCCCGTTTTTCGACGCCTTCCGAGCCCCCCGTACAGCATTTTTCTTCGGTTTGATTAAATAGACCCCCTTTTATTGTTGATTTTTGACCTTTGTCCTTACAAAGGGTATTCCATCGTCTTTGATTCATACAAAGGAGCAGCATATGAGCAACAACGCCACCCAGAACAGCCTCGTCAACAACCTCATCCAGGTTGCACAGACAACTGTCCGCGAAGACATTCGCACCCAAGCCATCAGAGACCTGTGGGACATCTGCGGTCAAAGACTCAGCGGAGTCATGGCAGGCAAGTCCTACCAGGTCGACTCCGACTTCAGTCTGAACGGGTACTCCCCCAAGGAGCGCCAGGAACACCTGATGGGAAACGCTTTCGAAGTTTTCCATAGCGCCATCATGTCGTTCGACCCGACCCTCGGCGTTCCGTTCATGGCATACATCACGCAGAAGGGCTACTGGCACCTCGACGACGAAAAGCGCCGCAATTCCAAGCGCAGCGCCCACGAAATCTGCATCGACTTCACGGGCGAAAGCGGCTCCTACGACAACGAAGACTCCGATGAGGCTCGCTCCTGGAGCATTCTCAAGAGCATGCCGTACGAAAAGGACATCGAAGAAGAATGCTTCCGTAAGGACGCCATCCAGGTCATTCGTAAAATTGCGAGTTCGTACCCCCGGATGACTGAATACCTGGACGCCTGCATGGACGTCTGCGAAGCGGGGCTCAACTGCACCGATGCCGAAGTCGCAAGAAACATGGGCTGCACCCGTGCCTGCGTCGGGCAGATCAAGAAAAAGCTGCAGAACCTGCTGCTCGAAAGCATGGGCAGCTACCCCTTCGCCGCCTAATCCCAATCAACTGTTCCTTTCCGATTTCAACTCAATTAAAAAAGGATGGCAAAAGCCATCCTTTTTTTTGCTTTAGATCTTGAAAGATGGCCGAAGCCATCTTCTTACAATGATGCTTTAGGTCTTGAAAAAGAAGCGAGCAGGACCAGGAGCCGAGCCCCCGTAGCGTATTGTAATACGTGAGGGGGCGAGCTATACGACACTTGGGGCATCGCCCCTTAGTGGAGTTATCCTCTATGGGGAGACGCCGTAATGCGAAGCTTATTTTTTCAGGAATTCATTAATTCCAGCCGCGGCTCTGCGACCTTCTCCCATTGCCAAGATGACAGTGGCTGCGCCGAGCACGATGTCGCCACCGGCATAAACCTTTTCCATAAAGGTCTTGTTGGCAGCGGCATCTTCGAGAAGGATGTGTCCCTTCTTGTCGACAGAGAGTTCCGGCGTGGTGTTGCTGATAAGCGGGTTGGAACCGTTACCGATAGCAACGAGCACGGTGTCGCATTCGATTTCGAAGCTTGCACCTTCGACCTTGACCGGACGCGGACGGCCCTTTTCATCGGGTTCGCCGAGTTCGTACTTGTCAACGAGCATGCCGCGCACGTGGCCGGCTTCGTCGCCAAGGATCTTGGCCGGGTTCTGCAGAACGCAGAATTCGACACCCTCTTCCTGGGCATGGAGAACTTCTTCCTTACGGGCCGGAAGTTCGTTCATGCTGCGGCGGTAAACGATGCGAACCTTTTCGGCACCCAAGCGGAGAGCCATACGGGCAGCGTCCATAGCGACGTTACCACCACCGAGAACGACCACATTCTTGCCGGGCCACATCGGAGTATCGGCATGTTCCTTGTCGTAGGCGCGCATGAGGTTTGCGCGGGTCAGGTATTCGTTAGCAGCGAACACACCGACCAGGTTTTCACCTTCAATGTTCATGAAGAGCGGGAGGCCTGCACCGGTACCGACAAACACGGCATCGAAGCCATCCTTTTCAATGAGGTCCTTGAGCTTGCGGGTACGGCCGATGACAAAATTTGTCTCAAACTTCACGCCCATGGCAGCGAGAGATTCGATTTCGTTGTCAACGATCTTCTTGGGCAGACGGAATTCAGGAATGCCGTAGCGGACCACACCACCGAGCTTGTGGAATGCTTCGAAGATGGTCACGTCGTGGCCTTCGCGGCGGACGTCAGCAGCGACAACCAGGCCGGCAGGACCGGAACCGATCACAGCCACCTTCTTGCCCGTTGCAGGCTTCACAGCCGGCACAGAGGCACCACCGTTGTTGCGTTCATAGTCAGCAGCAAAGCGTTCTAGGCGACCGATAGCCACAGCCTGGTTCACGTCCTTGTGCATCTTGCCCATGGTGCAGTTCATCTGGCACTGGCGTTCCTGCGGGCAAACGCGGCCGCAGATTGCCGGCAAGAGGCTCGTTTCCTTAATTTTCGCGATAGCGGCCTTGAAGTCACCTTCGGCAATCTTCGCGATGAAGGCCGGAATGTCGATGTGCACCGGGCAGCTTTCGACGCAAGGCTGGTTCTTACAAGCGAGGCAGCGGTTAGCTTCCACGATAGCCTGAGCTTCGGTGTAACCCTGAGCCACTTCTTCCATCACGCGGGCGCGGTAGGAGGGTTCGAGCTGCGGCATCGGCTGTGCCGGAATGGCAGTCTTGTCCTTGGGCTTCAAGGGCTTCGGGAGGGCGTTAATCTTTTCAAGTTCCACCTTGGCGGCGGCGTCCAACTGTTCACGAGTCAAATGTTCAGACATTACTTGCTCTCCTTGGCCTTTGCGTCAGCCATCTTGTCAATGTTGCACTTGTGGCCATCGTTTGCACCGAAGCGGTGCAGAGATTCCTGTTCCTGGGGCTTGAAGGCGCCCATACGCTGGAGCATGTTGTTCCAGTCGACTTCGTGACCGTCGAATTCCGGGCCATCGACGCAGACGAACTTCGTCTTGCCACCGATCGTCACGCGGCAGCCACCGCACATGCCGGTTCCGTCCACCATGATGCTGTTGAGGCTCACCACGGTCTTCACGCCGTAGGGCTTGGTGGTGAGGGCGCAGAACTTCATCATGATCGGAGGACCGATAGCAATCACCATGTCGGGTTTGCCCTTGGTGTCTTCGCAGAGTTCCTTAAGCGGTTCGGTCACGAGACCCTTGCGGCCATAGGAACCGTCGTCGGTCATGAAGATGATGTTGTCGGCGAGAGCGGTCATTTCGTCCTTCATGAGGAACAGGCTTTCGTTACGGGCACCCATGATGATGGTGACCTTGTTGCCTGCAGCCTTGAGGGCCTGAACGATCGGGTGCATCGGGGCGATACCCACGCCACCGCACACGCAAACCACGTGGCCAAAATTCTCGATGTGGGTCGGAGAGCCGAGCGGGCCCACGAGCACCGGGATATCGTCACCGACTTCGAACTTGGAGAGTTCGGTGGTGGTCTTGCCAACCGTCTGGAAAATCAGGGTGATAGAGCCTTCAGTCGTGTCGGCATCGGCGATGGTGAGAGGCACGCGTTCGCCGTTGTCCTTGTTCGTCTGGAGGATGATAAACTGGCCGGCCTTACGCTCTTGAGCGATCAGCGGGGCCTCGACGCGGAACATGTAGACCGCGGAAGACATTTGTTTTTTAAAGAGAATTTTTGCCATAGTGGGGAGAAATTTAGAAAAAAGCCCCGCCATACGGCAGGGCCCCTTCTGTAAAATAATGCTCCAATTAGGCAACTGAAGCGACTTAAAAAGGAAGATCCCCGCCTTCGCGGGGATGACAGTGTGTGAAGCGGGGATGGCCGCACGGGTTAGAAGTAGATGAATCCGCCGAAGGAGACGAACACGCCTTCGCCATTAAAGATAGACTTGGTGTCGGTGAAGAAGGAATCGCCAAAGGCAAATTCACAGGCAGCCCAATCCTTGTACTGGTAGCGCAGTCCCATCGAGGCCTCCACCTTGTCGGCGAGCGATTCCTTAAGGGTCACCTTTTCGCCAGGAGCGTCCTTGTTCAAATAGCGGAAAGCTTTCCAAGTATAGCTCGCTTCGCCAAAGAGCATCAGCGATTCACCCAGAAGGACTTCGCCTAGAATATTAGGAGAAAGTGTCAGCATCGTCGTGAACAGCGAGGCCTCAATCTTATTTTCCGACGTCGTATCGTGCATGTCCAGCTTGTCGTAGATAGTGGTGGGCACGGCCGCATTTACACCCATATAGACATTGGCGTAACTGGCACGGAGCGCAGGAGTTCCATAGTTAAACACCGGAACAATGGACACTCTCGAAGTTAGGGAGTCCCCGATCAAGGAACCTCCCCTTTCAAGTTCGTCTTCATGGCGTTGGAACGCAATTCCCGCAGACCAGAAGTGCTTGCTTGCTGACGGGCCATCGGTCACGATCAACGATGCATCGATGTCGCGGTAGCGCTGTTCCGTCTTGGGCCCCTTCGTAGGTTCGACATTCGTTTCCTTTGCAAAGGTAGTCCAGTCACCCGCCAAGGTCACGACATAGCCACCCAGCGTCTTGGACAGGGTCAGTCCCCAGTCATCGCCTTCGACCGTCTCCTTGATTTCGGCACCCTTCACATCCCTTTTAATTTGTCCTAAACCCAGACGAGCTTCGACCGCAAAGCTCGGCGTCGCATAGCCCGCCGTTGCACGACCCAGTTCACCAGAAATGTCCATAGCACCAAAGAAACCGCCCAGCGAGAACGCACCCATTTCGCCCGAAGGTTCGATGTAGAAGAACTTGTTGAACGCCATCTTAGTCAGGCGCTTGTTCAAGAGGTAGTTCACGTTGTCGGGAGCCGCTTCGTTTTCGACGCGGTTATAGGCATTGCCATGAAGCACAGTAAACGGAGTCTTCGGGGGCCCCTGACGGATAACACCTTCTGGAACGGGTGCAGCAGTTTGTTCCGGAGCGGGTACAGATACCTGCTCAGGGGCAGAAGCAACTTCCTGCTTTGGGGCGGGAGCCGCTTCCTGTACTGGAGCGGGTGCAGCCTCCTGTTTCGGCGCAGGAGCCGCTTCCGGCTTTGGCGCAGGGGCAGCCTTTTGTTCTGGAGCAGGCGCAGTCTCCTGGCTTGGAGCAGGAGCCGCTTCTTGAGCAACGGTCAGCGCCGTCGCGGCAAGTAAAAAAGCAAGAGTTTTTTTCAGTTTCATATTATCCTCTTCTTTTATGGTTAACAGCGCATCATATCGCAGATTTCAGGACCAATCGAGCCGTTCTGAATGGTCATCATCAAAATTTCCTGTTCAATCTCGTCGGGAGGATTGCACGGTCCCTTAAACGGGAGCTCCCCTTTTTCAGCATAATCATTCAACAGACACTCGCCAAGCGCCGCATGCAGGGCAAGGCTCGCATCGATGTACTTCAAGTGCGTCGGCTCTTCGAGCATAAAGTTCAGCGGTGCCTTCTCGTTGAGTACCCTGGACGGCGGTACCATTTCGCCGAATTCGTCCTCGACGCCCATATTGGCGACAACCAGCTGCGAATTTGCAAGGATTGCCGACACCGCAGTCTTCGTCAAGGCATGCTTCACCCCTGTCGCCGTCACGAGAAAGTCGGCACAGGATATCGCCTCGGTCAACGCGACATCGTCCAGGTAATCTACAATGCGGACGCCGTTATTCGAAAGCACCGCAGAGAAATCCGTAGACGAGTTTGTATTCTTGGTATTCGTCACCGTGCTCACGTTCATACCACGACGCACGCCCTGCAACGCAATACCGCAGCCGACCTTGCCGCTACCGAACACGACCAGGTTCTTTCCTTCGAAGTCCGCGTAGCCCAATTTTTCAAGAGCTCTAAAACAACCGTCGCCCGTACCAAGCACCGTCTCGATACGCTTCACAATGCCGCTGTCCGCCACATAGACCGGATGCTCCGACGCCTCAAAGAACTGTACCCCACTACGGGTAAGTTCCACAAAGCCCACCCTCGGATGGCAAAAAGAGAACTGTCCCGCACAGTCAAGAATCAAGTCAAAATCATCGGCGACTTTACCGTTCCGAATGTCTTCGTCGGAGACAATGGGGATTCCGTTTTCCTTGACTAATTCAACGACAGCCTTATCGCACGGCATAGCGGCGCCGGCAATTCCGAGCGAACGCCCCACATACAAATCGGCGCCCCCCGCAATAAGCGTACGGTACTGCACCAAGGTATTCCTAAAAATAGGAGTGGCAACAAGGACCTTCAATCCGGCAAACGGACAAGTCGAGACCCAGCGATCCGCCAATAACGACAAGGCGGGATATTCCCTTGCGTCGTAGCACTCGCTAATAATTTCGGAAAAGACCATGTTGTTTAATTTAAAAAAACTTTTGATTCATAGGCTGGCGTCCCCGAAAGGGATAACGAAAATTTCTATCTTTCCGCGCGGAACCCCTATACGGAACGGAAACGTGGCTGAAAAAAAGAAAATTCTCGTGATGGTCGCAAGCCCTAAAAAAGAACGAAGCGGAACCCTGATTCCGACCAAGGCTTTTGTGCAGGGACTCGAAGAAAACGGCGACTACGAAACCGAATATCTTTTTATCGACAACCTGAATGTGAAACCCTGCCGCGGTTGCCTCAGCTGCTGGGGACGCCCCGATGGCAGCTGTTTTATGAAGGACGACGACATTCCGATGGTGCGTGAAAAGCTCATCAACGCAGACATCGTCATCTGGAGTTTTCCGCTATTCCTTTTCAGCATTCCGGGACAGATGAAAGTCCTGATGGACCGCATCGTGGGCATGGTGCACCCCTATATGGGACAAAAGCTCAAAGACGGCGCCAACGCGATGAATTCCCACCTGCACGGGCTGCAGTTCCAGAAAGAAGGTCAGAAGATCATTCTGCTTTCGAGCTGCGCCTGGATGGACCTGGACGTGGTCTACGAACCGATCCGCAAGCAGTTCGACATTATCCTCGGACACGAAGGCTACACGCTAATCGCCTGCCCGCAGATGCGCGCGCTTGACCACCGCGGAGGCCCGCGCCGTTTGAACATGCTGCGTGAAAAGTACCGCAAGGGCGGTGCGGAACTCGCCAAGACCGGCAAACTCTCGCAAGAAGCAATCGACCTGATGCAAAAACCGATTTTCAGCGACGAGGCTTACGAGACGCTGGTCGTGGAATTCGTGACGCACATGTTCGACCGCGACGACAATTTCTAGATAAATTAACCAGAAACCGGCTCTAGAGCAAGAACCCTGCAGAATGTAGACGGTTCGGTCGTTTGTCGTGAGCCACATAGCCCCAGGCGTTAAGCTGGGGCGGTGGCGAGAGAACCGGCTCTAGGGTAAGAACCTTGCAGAATGTAGACGGTTCGGTCGTATAAGAAAAACCCTGGCAAACGCCAGGGTTTTCCGTAAAAGCAAATTCGCAGATTAGCGCTTGCTGAACTGGAAGTGCTTACGAGCCTTCTTGCGGCCGAACTTCTTACGTTCAACGGCACGAGAGTCGCGAGTCATGAGGCCTTCCTTCTTGAGGGCGGGCTTGACTTCAGCGTCGTTAGCAACCAGTGCGCGGGAGATGCCGAGACGGACAGCGCCCATCTGGCCAGCGATGCCACCGCCACGAGCGGTAACTTCGACGTCCCATTCTTCCGCGTTGCCGAGGATGGCGAACGGAAGGTTAGCAATCATGTTCTGCACTTCAGAATGGAAGTAATCCTTGAAATCACGACCATTGATAGTGCGCTTGCCGGAACCCGGCTTCAGAATCACAGCGGCGATGGCGTTCTTGCGGCGGCCAGTGCCACGGTAGATCTTCTTATTCTTTGCGGTAGCGATAGAGGTATCCTCCGTTCTTAAAGTTCTACAACTTCAGGTTTCTGCGCGGCGTGCGGATGTTCGGCGCCGGCATAGATTTTGAGTTTCTTGATCATCTTGTGACCGAGAGCGCTGTGCGGGAGCATGCCCCAAATGGCAGCTTCGAGCGGTGCAGTCGGGTGCTTTGCCTGAAGGTCAGCAAAGTTGATCCAGCGTTCACCGGCAATGTGACCGGTGTGGTGGAAGTACTGCTTCTGCAGGTTCTTGTTGCCAGTAACAGCAACTTTTTCAGCGTTGATCACAACCACGAAATCGCCAGTATCGACGTTCGGGGAGAAGATGGCCTTGTGCTTACCCATCAGGAGCTTTGCAACTTCAGAAGCAACGCGACCCATGGGCTTGTCGGCGGCGTCCACAAGCTTCCACTTGTGTTCGACGTTCTTCGGGTTTACCGTAATGGTCTTCATGTAAATCCTTTATTAGTTATTCCGGAGCCGAGTTGCCCCGTGAAATGCTGCGCTAAATTTAGAAGAATTACTTGGGCTTTGCAAGGGTAAAAAACACCGATTTTTCAAAAAATCCGCATCAAATTGAGGATTTTCACTCTATTAATTGATATAATCATAACAATTATAGCAGTAAAATAGACGTTTCTCGGTCGTTTCAACTAGTAAATCAACCGCATTTCATCGATGACAAGGAGCGCCCCCTTGACACCTTTATAATGGTTACCGTCGGCACTCGATGCGAATACGACGCGGACATGCGTTACAGGTTCCTCGCCTGTCCCCTGCACCAAGCCGTTGTTAATAGCGCTCTTGTTCGAAGAGGCGAGTTTGGTATTAAACGTCGAGGAATTTTCGATAGGAGACCCTTCCAACGGTTCGCCGTACTTGAGTTTCAAGCGAAGCGTCCGCATGTTATTTTCGTCCGGCTCCGAGAGGCTCACCACATCCGGATTCTCGCGACCGGAATTGTCATCCTTAGTGGAACGGAACCAGGCAGACGCCACCAGCATATTGACATCGGTAGACTTGCGGTTCACATTCTTATTACCTGTGCGGTTCTCGAGCAGAATATAGATGTCGCAGCTGTCGCCCTTGCCGGTATAGCTGAACTTGACCTCCATGAACTCGGGCCTTGCCGCAAAGGGCTTGCCAAAGTCCAGAAGCTCATTGCCGTCGGGCCAGGTCGAAGCGCTCGCCATCGAAAGCGTGCCGACACCGTTCGGGTTGAAGTCCGCCGTGTACAGGCTTCCGCTCGCCACCTTCCCCAGAACAGAAGTCGTCTGAATCTGGGCGCCAATCATCGAACCCGAAGTCATCTTTTCAGTCGTCGTCACGATCGTGTTGGCGTTGCCCCAAATGGTATCCGGCAGGACATTGTCGCTTTTCCAGGAGTTGAAATTTTCGCCCGGCAGCTGGTAGCCCGCCTTGACCAAGTAAGTAACGCTCTCGTCGGCTTCGTCCTTTTCGACCGCAAAGAGATTTCCGAGAAGGCCGCCCTTTTCGGCAGCAGCATTCACAAATAAGCTCAAGAGGACAAGAAGAACTATTCGAGATTTCATAACATAAATAATAAAGTTCTGGCAGCAAATAAAACAAACCCCGGAGCAATCGCCCCGGAGCCTGTTGTTTGGTGTATTGAGTATGTAAGAGAGAGAGTTTCCCGCGCAAGGCGGGAGTTAAGACCTGTTACTTCGCGATGCGTACAGACTGCATCTGGCCCGTGGTACGGCTGCGCAGGTAGTAGATGCCCGAGCTCTTCACGGCGCTGGAGGACTTGAGGCTTTCGGCAGCAGCCTTGAAGCCGTAGGCGCTAAGCAGTCCCAGACGCACTCCCTGCTGATCGAACACGTAGTAGTCCTGCAGAGCGTTCTTGTCGAAATGGATATCGGCAATCGCGTCCGTTCCCGGTTCGACAATCGGTTCGGGGTCAGTCGCATTTGCACCCTTCACGAGAGTGATGTAGTCGATATCGAACCAGGAGCCCGTCACCGTCATGCGGAGGATGTGCTTACCCGCCGGGAGTGTCACGTTGGCAGAAACCTTGTTGTAGTCGTCATAATTTTCTTCGCCGGACTTCGCCGCAGGAACGCTGATGACTTCGGTGAGTTCCTTTTCGTCCAGAGAGAACTGGAGGCTGGAAGAGTTGCCCGCGGCAGCCACGGCGGCAAAAAGGGTATACTCGCCCGCTTCCGACACATTGATGGTGTATTCGAGCCAGTCGCCTTCGTTGTTGTAGCCCACGATAATGCCGGTCGCCTTCTTGTAGAGGTCCACACCAGTGCCGTCGCGGTAGTCGCTGTCTCCGTGGTTTTCGCTATCCGCTTCGCTATAAGAGTTGTTTGTCGTTCCATCGGAATTACGGCCCTTGCCCGGAATGTCGAAGTCTTCGGCCTCGATCTTGCCCGGCACAGCAAACGGCTGACCCTTGAACGGAACCTGCGGTTCGGGTTCTACAGGCGTGATGGAGCCCGTCGTGTTCTTACCCTTGTCGAGGTTCTTGGCAAAGTAGTCCTCGAGCCACACCATGGCGGCACGCTTACGGCCATCCTTTTCCATGATGCCGGTATTGGCAGCCCAGGTCGCACCGTTGATGTAACCCCAGATGGTGATGCCTCCAATCCATTCGGTTTCCCACATGAACGGAATCTGGTTGGCATAGTCGTTCTTTTGCTTGTTGTCATCGGCTTCGCCGATATCGTATTCCGAGATGAGCAGCGGAAGGCCCGTTTCGTTATGAATCTTGGTGAGCTTGCTTTCGAAATCGGACTTGCTCATGCCCTTGCAGTCGTGCGCCTGCTGGCCGTAGAAGTCGATCGGGGCGCCATTCTTGAGAAGCGTCTGAATCATTTCGATGCCTTCGTTCATCTGCCAGGAGAGCGTATTATAGTCATTGTAGATGAGCTTCGCATGCGGCCAGCGTTCACGGGCCATCACAAAGGCGGTTTTCACGAAGTCGTACTGGTGTTTGCCATTCACCACGCGGTCGCCACCAAGGGCGTCGATAATGTAGGTACCGCCACACTTCGGGTCGTCCGTGCTGATGCCTTCGGCGCCGTTTGCGGGCTTGTTGTAGCCGGAATGGTAGTTGTTGCCGGCCCAAATCGCTTCGTTCACCACGTCGATGTATTCGAGGTCCGGGAACTTGGCGGCAACAGCATCGAACCACTCGGTGATATACTGCTTGGTCTTTTCGACGGTAATGCCAGGGTTCTTGGCCGTGCAGAGGAAGTCGGGCTTCTGGGAGCCCCAGATGAGGGCGTGGAATTTGAAGTGTCGTTCACCCGGTTTTTCCTTGGCCCACTTGTAGCCGTTTTCGCAGCTGTCGAAACCGTTGAAGTTGAATTTGCTCTTTCCGCTGTTGTCAACGGAATGGATGGAGCCCCACTTGCAGCCGTTTTCGTTGGTAAGCTGGTTCCAGTAGGTGCCCATATCCGGGCGGATCGCGCTACTCGTAGTGATGTTGCCAAGAAACTTTGCTCCACCATCGGCAAGGGCTGCGTTCGCAATGGAGGCAAGGCCCACGATAGAGAAGAAGGTAAGAGAGAGAGAAAGGTTTTTCATACACCACATCCTTTTCTGTTTTACATTCAAAAACTATTCTGAAAAAGGGGGAATATTCCAAGCTAGAAGACAAGTTCCATTGACAAAAAATCCATAGCATAGCAACAGGTCCCAAAGCATTCGCTTCGGAACCCGTTGTTTGGTGTATTGAGTATGTAAAAGAGAGAGACTAGAACCGATCCATCTTACTTTACAATGCGGATAGCCTGCATCTGGCCCGTCTTGCGATTCTTCAGGTAGTAGACGCCCGAAGAGGTCACCCTGGGAGATTCGCGAAGCATTTCTCCGGCGGCTTCAAAGCCGTAACCGCTAATGACACCCATACGAACACCCATCGGATCGATCACGAAGTAGTGCTGGAGACTGTTGTCAAGCTGCAAATTCGGCTGCACGAACTGGGGGTCTTCCGGATCAGAAGCAATCGGTTCAGGGTCTGTAGCATCTTTACCCTTCACGAAGGTGAAGTAGTCAATATCGAACCAGTCGCCGGTCACATCCATGCGGAGAATGTGCTTGCCAGCCGGGAGAGTCACATTGGCAGAGACCTTGTTGTAGTCGTCGTAGTTTTCTTCGCCGGACTTCGCCGCAGGAACGGAAATCTTTTCGGTGAGAGCAGTTCCATCCAGGGACATCTGGAAGCTAGAAGTATTGTTCGCAGAGGCCACGGCGGCAAAGAAGGTGTAGTCACCCGCTTCAGCCACATTGATGGTGTATTCGAGCCAGTCGCCGGTCTGGTTGTAGCCCACGACAATGCGGTCGCCGCTCTTCTTGTACAGGTCTACGCCCGTATCCTTGCGGTAGTCGCTGTCGCCATGGTTTTCGGAATCATCGCCATAGGACTGGTTGCTCGTACCGTCTTCGTTCTTGCCCTTGCCCGGAATGTCGAAGTCTTCGGCCTGAATCTTGCCCGGGACAGCGAAGGCTTCACCCTTGAACGGGAGTTGCGGTTCAGGCGGAACCGGAGCCACATCACCTGTCGGAAGGCCCGTCTCGTTGACGCCCTTGTTCTTGGAGAGATAGTCTCTCAACCATGTCATAGCAGCACGGTCCTTGCCGTCCTTGATGAGGCCGGAACAACCATTTGCCTTTTTATTACAATCCAACCATGTCTGGCCATAAATATAACCCCAGAAGGTGATTCCCGCCACATGCGGATCTTCCATCCAGTACTTGAACTGTTCACTGACGCACTGTTTCTGAATACCATCATCGATACTCGGGACATCGTATTCAGAAATAAAGATGGGGATATTGTTCGTCTTGCTATGGATTTTTTCCATAGTGCTCGTGAAGGTATTGTAATTCATGCAGTCGCCACCACCACCGGTGCCGCCACCATTACCACCATTGGTCATCAAGTCGTGAGCCTGCAAGCCGTAACCATCAATGGGGGCGCCATTCTTCTTGATTGTATTGACAAGATTAATGCCACCATCAACATCCCACTGAATGGTGTTGTAATCGTTATAAATGAGAATTGCATTCGGCCAGCGGTCACGCGCCATCTTGAAGGCCGTCGTGATAAAGGCGTAATCGCCATTATTGTCGCCACCGAGAGCCTGGATAATCTTGGTATTGTTGTAACCGGAGTGGTAACCACCACCATTACCACGGATAGCTTCGTTCACCACGTCGATCATCTCGAGATCCGGATAACGATCCTTGACCGCGTCGAACCAAGCCGTAATCGCCTTCTTGGTCTCGTCAACACTCAGGCCAGGAAGCCAGTTCGGGTACTGGGAGCCCCACACCAGAGCGTGGAACTTGAAGTGACCGCCATTCTGCTTTGCCCAGTTGTAGGCAGCATCGCAGCCACCCCAGTTGTAGCGGCCGCGGGTACCTTCGACAGAGCCCCACTTACAACCATTTTCGGCGGTAGCCTGGTTCCACAGGGCTGTATAGTCACTACGGGGCGTATTGCTCTGAATAATGTTACCGACGAACTTAGCCGCACCATCGGCAAGACCGGGGCCGGCGAAAGAGAAAGTTGACGCCGCGAGAGCAAGCATCAAAGCCTTTGTAGTTGTAGAAAGAGGCTTTTTCATACCACACATCCTTTTTTTTGTTTTTGATGGTTTCATCCCAAAAACCATTATAAATCTATTCCCAAAAAAGGCCGTTTTTTCACCATCAGAAGAGATTGTCATGGACAATATGTCCATAGGCGGTAATCCCACCACAAAACGCTTTTTACACGGAAATGTGTAAGAATTTTGTTGATTTTGGTAAAGATTTATTTAAAAGTATTGCAAAATCACAATAAATGTGTAAATTTATTCTTGATTTGGATGTTTTAGGGAAATTAAAAAAAAGGAGATTACGCATGAGGAATCGCAGATTATCCTGCATCGCCAGCATAGCATTGCTCGGAATCTTAAGCAGCCAGGCATTTGGCTGGAGCATTGACGGCGTGGTAAAGTCCAAGATTTCCGGTCGTTTGCTCGGCGGAGTTAAAATCAACACCTTTAACATTGGGGGCTATGAGACCGTCTCTGCCGCAGACGGGTCGTTCCGACTCAGCGGCGACGGGACAGAAGCATTCCACAATACAAAGGCTTCAAACATGGCCATCCATATGGAAGGCAGCATGCTCACCCTTTACAATGCAGACGCCAACAACCTCAAGGTGTCCATCATCGACGCCATGGGTAAGGTTCTCAGGCAAAACAACGTCGGGCATGTCCAGGGCATAGTCACTCTCGACCTGGGCAAGCTCGCCCGCGGCGCAAAATTCATCCGCATCAACGCCGACCACAACAGCAGCACCTTCCAGGTGGCCGACAAGGGTGTCAGAGCTCTCAAAAAAGAAGGCGACCTGTTGCCGATGCTCCAATTTGCCATGGACGGCTACGCAAACAAGGTTTACCAAATGCAGAGCGAAATCGAGACGGGCGTGACCATCGAGATGGAAAGGCCCTCGAGCTCCAGCTCTGAAGCTGTTGAACCACCGAAATCTTCTAACTCTGTCGAACCTCCGAAATCTTCCAGCAGCGCCGGCAGCGACGAACCTATCGTCGTCGATTGCTCCGGCAAGACTGTACAGTCCGGCAAGGACGAGACGGTAAAATTGACCGTCCAAGGCAGTTCCGGCCAACGCTCGTTCATCATGCATGTGCCGAGTGCCTACAAGGGCGACAAGCCTGTCCCGCTGCTCATTGACTATCACCCGATTGGTGGCAGCAGCGAAGGGCAGATGAGAGATACGAAGTACAAATCACTCACCGACCCCGAAGGAGTCATCTCGCTCTACCCGCAAGGCACCACCAAAACAATGGGTCCGGGTTGGAACGTCGGTCCTTGCTGCTCCAACGACGATGACCTTGAGTTCACTCGTGAAATGATTAAGTATGTCAAGGAAAAAGCCTGCATCGACCCGCAGCGTATCTACGCAGCAGGTTTCTCCATGGGTGGCGGTATGAGCAACCACGTGGCCTGCATGATGTCCGATGTCTTCGCTGCAGTTGCTCCGGCAGCTATGGACCTGAACAGAACCAACAGCGCCAAGTGCACGAAGGCACGTCCGATTTCTGTCATCAACTTCCGCGGTACTGCCGACAACGTCTGCAAATACCAGGGTGGCGATAGTGGATTTAACGACGGTTTGAACTTCCTCGGCGCCGAAGGCACCTTCAAGTATTGGGCAGAAGCAGACGGTTGCACCGGTGCTCCGACAACGAATTCCAACGGTTGCCAGGAATACTCCAACTGCATGGACGGCGTGAAAGTCGTTCTCTGCACCAAGCAGGGTGGCGGCCACGAACAGGGCGACGGCAACATCGGCTGGCCGTTCCTGAAGCAGTTCACTCTGCCGGCTAGCTTCGTGAAGTAAGTTTCTCTCTAAAAGATCTTAGTACTCCTAAGAAAAACCAAACAACCCCATACACCAGGAAACCCACCGCCGCGGTGGGTTTCTTTGTAGCTTATACTCGGCGCCAACAATCAGCGAACTTGGATGCGGAAGGTAGCGCCGATCCTGGACTTGACCAAGTAGGTGCCGGAGCGCTTGACCGCGGCAGAGACTCGCTGCTCCAAACTTTCAGCGTCCGTCGCCGTCAAGGTCGCCATCAGACGCCCCTGCATATCAAAAACATGGTATTCGCACGATTTCGGAGAAAGGCGAAGCCCAGCAGAAACATTCATGATCGACGCCGCAGGATCTGCGAAGGAAAGCCAGTCGATATTGACATAGTTGCCCACAATTTCGAGTTTGAGCACATGCTCGCCCGCCGCAAGGTTCACCTTGCCCGCGTCAAAGACCGCATAGGTCTCCCAGTCGGCCCCTTGCGGGAATGAGACGCCGTCCAAGGCGAGCTGATCGTCGACATAGAGCTTGACACCTGTATTCTCCGATGAAGTCGCGTAGCGGATAGAAAGGTCGTAATCCATAGCGCTGTCGACATTCACCGTGTATTCGAGCCATTCGCCTTCCTGCGTGTAGCCGATAGCGTAGCCTTCGTCCGCCTTCACGATATCGACGGCATCTTCGCGGTACTCGCCGCCCTTGTTGTCATCGTCCTTGTCAAGGTATGCCTTGCCGGAGCCGCCCACGTCATAATTCTCGACCTCGACCTTGCCCGGAATCTTCGCGGCCACATCCTTGTAGGGAGCCTGCGGAATAATCGGGGTCACATAGACGCGGTAACCGTACTTGGTGTTCTTGATATTCACCGGGACCGTGATTTTACCATCGGCAACGTCGTATTCCTTGCTGGATTCGAGCGTGGTAGAAGGCACCGCCTTGTCCTTGTCTTCCCACACGACATATTCCACATCGACATTCACTTTTTTGCCAAACGCTTCCGGAATGCCCGAAATGTTCACGCTCACATCGCCCAATGTGTTTCCGCCGAGCACGATGCTTGCAAAGCCCTTCTTCTTGTCAAGAGCGGCAAAGCCGTCTACGCCGTCGCTTTTGTCGTTGGGGGGCACAACCTTTGTCATGTAGCCGCTCATATCGCCGTACCACTTGTACAGCCACCAGCCGCCACCGCGTTCGTTATCCTTGGTGAGAAGGCTTCCCAAGCGGCCCGGCAGCGGTACGAACCACCAAGAAATCATGGCGCTTTCGACACCGTGGCGTTCAAACTTGGCGATAAAGGGGACGGACAGGCCCGGGCAGCCTTCTTCGCTGTGTTCCGTTGAAGAATATTCGTTGATGCTCAGCGGACGCGGCTTGACGTTGTATTTCTTTTCGAGATTGCGGTAGGTCTCGACGGAGCCCACAAAGCCACCGCTACCCCACTGGTGCCAGCTGACCACATCGGGCATGCAATTGTTCTGCGAGCAGTACTTCACGAATTCTTCCATCTTGGAAGCATGGTAGAACGAGTATGAAGGTCCGATGATTTTAGCACCCGGATCGAGTTGGCGGATCAAGTCGTAGGTTTGTTTCCAAAGACCGGAATTGAAATCGATACTCGATTTCCAGGTGTCGTTCGGTTCGTTCCAGATTTCGTAACCATCGAAGTTCTTGTTGTTCGAGGCAAGCTTGTCCTTGATGACAGACGTCACTTCCTGTTTCCAGTGGTCCATGTTCTGGAACTTGTAGGGCCATCCAGGCAGAACATCCGCCAGACGGATTTGGATCTTGGCACCAATGCTTTCGACACGGGGGGCGACAAGGAACGCCCCGCCGATTCCTTGCTGGCGACCGCTACCGCTGCGGGCCGGAGAAAGGAACACATTCGGCTTGAGAGGAGCGACATCTTTTTCAATGTTGCTCGGAAGCGTCTCGGTCAAGCCGTAAAGCGATCCCGTTGCCACATGGGTCACCGGCTTGATGCTATCGCCCAGGCTTACATTCAAGTTTACCGCCGCAATAACGCTAACCGGTAAGAAAAATAGCGGAAAAACCGACTTGAAGTTCATAATGACCATCCCTTGTGCAAAACGCACACTTTTACCAATTTAAAGATACTCCCAAAAAGTTCCTTTTTTCACATCCTTCATAAAACACTTTTGTCAAAACTTCAATAGCAAACCCATCTTGTAAAACGCCCCGGCCAAGACCGGGGCGTTCATGCATGGGGTGTGGAGTTTCTTAGCGCACGTTGATGCGGAATGTCTTGCCGGTCTTGGAACGCACTAGGTAAGTGCCGGAGCGGTTCACGGCAGCAGCCGTTTTCGCCTGCAAGTCCTCGATGCCTACGGTCGTAAACCTGGCTACGAGACGACCCTGCATGTCGAACACGGTGTAATTCCTTGCCGCATACGAGTCAGGAGTCCTAAAGACGAGCGGCTTTACCGCGTCTGTACCATTAGGATCCTTGTCTGCCGTTTCTGCGACATCCTTTTCGGGCTGATTCTCGTAAATCTTGTCACCCGGGTATGCCGCAGGCGCCAAGTCGTTCCAGCCAAAGTTCCTGAAGCCGAGCAAGGAGTATTCGGTCGGGTCGTTCAGCTGTTTACGAATCGGGGCAATGCGGAACTTGTGGGAGTATTCGCGGTTTGCATTCAGACGGTAGGCATTGAGAGGTTCGGCACCCCAGGAGTTGATACCGCCGAGGCCCATCTGGTGCAAATCCACGCGGAGCGTAATATCCTTGTCGCGCTTGAGTTCCCACGGAAGCTTTACGTTGGTGAGCTGTTCGGGGGTGTAATGCTGGGCGTTGAATTCCAGGCGCGGGTTACCCACGATCATGAGTCCCTTGCCGTCGTTGTTGGTGAGGGTCGCCCACTTGACGTCGGTGCGCTGGCCGGTTTCGCCGATTTCCATGTACATGACCGTCATCGAATCCACCAGGGTCGAGTAGATGCCCATGAAGCTTCCGCGGTTACGGCCCATGTAGTTTTCGTCGGGGCCGCGTCCAAACCAGCGGACTTTTTCATACCCCTGCGGCACCGTAAAGAGCGTACCCACGTTCGGAATATAACTCTTGGAGCCGTCCGGATTGAAGGTGTATTCCACCACGATATCGCCGCTACCGTAAACAAAGTAAGTCAGCTTCATCTTGGAGCTACCCACATCGGGGAAGCTGAAATTGAAGGTCACCTGGGTTTCATTGGCGGAGACTTCCTTGACCTCGGAGGACACATTGCGTTTCTGACTCGCCTTGCGCCATTCGCCGTGGCCCTTTTCCATATTGAAGCCCTTGTCGTTATCGGTCGGGGCACGCCAGAAATTCGGGATACCGCCGTTCTTGATGATGGTATCGCCATCGAGCACGTAGCTTGCAAGCGTTCCCGCATTCTCGTCGAAGCGAATCTTGAAATCCTTGCCTTCGAGCGTGAGTTCACCGCTGCCCTTAATCACCCTGTGGGTTCCTACGGTGCTGATATCCACTTCGGTGGACCAGAGCTGACCCAAGTTGATACCGAACTGTTCATGACCAACGCTATGGCCCGCCTTAGCCCAAAGTTCGTCGTTCTTCAAGCGGAAATCGATATCCAGGAAGTATTCGGCGCCGATCTTGGTTTCGATTTTCGGCATCTCAATAGTCACTTCCTTTTTCTGGTTCGGGCCGATGTTCATCTGCGAACCGTTCAGCTTGCCTCCGTTGATGACCTTGCCGTCTTCCCTGATTTGCCAGTAGGCATCGAGGAAGTCGCCCAGATTCTTGAAGAGGTAGCGGTTTTCAATTTCAATCTTGCCCTTTGCCGCATCTACGTTTTTCACGCGAAGCTGACTGTACTGGTACTTGATTTCCCACATCTCAGGCTGGATCTTTCTATCCGGGAACACGAGGCCGTTTGCGCAGAAGTTGTCGTCGTTCTGCCAGTCGCCCCACATGCCGCCGAATTCCCAATACGGGGTTCCCTTGTGGTGCAGGCCCTGGTCGATAAAGTCCCAAATGAAGCCGCCGAAAGCACGCGGGTTGCCGTAGAAGGCGTCCATGTATTCTTGCAGGTCACCCACGGAGTTACCCATGGCGTGTTCGTATTCGCAGAGCATCACGGGCTTGTTCGCATCCTTGTAACCGGCGATGTAGTCGTAGCCCCAGTACATCTGGCTTGTCACATCGGCATTGTTGTTGTCGCCTTCGTAATGCACGTAACGCGTAGAGTCAATCTGGTGGGCGCGTTCGCGTTCAGAGGCAAACACGTTACCGTTACCGGCTTCGTTCCCCAAGGACCACAAGATAATGCAGGGGTGGTTCTTGTCGCGCTGCACCATGGTATTCAAGCGGTCTACCACCGGGGCGCGCCAATCGTCGCTATTTTTCGGAAGTTCACTGTTGGCGCCGTGGCTTTCCACATTCGCCTCGTCAATCACGTAGATACCGTACTTGTCGCAAAGGTCGTACATCACCGGATTGTTCGGGTAATGCGACATACGGAGCGCGTTGATGTTGAAACGCTTCATCAAGATGATGTCCTGTTCCATTCGCTCGTAGGTCACAGCGCGGCCGTTATCCGGGTCGAGTTCGTGGCGGTTCACGCCGTGGAATTTTACCGGCATGCCGTTTACAAACAGGCGCGGAGCCCCGTTGTCCTTCTTGATTTCAATTTTTCTAAAGCCAATTTTATTACTCTCGACCTGGATTATCTTGCCACTACCATCTTTAATGGCGAGCACTGCGGTATAAAGGTTCGGAGTTTCGGCAGACCAGCGGTCCGGTTTTGTAATCGGCAATTCAAAGTGCACACTCTTTTCGCCTTTCGAGCCGATACCAGAAACATTCTGTGCCGACGGAGAAATGACTTCGGTACCCTTGTCGTTGTACAGGGAAAGTTCCACGGTATAGTCGCCCGAGGCAGAGCCCGTAGAGTTATAAATCCACGCCGTCGTTTTCAGCAAACCGTCGGTATAATTGTTGGTAAGAGTCGCATCAATCTGGAAATCCTGAATATGCACTTCGGGCACGGCGTAAATATACACATCGCGCATGATACCCGAAAGGCGGATAAAGTCCTGGTCTTCGAGCCAGGAACCGTCGCACCAGCGGAAAACCTGCACCGAGATGTTGTTCTGCCCGCTGCGCAGGTACTTGTTGATGTCGAATTCGTGACCGGTAAACGAGTCTTCGGCGTAACCGACGTAATTTCCATTCACCCACACGTAATATGCGGATTCAACGCCTTCGAAGTGCAAGCGGATACGCTTGCCCGCCCATTTTTCGGGGACGGTGAAGTTGCGGCGGTAATGACCCACCGGGTTAAAGTCAGTCGGAGCGTAAGGTGCAGAAACGCGGTTGTTCTGCGACCACGGATAAATCACGTTGGTATAAATCGGATGGTCGTAACCGAGTAACTGCCAAGAAGACGGCACCGGAATTTCGTCCCAGCCGGAGACATCGTAGTTGTCCTTGTAGAAGTCGTTATTGCGCTGGGCAGGCTTGTCGACGTGGTAGAATTTCCACTTGCCCGAAAGCGTCTGGTACCATTCAGAAGCGTGGCGGTCGCCCTTCACGGCTTCCTTGACCGTCGTATACGGCATGGATGTCACATGCGGAGTCAGCGCATTCACCGCAAAAACACGCGGTTTGCCATTCCACTCATCATTAGGTTGCGCACTTGCGGAAGTCGCAAATACGGCAAATAACGCTGCGCATGAAACAGCAGACGAAACCAAGAAGTTTTTCATAACAACCTCACTGAATCTTTCACACCAATAAAAAAAATATCTTTTATACAACAAAAAAGAACTCCCCCTTAGGGAGTTCTCATTGACAAGTTGTCAACGCTTGTTTACTTCACTTGCACGCGGAGAGTCTTGTTCAGACCGACGGAGCGCAAAATGTACATGCCGTTTGCAAACCCAGCATTTTTAAGGGTTGCGGCCATGTTCGCGCCCGTATTTTCGACGCGTCCGAGGAACTTACCCGTCGCACCAAACACATTGAATGATGCACTCGCATGCGGTTCCATGTGCACGGTGCGAGAAATCGCCATATTCGGATTGCTCGGATCGACAAACTGAATCCAGTCCACGTTCAGGTAGGCGCCCGTAATCAGGAGCTTGAGCACATGTTCGCCCTTCTTGAGTTCCACGGAACCGACATCAATGACCTTATAGGTAGTCCATACGCTGTCAACCTTCGGGGCAACCACCGATTCGGTGATTTCCTTGTCGTCAATGAACAACTGCATCGCAGAAGTTTCGAATGCGGTAGCCACGTTTGCGGTAATGTCGTACTTGGCGTCGGCCGCGACATTGATGGTGTATTCTACCCATTCGCCATCATTCGTGTAACCGATGGCGTAACCCATGCAGGCTGCGTCACCGCACTTGGAGTCGCTAATGTCAACCACGTCGACTTCGTCTTCGCGGTAGGCCTTGCCCTGGTTTTCGCGGTCGTTGTCGTAGAAGGCCTTGTTGTGTCCGCCTTCGTCGTAATTTTCGGCCTCGATCTTGCCCGGAACCGTAGCGGCTGAGCCCTTGTAGGCCGTCTGCGGCACAGCAGTCTTTTCGCTTTCCATGTACCAGTAGTCAAAATCGAAACCGCCCTGCTTTACCACAAAGAACAAGTCATCGACACCGGCGGCATCGGTCACATCGAAGGTATGTTCTTCCCAAGCAGAACTAGACGGGATATTCATGGACGCAAGGAGTGCGCCGTTTTCGGAACCGGCATGGAGTTCAAGCTTACCGCCGTTACCCCTGGTGCAAACGATAATGCGGTCGGCACCGTCGCCCATGTCAACAGAACGCACCTTCGTGTAGAATCCGCTGTTCATCTTGGTGAGGAAAACATTGCCGTATTCGGCACCGACATGCTCGATGATGGTGTAGCCGCCCGACGTATTGACAGTCATGCCGCCCACCCAGGACTTGGTTTCGGCTTCCACGCGCACGAACGGGTCAAGATTCTTGATGGGCTTCACGACGCCATTGTTGGTGGCGCGGATAGTGGGAATGGTACCGTCGGCATTCCAGGTGAATTCTTCAATTGCGGTAGAACGGCTGTAGCCGCCACCCTTCACGTTTTTCTGGTTGTGATAGAAGAAGAAGCTGCGGCCCTTAAAGTCGACAATGCCGGAGTGGACGGTGAACGCGGAACCCGGTTCGCTACTCGGCATAATGACTCCCTTGTAGGTCCAGGGACCCGTCGGGGAATCACTCCAGGAATAGTCAATGGATTCGGGAATGCCACCGGCAGCGTAAATCATGTAATACTTCTTGCCGCGCTTGTGAATCCACGGGCCTTCGGTATACTTGCCGTTAAAGGTGCTCATATCGGAGACCTTGATTTCGCTTGCGCATTCAATCATGTTCTCCTTGAGGGGGCAGTAATAGAGCTTCGGGTTACCCCAGTAGAGCCATGCCTGGCCATCGTCGTCAATAAATACGGTGGGGTCGATGTAGTCCCAATTGGGGCCCGCCAGGTGCTTGCCGTTCAGGGCGTCCTTGAAGGGGCCTTCCTTCTTGTCGGACACGGCCACGTTAACGGCGCGGCCACCGCGGGTGGATTCCACGGTCACGTAATAATAGTACTTGTCGTTACGGCGAATGCATTGAGAAGCCCAGTCGCCGTTTTTCTTGGCAGAACCGTTAAAGTCACCCGCTTCCAAAATGAGGGTATTCATGTCGGTCCAGTTCACCATATCCGTGGTGCACGATACGCGCCAGCCGTGCATCGTGAAGAAGCTACCGCCCTCGTCGTTGCCGGAATAGGTGCAAAGCGTATCGCCGAACACGACAGGCGCCGGGTCCGGAGAATAATATGTCTGGATAAGCGGATTTTCGGCCATTGCCTGCGTGCAAAGCCCGAAACCAACCAAGGCGACAGCCGCCTTAATACTCTTCGCAAACATCATATAACATCCCTTTACGCCCCCACCGGAGCGATTTTTATAACTCACCCTTCTAAAATTAGCCCCCAAAATGGGCAAAAATCCACGCAAAAGGGCATTTCGCGTGGACAAGTTATCAATAAGCCTTGATTTTTAGCGTTTTTTGCAGGTTTCCGCTCTTGACAACCGCAATGTAGGTCCCTTGCAGCAGGCGGCCATTCTTGCCGAATTCCACCAGGGAATTACCGCTACCCTGCCGTTTGGTCACCATGTTGCCGTTCGCCGTATACAGGCGCACTTCATAATCGCCGTCGGTATTCACCATCAGGGCCACCGAAGCGCGGGCCATCGACACCTGGCGAACCGAGAGCGCGCTTGCCATGCGAGCCACCGTCGGAATTGCCGTCGGGTCACTCTTGAAATTGTACCAGTCGACATTCATCAAGAAGTCTGTGGTGCCCGAGTAAACGAACTTGAGTTTTTGTTCGCCCTTGGGCAATTCGATTGCGGTCGAAGTTTCGTACCAGTCGTTCCAACCCTTGGTCTTTGCGGGATCCACCGTAAGCGTTGCCAGAACCTTGCCCGTAGAATCGCTCACCGTAATGGTCGACTTTTCTTCGGCAGCGCTTGCCACGCGGGCGGTAAGCGTGTAGGCGCCAGCAGTCGGAACCTTCACCAGGTATTCGCTGTAGTCGCCATCGTTAATCCAGCCGAGATTCGGCACGCCTTCTTCGTCGGGCTCAATCTGCACGCCATCCATGGCGGTGTAGCTTTCGGCTTCGAGCTTGCCCGGGAGCGTGACCGGTTCGAACGGCTGATTCGTGAGTTTGAGGTTGCCGTCGAATTCGTAAACCTTGCCCGGCACCGTCGTCGTGGTGAACTTGTTAGAACCATTCACAATGTTCAGCGTCTGGCCCACATCGGACTTGATGGCCACATAAGTGAGCTTGCCACCCTTCCAGGCCATGGAATCGATTTCGAAACCGCCGCGGGCGCGAATTCCCTTGATGCTACCATCTTTCCACTGCGAAGGCAATGCCGGCAACAAGTTGATTCTGCCGTTATGGCTCTGCATGAGCATTTCGTTCACGCCCGAGACCGCACCGAAGTTACCGTCAATCTGGAACGGCGGGTGGGAATCGAACAAATTATTGTAAGTCTTGTTCGGCGTCAGCAGCATGCGAATCATGGTGTAAGCGTGATCGCCATCGTGCATGCGGGCCCAGAAATTGATTTTCCAGGCAAGCGACCAGCCGGTCGCATCGTCGCCGCGCTGCTTGAGCGTAACGCCTGCGCCCTTGATCAAGTCGGGAGTTTCTTCGGGCGTAATCTGCGCGCTCGGGAAAAGGCCGTACAGGTGCGAAATATGGCGGTTCTTGTTGTTCGGGTCATCCCAATCCTGCAGCCATTCCGTAATCTGGCCGTACTTACCCGTCTTTGTAGGCGGCAGGCGCTTTACCACCGCTTCCATCTTGGCGCGGGCCTCTTCGTCGACGCCCAGAATCTTGGACGCCTCAATGGTGTAATTCAGCACGTCGCGGATAATCTGGTTATCCATGGTCGGGCCAAAGCAAACATTGTAACCGCCGTGGTCATTTTCCGGAGAATCACTCGGAGCAGTCACCAAGTACTTGTGGCCGGTTTCGGGCTCTTCAACCAGGCTATTCACGAAGAACAAAGCAGCACCCTTCATGGTAGAATAAACGTCTTGCAAGTAAGCCTTGTCAGTCGGGTTGAACAAGAAATGTTCCCACAAGTGCGTGCTGAGCCAGCCGGCACCCGTCGGCCACAAGCCCCACGCGCCATCGATCGGAGCGGTACGGTTCCAGAGGTCGGTATTGTGGTGTTCCACCCAGCCTTCGTCTACGCCCCAGTGCACCTTGGCCGTCTTTTCGCCCTGCGGCACCATGCTCTTGATTTTGTCGATGAGCGGCCACACGCATTCGCCGAGGTTCGCCGTCTCTACCGGCCAGTAGTTCATTTCGAGGTTAATGTTCGTGGTGTACTTGCTGCCCCAAACCGGGTTCGTGTCCTTGTTCCAAATGCCCTGCAAGTTGGCGGGCTGGCCACCCTTGCGCGAGCTCGAAATCAGCAAGTAGCGGCCGAACTGGTAATGCAGTTCCACCAAGGAGGGGTCATTCGTGGAATTGAAATTCTTGACGCGAGTGCTGGTAATGTCGCCTGCGCTCTTGTCAGGTTCACCCAAGTTCAAAGAGACGCGATTGAAAATCGTCTGGTAATCCTTGAGGTGCGCGGCTAGCAAGTCATCGTAAGATTTTTTTGCGACCTTCGACATAATCTCGGAGGCGATTGCACCCGGGTTGCCCGAGACATCGTTATAAGACTTGAAGTTCGTAGCCGTGGTGAGCACGAGCATTGCAGAATTTGCGCCCTGCACGTTGATTTTGCCGTTCGCGACCGAAACCGTGCCGCCGTCAGCCACCACGTTCAAGCGATTCTGGAACTTGATGGAATTCACCGTGACATCGTAAACGAGCGTGTTACCGCTGCTGGACATGCTGTTGCTGCGGTGCGGAGTCGTCATGGTGGCGCCAAAGCTCACCGAGCCGCTCTTGTCGGCCGTGAGGCGCACCACAATCACATGGTCCGGGTAGCTTGCAAAATATTCGCGGGTGTAGTTGACGCCGCCTGCCGTATACGTCGTCTTCGCGATAGCGGTTTTGAGGTCGAGTTCGCGACGGTAATTGGTAGCGCCCGAATGCGACGTGGTAATCACCAGGTCGCCCACCGGCTGAAAGCTTGCCGGGCCAGGGCCAATCATATAGTTAGACACGATAGATTCCGCCGTGCGGTAGTCGCCACGGAACATGGCATCGCGCACGTCTTTCAGGTGGCTTGCCGCCCCCTGCTTGTTGTTGTCGCCAGGGCCGCCCGACCAGACGGTACTTTCGTTCAGGCCGATAATGTCTTTTGCAACGCCACCGTAGACAATGCCGCCCATGTAGCCGTTGCCTATAGGCAAAGCGTCGGTAAACGAGGTTCCCGCATCGCTATTGTACCACAATTTCAGGGGATTTTCGGCTGCAACAGCAAACACCGCCGCACACGCCAAGAAACCAAACACTACACCTAGCGATTTCATAATGACTCCTAATTTAAACCATTATAAAATTAAACCCGTATACGCAAAAATGACCGCATTCGCGGTCACTTTGCATTGATATTTTATCAAGGGTTACTTCACCTGTACGCGAAGAGTCTTGCCGGGGCCACGCACCAGGTAGATTCCCTTAGCAAAGCCCGCCTGCATCAAGGTTTCGGAAAGGGAGAGACCCGCGTGGTATTCGACGCGACCAAAGAGCCGTCCATTTGCGCCGTAAACCTTGAGTGAGCGATCTGCACTAGGCATAAAGTTCACATTGTAAGTGACATGCCTAATGCCCGTAAGTTCATCCTTGGTGAGAGCAAACTGAATCCAGTCGATATTCGTGTAGCTTCCCGTGAAGAGGATTCGCAGCACATGGTCGCCCTTTTCGAGTTCAACAGTTTCACCTTCCACATCGCCGTAGGTATTCCAATCTTCGGTTTGCGGCACCGCAATCGTATCGGAAATTGCCTTGCCGTCGAGGAACAGGCGGAAACTCCCCCCTTCAAGTCCATTAGCCACATGAGCGCGGAACACGTACTTGCTCGCAAGAATCACATTCACGCTGTATTCAAGCCATTCGCCTGCCTGCGTATAACCAACGGCATAGCCCTTGCAGTCCTGGGTAGCGGCGGAGTCGGAACATTCCACGCCGACGACATCCACGCCGTCTTCGCGGTAGACTTTACCTTCGTTCACAAAGTCCTTATCGTTGAACGAGACGCTCTGTCCGCCTTCGTCATAGTCTTCCGCCTGAACGGCACCCGGAATGCTGAACACGGCCTTGTACGGAGACTGTTCCATGGCGCCGTTAAAGTCGGCGAGAGGAATTTCCTTAATGTCACGGATATACTGGAATGCTTTTTCGATACCAGCGTTGTTCACAACATCAGCGCTGTAATAGTCACCGGACTGCTGAATGGTATTCTGACCGGCCTGATTCTGGCCCACGCCACCCGGAGAATTTTTGAACACGTTTTCTTTCACGGTAAAGCCACTAGAACCTTCGTCCAGGTAAATGGGCACGTTCCAGTAGTCGGCCCACTTGGAAGTTCCGTTATCGTGGATATAGTTGTGCTGGATTTCGCTGCCGGTACCCTGGTTAGACAGGGTGTAGATCGGACCGGAGTCGCAAAGCAAGCGGGCAATATGGTGAATTTCGTTCCAGTTCACATGGTTATTGGTCATGGCGGTTTGATCCTTTGTCCAGCCAAAGCCAATGGAAATACCGGAATAATAAGTGTAAGAGATTTCGTTATGTTCGATCACCACATAGCGGGGGTAACCGGCGCCGATACCTACGGCACCCTGGTGTTCATTAGTCACGTTGGTAACCAGATTGTTCTTGACCGTATCGCGGGTACTGATTTCGTCCTTGTCGGAGGGGTTGTAGGCGATATGGATTTCGGTGGTGGAATCCTGATAGAACTTGCCGAGCATAATGCCTGCAGCGCCGATTTCGAAGAAGGCGTTACCCTGGATCATGTCATCATTGGTGCCAGAAACAAAATCGAGACCCGTAGCTGCAATCTGGGAGAACACGTTGCCCTGCACCAAAAAGTGATGGGCATTTTCTACACGAAAAGCCGCATCGGGGCGCCACAGCAAGAACTTGTTGCTGTTCAGCTTTTCCCAGTTTCCGCGACCGGGATCCGCAAGCACGTCCACATTGAAGTTTGCTGCCTGCAAATCCAAGAAACCTTCTTCGCTGGGGCGGGTGTAGTTGGAATGGGCGAAGGTCAGGCCTTCGAAGCTCATATAGCCCACCTTGTTCTTGGTATCTTTACCCAGAACGCTGAACAAGGTATTAAGGCGGGGCGCTACCACGTGGGCAGTCGCCATGCTTTCGCCTTCACGGGGCTTGTAGTAAAGCGTTTGATTTTTTTCGTCCAGGTACCATTCACCCGGAGCGTCAATCAAGTCGTAGGAATTTTCGAGATAGAAAACCTGCTGCTTGGGCGGATTGCTTGCGAAAGCGGTGCCGAGCATGGGGTATGCGCGGTGGAACAGCTTGGTGCGTTCAGGGTCCTTGGGAATGAGTTTTGCCGTACCGCCGTTCACCTGGGCCTTTTCCAGGCGCAAGATGTTTTCGGACCAGGCGATCATCAGGTGGATTTCGACGTCCTCGATGTTCTTGATATTCTTGACGTAGTCGGCAGAGACATCAAAGGCGCGGCCCGAAGAGTCTACCTTCGTGAGGCGCACAAAGTCATGGTCGAAACCGCCGTTGCCCTTTTCGTTTGCGGCAATCACGTTGGGGAAACAAGCGCGAACCGCCTTGCGGTTGTTCACGTAAAGCTGGCGGAAACGGCCATCGACGCCTTCGGCTTTCCAGATGTTGTTCGCCTCGTCGTGAATGGTCCAGCCGGTAATCTGCATGCCGCCGGTAATGAGCGGCTTTTCGCCATCGGCCGCTTTATAACGCACGTAGTGGCCGTCTTTACCGCCGTCGGCTTCGGTGAAGTTGACTGTAGACGGAAGTACATAGGTTCCTTCGCGGAGAATCACCTCGATGTCGCCCGTCATGGAGCCGTTGATAGTGCGCACGGCCTTCTGGGCCTGCGTAATCGTCTTGAAGGGAGCATCTTTTGTACCCTTAGCAGCATCGTTTCCGCTAGGAGACACATAGAAAGTCGCCTGGGTAGCCGCCACAGCCATGCCGGCAAAAGTTAACGAACCAAAACCAACCAAAGAGAGAATTTTTCTGAAATTCATAAAAACCTCACATTTTTCACCAATTTCAAAGATATCTTTTGCGCATAAAAAAAGAACCCCCGTTTAGGGAGTTCTCGTTGACAACTTGTCAACGCCACTATTTCTTTTTTGGCGAAAAATCGGCCTTATTTTAGTCCTCCAAGAAGTATTGTACGCTTGTCACCACACGAACCTTCTTGATGTGCGGCGTGTTTTCGTCGCGGTCTTCGACCGAGAACTGTCCCTGCGATGCGGTCTTGATTTTGCCAAGCTTGCTTTCGGAATCTTCCGCAAACTTCTGTGCCGCAGCGCGAGCATTCTGGGTCGCCTCGTCGATCATCGCGGGCTTGATTTCGTTGAGAGCGTTGAAACTATAGACTTTACGGTAGCGGTAGTCCCCTTCGCTGAAGGCGATGCCCTGCTTTAGGAGTTCACCTTGCTTTCCCATGAGGGCACGCACCTTGTCCACGTTTTTCGACGCGACCGTCATCACGACCGTCGCCACATAACGGTAGGGGCGCTTCTCGCCGCCGTAAAGTTCACTGTCCGTATCCACGATATCGGGGGCAGCTTTACTAATTTCGCCATTCTCGACGCCGTTTTCCTGCAGGAACTTCTCAAGGGCCGCAGTCTTGTTCTGCACCACATCGTAAAGGGCAGACAGGTCGTTCCCCGCTTCCTTATACACAATGGGCCAGATGACAAAGTCCGCAGCCACTTCGCGTTCGGCTAGGCCGCGCACCACCACGACCCTGTCGCGGTCCTTCACATGCATCATGGCCGCGTACAGCAACACACCGAAACCAAGAATGGCAAGGGCAATAATAACGGATTCCTTAATTCTACTCTGCATCAAATTCTCCTTTGGTACATCCACGTACCCTTTTGTTCTAAACCTAATATACAATCTCAAAACAATACTGTCAAATGCATAATTTTAATAATTTCAATCAATAATTTTGATGAAACTATGCAATAGAGGCTATTTAGGCAATTTTTATTGACAACCGCCGTTTTTTATCCTACATTCACAAAAATTTTAAAAGGGAGAAATATGAATTTTAAGAACTTATTCCTCGGTCTTTCTGCAAGCGCACTCCTCCTGACCGCCTGCAGCGACGATTCCGTAAGCATCGGTACAAACGAAGGCAGCGCCTCCGCTATCGAAGAATGCACCGCACCGCCATTCCTGAAAAAAGGCGACAAGGTGGCACTTCTTTCGCCGTCTTATTCCACACCCGATTCCAACATCGAGAAGACGGCTGACGTCATCAAGGAATGGGGCTTCAAGCCCGTCATCGGCAAGAATGTGAGCAAGCTCGACGCAGGCAAGTACGCAGGCACCGCCGAAGAACGCGCCGACGACTTCATCGCAGCCCTCAAGGACACAAGCGTCAAGGCCATCCTCTGCAACCGCGGCGGCTACGGCACCATCCAGCTGGTAGACCTCATCGACCAGCAGCTCATCAAGGACAACCCCAAGTGGCTCATCGGCTTTAGCGACATCACCACGCTGCACGCCATGCAGACCAAGGCCGGCGTCATGAGCATCCACGGCACCATGAGTTCCTTCATCGCCGAGAACGCCGGCAAGGACGACAACAGCACCCTGCTGCGCGACCTGCTCAAGGGAACGGTTCCCACCTACAAGGTGCCGTCGCACAAGTTCAACCAGAAGGGCCACGGTGAAGGCGTCCTCGTGGGCGGCAACATGGCAACCTTCGTCCCGCTCGTCGGCGCAAGCGACATCGACGTGTTTACAAGCGACGGCATCATCCTCTTTATGGAAGAAGTCGGCGAATCCCTGCACAACATCGACCGTATGTTCAACACGCTCGAACTCCACGGCGTCATGGAGAACGTGAAGGGCGTGATTCTCGGCGAATTCGTAAGCTCCGGCATGGACCAGGATTTCGAAAGCACCGAAGAAATGCTCTCCAAGTACCTCAAGAAGTACGACATTCCGGTACTCTGCGGATTCCCGGCAGGTCATGACGACCTGAATGTTCCTATCGTCATGGGAGCCAAGGTCACCCTGGACGTCGACAAGAACGGCGGCACGCTCGCCTTCGACATCGAAGGCGACAAGAAGGATATCAATACCAACAAGCTGACCGTGAAGACCATGCTTTCGATCCCGCTGCGCAAGGTGCTTTCGGGCAAGGCTTTCAGCTTATAGAACAAACCGAAGCAATTCCATCACGCGTTTACGCAAAAGAACTCCCCTTTGGGGAGTTCTTTTTTAGGATGTGAAATTTTCTAGCGGATTCTGTGGCCCGTCAGGTCGAAGCGCAGCCCATTCTTTTCAATGAAAAGGGCATTGTTCTTCTTGACAAGTCGCGGAGCCAAGGCACCGTGCGCAGCCGCAGGCGAGGCCCAGCGAATTCCCATAGACGATTCGCACTTTTCGCCTTCGCAGAACTGGAGCCAGTCCACATTCACATAGCTACCTGCAATGGCAAGCCTCAAAATGTGCTCACCCGCAGTAAGGTCCACCGCGCCAATATCGACTTCCTTGTACACATTCCAGGTCGTGTCGACTTTTTCGATTGTAACCGTATCGCTAACAGCCTTTCCGTCGACAAGCAGCTGGATTTTCGAAGTCTCAGAAGCCGTCGCCACATTCGCGCGAACGCCGTACTTGCCATCGGCAGCGACTTTCACACTATATTCAAGCCACTCGCCCGCTTCGGTGTAACCAATCGCGTAGCCCTTGCAAGCGCCACCGTTGCAAGTCGCGCCATCGAGGGTCACAACATCCACGGCGTCTTCGCGATAAGTTTCGCCCTTGTTGGATGCATCCTTGTCGTAGAAGCTGAAGCGGTTACCACCCTCGTCGTAATTTTCGGCCTCGATGATACCTGGAATCGCTGCGGCTTCGCCGCCATACGCCTTACGCTCTGGCGGATTGGTCTCGACCGTGTCGGCCCAGGCCATCTTCATGCGGTCCACGCCCGACTGATTCACGATTTCAAGCTTGATGTTCGCCCCTTCGCCGGTGCGCTTGGTCATGCTGTACCAGTCGCCATCGCGAAGCCCCGGCCAGTAGAAGCTGCCCATCTCCCATTCGCGCAGCTGGTCCGACATGCCGCGGATGTAAGCCATGAAGTAGTTGGTCGGAGTAGAATTATAGTCCATGTAGTCGTAATGCACACCCGCCTTGTCGCCAGGGCTCATGGCACCGCCCCATTCCGTACACACCGTGCGGTCTATGTACTTGCCCACCTTGCCCTTGAAGCTGTTTTTCCAGCCCTGTTCGGTGGTAATGCTCATGTTCCAGAAGGTATATTCGTGCACCGCAAAAAGGCAGCCTTCGAAACGCGGGTCATCGGCAATGTCGGGTACGTTCCAGGCAAGACCCGAACCGTCGAGCAGAATATGGTCGCGCGGCACATTCGGGAACTTTTCAAGCCATGTTGCATACAAGTTTCGCAGTTCGTCCTTGCTGTACATGTGCGGTTCGTTGAAAATTTCAAAGTAGGCGTTCGGATGATCGCCATACTTTTCGACGATTCTCGCCCACATTTTCCACCAGTCGTCCATGTTCTTCGGACCAGAGGGCTGTGCAGGGCCCCAGTAGCCCATCACCAGGCGGCCATGCTTGAGAGCCACATCCAAGGCGCCGGAATACATATCGAACGCTTTGAGAACCGTCGGTTCGTTCACCGGCATGCGCACGCTGTTCGTACCGAACAGCTCCTGGAACTGTCCTATGACGCGTTCGGCAGCCACCGACGCCGACTGGTAATTGTCCGAAAGGCTTAAGCCCGAAAGCACCAGCACGTCAGACACAAAATTATCGCGCTTATCCGCCCAGTTGACACCGCGGAACTGACTCGTAACGGCAAAAGAATTTACCGTCGAAATGGCCATTGCAGCCAAAATACCACAGGCAACCTGCCTGACCTTAAAACCAAACATCATGACACCTTCCTTTCCTCCCGCCAAACTAACCTAGCTATAAATTACCTTAAAAAGCACAAAAAAAGAACCCCCTAAAAGGAGATTCTATTGACAAGTTGTCAAAGGGGGTTAGTTATTTTTTCATAATTTTTCATTAGCCTGCTTACAGACATCCACTAAATATTCAGCATAATCACTAAAAGTCTCGTCACCAACCACAGCCGCTGTCGGAACAACAGCTTCAATTGTGTTACTCGTACACGAAACAGCAACTTCATATTCTGAATCTTCTTTGGCAGCGGACTTCAATCCATTACATTGAGAATTGATATAGCTTGATGGACAACCATTGTATGATATTGACATCGATATACGGCTTCCACTTTTTTTGAGATAGGATGTCACTCCACATCCATCTATAAGACGCCCTTCAATATAAGCCTTCTTAAAATTTGACTGAATATAGGTGCGATAATCCGTACTTACCGTACATATTTTTCCCGAAGCAGCCTCTTCGGAATTATTCTGCTCCTGATAGTCCCATTCAGTGTTGCCAGTTCCATAACCAGCACCCGTACCCCCATCGCCATAGCCGCTACACGCATTCAGGACAATAAAAGCACAAGCAATTATAACGATGACCGACAGGTGCTTCAACATTTCATTACCCTTTATGAACATTTAACAAATCCTTAGATTTATAAGCAATAACCATAGCTTGTTCAAAAAGCAACCGAAGCGAATCTTTTTGTTTTTCGATTTTTTTAGATGCGGTAATCATTTTAACGATATCTTCGTCGCTAAAAAAGACTGTATAAATGTCTTTTTGATTAACATGTCTTTTCATGCCTTCAATAAACTCTTTTGAACAGGCTTTATGTTGCAAGGACAATTCCCAATTCAACCGTTTTCTAAAAGATTTACTTGTCTGACCAACATATCGGACAACAAACACTCCTGCACGTTTCTTCCAAAGATGAACGTAGACACCTTTTTCACCAGCATAACCTTTTGCACAATCTATCGCTTTTTGAGAGAACGGAGGAGCACTATCATTTTCCATTCGAATATTCAAACAAACACAAGGTTCTCGCTTTATCAATTCCTCCAAGCTAGGAAGTTTTATAGAAATGTAGGATTCATCTTTCATATGTTTTGGCCTATTTAAATTGATTATTGTAGAAAACATTTAGTCTTTCACACAGCGGGCAGAAAGTCCACTGTCCTTGAATACGGAACCACCACCAAAACCGAAAGCCTCCGAATAAGTCCAGATAATGACATTGTTCGGACTACCGAAATCCGAGTGATCTTCATCAGTAGTCCAAAAGTAAGCCTTTTTGTCTAAATCACTAAAGTCCGAAGAAGATTTTTTTCCACCGAACATTATCGCAAGTAGATAAGCATCACCGCCATTTGCATCTACGAAAGTAATTAACTCATCAACTTCAACATTAGACGGTATGTGGAATCCTTGGGGACAAATACCCTGCTGCAAACCTGTCAGATTGGAGTATTTATTCTGGTAAGATTTATCAAGTCCCATCACATCAGTCCAAGAGTAGAGGCGACCATATTGGTTGCAGTTATTAGGATCGTTATCGTAACAAAAACCTTTAATATCACAAGAACTAAAGTTCAGATTTTCAATCATCCATGTTTGCGTACCAATAGTTACTACTTTATATATTTTGCCATCACGATTATCACAAATTGTGCCTAATTCAGATTGTTCGGGACACGAAACCGATTTTGAATCGACACAGGAGTCCTCTGCAGAGTTCGAAGAAATTTCAAAACTACTGCTCGATTTTGCAGACGATTGGGAAGGCTCCTGATAGAATGCATCATTTTTTAGGCAACGAATCGAAAGCGCGCTAGTAGGACTATTGTTTGGCAAAAACACTGCTGCGCAGTCATCATCTAAGCACACAAGATCACACGAAACCGAGCAAGATGAAGTCGATATCTGAAAAAAAGCCGTATGGTTCAGCCACTTGTACCCAAGGTTCCTAGTTAATTCTCCATAAAAGCCACCCTCACCCGCAGGCAAGGCAGAAAAACCATAGGCGTCAAACGCCTTGGGCCAGTGATCATACCCCTTCGCAAGTAAAGCCCATTTGGCACTATCAGGATAGGCCTCATTCACCAAATCGAACAGAGTCCACCAGTCATCTTTTGTAGGCAGATGCCATCCTGAAGGGCAAGCAGTTTTTGAAACCGACCATGTATAAAGTCTTCCATATTTAGCACAATTTGCAGGATCGTCATCATAGCAATAGCTACCATCCATTGCATAGTTCAGGTTTTCAGCCATCCAGGTTTGTTCACCAATGGTTACAGTTCTATAAACCTGACCGTCACGAGAATCAGTCAAAGTATTTCCGAAAGAATTATATCCATTCTGAATGCCTTCAGAATTTGACTGCGTCGGAGAACCACCCGATTCACCACCACAAGCTACAAGGGTAACAGCAAGTAGACCACAGGACGCAAGAAGAACATTATTTTTCATAGTCATCGACAGCCTTTTCCACATATCCAACGAGAACGGGAACTTTTATTTGATCTTACACCAAATGTAACCAAAAAAGAAAAAAAGTCAATTGTTTATGAGATTTTCGGCCTTTTTTGAAAAAAACACACTTTTTGGTGCAAAAAAATGTATATTCAATACACAAATCTGCACCAAATAATGTCAAACTATGATTATCAGAAGAGAAATTATAAATTTTTTCAAAAGCTGGAAGGACAACGCAGAACGCAAGCCTTTACTGCTTATGGGAGCTCGTCAAATAGGAAAAACATGGGCCGCCGAGACCTTCGGCAGGGAATGTTTTGAGTATACTGCGACCTTCAATTTCGACAAGCAGCCCGAAGTCAAGACAGCATTTCAAACCTCCAAGGATCCAGCAAGAATCATCCACGAGCTTACTTCTTATACCAATGTTCCCCTAATTGCAGGAAAAACACTTCTAATTTTTGATGAAATACAGGAATGTGAAGAAGCTTTGAACAGCCTCAAATATTTCTGCGAAGACGCTCCGAATTATCATATTATCGCAGCAGGCTCTCTCCTAGGAGTCGCCGTCCGCAAACGCAAGATGACCGTTCCTGTCGGAAAAGTCAAGGTAGTTCGAATGCACCCCATCTCCTTTATGGAATTTTTGCGGACATCCGACGAAAAAACATTTGAGTTTGTCAACTCGTTGACCAAAGCCGAGCACCTACCGTCCATCATATTGAATAAACTAATTCTCGAATACAAGCGCTATATGATTTGCGGAGGTATGCCAGAAGCAGCTAAAGCTATGCTAGAAAACAAAGGTGCCGTCGCAATCGACGAAATTCTCCAGGGAATCCTCGATATGTACGAACTTGATTTTTCTAAATACGCAGACTCAAAAGAAATTCCTCGCATTCAGGCCATTTGGAAAAGCCTTCCATCACAGCTTGCAAAAGAGAACCGCAAGTTCATATTTAAGGTAGTACGCCCCGGAGCCCGTTCCAAGGATTACGAAGACGCCCTGCTTTGGCTAGAAAGCGCCGGAATGATACATCGAGTATGCAACATCACAAAGCCATCCATGCCGCTTTCTGCTTACGCCGAGTCAAACATCTTTAAGGTTTACTCCTCTGACTGCGGACTTTTGAGAAGACTAGCAAAACTACCGGCAAGCATCATCATGGATCCCGTGGCAAATTACACCGAATTCAAGGGCGCACTCGCAGAAAACGCCGTACTGCAATCATTACTACCCATACTTGACTCCAATCCGTATTATTGGTCTGCAGATTCTAGAGCCGAAGTGGAATTCGTCATACAATGGAACGACGAAATTATACCAATCGAAGTAAAGGCGGAAAGTTGCATCAGCGGCAAGAGCCTTACCGTGTATAACGAAAAGTTTTCCCCAAAGCACCGTTTCCGTTTTTCAATGCAGAACCTGCAGCAAAACGGGAATTTACTCAGCAGTCCCGCACCTATGGCAGAGCTGTTTGAGAAATTTTTAGCATAAACAGTAGAAGCCCGACTCAACCGGGCTCGACTCAATTACCAAGTGGTATGATTTATCATCGATCCTTCCTGAAAATCGTGGTGCCGTAGCTGAAACCGTCGCGCTGGATTTTCAGAATGTACGTACCGCTTTTCATGTCGGCGATGCCGATGCTGAAGGCGGATTGCCCCGCCGGCAGTGCATGCGACTTGACCAGGCGACCGTTCACGCCGTAGATTCGAGCGGTATAACCCTGCGAAAGCGGCTTGTCTACCGCAATCTGCAGTTCGCCGCCCATAATGCGCGCCTTCAAATCGGGGCGAGCGACCGGCTTCGCGGCAATTACCTGCGGAGGTTCCTCAGGCTTGGGCTTGTTGCGCAGCAGACGCACGCTATAGATGCCGCCCACCATTCCCGAACTTGCCATAAACGAGATGCGCACGATCTTCTTACCCTTCACCATATTGTCTGGAATCGGGTAAGTCACGTTCACGAATTCGTCCTTGTTCCACTTGCCCGAGATATTTTCGGTCACGAGCTTTTCGTCATCAATCTTGATGTCGAATTCGCGGGTACAGCCCTCATTGCCCCAGTAGCGAACCATCAGGCTCAGCGAATCTTCGCTGTTCGTCTCAAATTCATAGCTGATGAGTCCGCCATCGCCGCCGCTGCACTTGCCCGCGTCGCGGTAGAATTCACCCTGATGCGTTCCCGTCGAAGAATTTTCCGTTTTCATCTTGTGGTCCACTTCGGGCTGCTGCTCGCCGGGCGCCACTTTATCTACAGTCTTCTCGTCGAGCGCCAAAGCCTCTTCCTGCTCCTTTTTCAGGCGTTCGAGAATCGAGGGGTCTGTAAGCACCATCCAGTACATCATGTAGCGGGCGTCATGCACTTCGTAGAACGGCTCCAGCAACAGGTTTGCATCCTTCTTGTTTGCAAACAGATACGGTGCCTTAAAGTGCATCGGTTCGCCCTTCACTGGTTCTACCTTCGACGGGATTTCTTCCTTCTTGCTCGCAAGCATCGGCGCCTGATCCAGCGACTGCAACGCGCCCGACGCAATATGGCTCCAGCGACCGTCATCGGCCACAAGGCCGTTCAGATTTTCGGTCCCGGTCTTCGCCGAAAGTACAATCGGTCCGTGCAAAAGCGCCACATAGTCGCTCACGCCCGGCAAATCTTCGGTGTGCGTGTACATCGGGAACAGCACCTCAATTACGTCGCCCGACTTCCACGATTTTCCCGCAGAAACATAGCTGGAGGGCTCTGACTTTTTCACGACGGTATCGCCGTTCACGACAACCTTGAATTCGCCTTCCTTTACCCAGTAGGGGTGACGGATTTTCATATCGAAACTGCCACTACCTGTCACGGTAAACTTCGCCGATTCGCCCTTCGGGAAAGCCGTTTCCTGCTTAATAGTTACCTTCTTATTTTTCCAATTTAGCAGCGACGCAGCAAACAAATTTACATAAAGGTCGTCGCCGTCCTTCGTATAAATAAACTGGCTGTATTTCGTCGGGTTTTCCATTCCGGAACCCACGCAGCACCACATGGCCGCATTCACCTTGGAATACACCCGATAATGGCGGGGACGCGCAGGAGTGAAGTACACGTACCCGCCATGTTTTGGATGTATTGTGGATAAGATATGGTTAAAGAGCGCACGTTCGTAAAAGTCCGCCTGCTTGGCGTCATGGTCCATATTGAACAGGCGTTCCGTCAATTTGAGCATATTGTAGGTGTTGCAAGATTCCGGTCCTTCGCGTTCCTCCACATACTTCTTGTGATTGTCGAGCGCCGGGAAATGTTCCGAAATGCTGTTGCCGCCAATCGCGATGCTCCTTTTGTTCACCACGCGATCCCAGAAGTATTCGGAGCCCTTTACATAAGTGGCATCGTTCGTGAGTTCCGCGATACGTGCAAAACCCACGACTTTCGGCACCTGCGTATTCGCGTGGATATTCGTCAGGTTATCATTCCCAGCCGCCATCGCGTTTAAAAGCCACTTGTGCGACCAGCGCTTGGCCTCTTTCAGGTACTTTTCGTTTTTCGTCAGTGCGTATGCATCGGCGTAGACCTCATCCATGCCGCCATGTTCCGTACCAAGCATCGATTCCATGGCGTTGTCGTTGAGACCGCCCGTAATCGTAAGGCCCCAGTCGCAAAGGGCAAGGAACATCGTCTTCGCCTGTTCATAGCCGCCATAAATGTAGGCATCGCGGAGGCCCGCAAAAGTCTTGTGAATGTTGTACCACGGCACCCAATAGCCGTTCTGTGCGCCCGCGTTTCCACTCTTGAACTTGAGCCACATCTGCTTCCCGTTCGGAACGCCGCTCAGGTAACCCTTGAAATTGTTGTCCCTGGAATTGTAATCCTGAATTGTCTTGAGTTCGCTCAGCACATACTCCAGCCGTTCCTTGATGAGTTCGTCGCCGGTTGCCGCATACTGCATCGCCAAGGCACTCAGGTAATGCCCCAGCACATGGCCATCGAGACCCGCCCAGTTCGAAAACTTGCTAGCCTTCGGCTTCATCCCCGCCTCTTCGTAAAACGGCGCAATCAGCTTGTCCGTATCGTAGGCGAGCAGCGTTTCAACATTCAGGTCCTGGCGCTCCTTCAGCGGACCATCGAGCAGCTGCACATCGCCCAAGGCGAACATGTCGGGGTAAAGCAGGTCCTGCGTATGCCCCTGAGCATACCAACATCCCATTGCAGCAAGGGCAACGCAAGCCATGCGATTGATTTTGATTCCAAACATCTCGTACCATCCTTTTTCCAGCACAAGCCAACCAATCTAAAATTAAATCCTGTAGCACGAAAAAATCCCCTATTCGGGGATTTAGTTTTGTCAAAATTTCAAAGGGGTGTCCGGGAACTAACGCTCAACAAAGTTACTGGGCTTGACGCCGTAGAGCACGACATCGTCTATCCAGAATTCCGTATCGTCGTAGGCGGCAATCGAAATCGTCGTCAGCGCCTTGCTGATGACATCCCAGCCGAGGTTTCCGTAAAGGTCATCGCGAGGCTTAAAGTTCGAAGGCTTTATCACGCGGCGGCTCCATTCACCATCTGTGGCAAGGGTGTCATACGCCAAGGTTTTACCTTCGACATTTGAACTTCCCAGAGTTTCAAAGGCAATCGAGATGACACCAGTTCCGCGAGCGTAAAACACGATGGAATCCGTCGCCGAAATATCGCAGGGAGACTCCTCCTTGCAAATCCAGGTACCAAAGAAAGACCACTTACCCACTGCAGCCGAGGATTTCCAATGCAACGCTCGGCCTTCGCGTCCAGCGCCCGCATCTTCGATAAAGCTTGCGACACCTGCATCCACATCCGGCGTCGTCACCACGTTCGTGTCGGTGACGCGCATATAGCCTTCCACCGAGATTCCCAAATCGGTAATGAAAAATTCCGCGCTGTCCGACTCGAAATCAAGAATCTTGACGGAATCCGGCTCGAACGCGTAAACATAGGCCGAAGTTTCTTTGGCGGCATCGACCGTAGCCGACCCCTCCACCACGCTATCGCCTACAATGTAACGCAACTCATATTCAAATGGCGGCAACGAATCCATCGCATAGAAACCCTGAGCGTCCGTCTTGACAAGACGATCCGAACCGTACACCTGAACCCAGGCATGGTCGACCCCTTCGGGCAAATGCACCTTTCCGCGTAGACTTCCCGTCTTTTCCAAGACAAACCGCACGGAATCTCCGTCCTTGATGTCTTCGGCTGAAATCTTTTTGAACAGGCCTTCGCCAGCATCCACCACTTCAAGCGTCGCCACATCGACAGCAAGGCTGTCGATACGAATGCAGCCCAGGGAATCCGTCACGAATTCGCTGAAAAATTCGGCCTTCGCAGGACTGTCGCCGGCATTTTCGGCAGCACCACCCGCGGCGCCACCCTCTTCGACACTCCGGACATACTCCACCGAGCGCATACGCGCCACCACATTTGCCGCAGGCAGCGAATCCCCACGGACAAACTGAATCAAGAAGGCGTTTTCCGTCTCCACCGTGCTGATTCCAGCCACGTCCTTCTCATTGGAACAGGCCCAAAACGCAAACGACGCAAATACAGCGAGGAATAAAAGCAAATTCTTCATCTTTTCACCCCCACTTTTTTAGCCTGTGAGCCCTTAGTCTCCTTTGCTACTTCAGCAACCGGGTAAAAGGCGAATACGAACTGCATCGCACGATTCACTTCCTTCACTTCAGCCACTCTCTTCTGCACTTGGCGTCTAAATTCAAGGGTCATCTCATTCAAGTCATCAAAACATTCATCGTCCACACCCACCAGCAGCGAAGAGATGTTCCGCTTCGCGGGCTCCACGGCAATCAGCGCGTTCTGCGCCAGCGCCAAGAGCTGGTTCTGGTAGCTGCGAATAGCGGCAGTCTTTGTCGGGGACCCCGCCGATGTAAAGTTAGCAGTTGTCGCAGCATAGCGTTCCGAGGCAAGGGGCGTAATCAGCTTCAAATCCTTGAGAACCGCGATGGCCTCGCGCACCTGGTCTTCCGAAACAGCGGGCGTAATCTGCTTGACCAAGCGTGAAACCTCGGCATGGCCCCCGTTCATCTCGATCAGCGCCCGCACCACTGGAATCCACCACTTGCTTAAAAACAGGTACTCGCTCGCGCTGAACTTGCGCAGGTCCACATCCTGCAGCGAAAGCGCCATCTTGTAGAGCTTTTCCTTCTTCGACTGCGACTTCGCCTTTGCCGCCGCCACCAGGATTTCAAAAATTTCGCCGCTACGCCCCTTCAGGTCCAACAGGTCCTTCGCCAGGGGAATGCTGTGATTCGGCAGATGCAGTTCCTTGTTCAGCACACGGAAAATCTGGCTCGTATCGAGCCCCAGCTTCTGCCCCATCATCTTGTAGGAATACAGGGGCATATCCAGCTTTCGCTGGGTATAATAATTCTTAAGCAAGTCCCTGTAATCGCTAATTTCGTTGATATTCAGCATAGGCGCGTTCTCGAAAAGACATTTATCCAATCAATAAAATAATCTTTCCGCCCCCACAAAAACCGCCTATACCGAAAATTCTTTTGAAAAAATGTCAAAAGGGGCTTTTAAAGCCCCCATTTTCAGCTTACGCCTGCTCCGCTAAGGACACTCCGCCCGCCACGTGGAGTAACATCGATGCGAGCGCCCAGTTCGCCCTTGACCACGTCCAGGTGCGTAATGACCCCCAGCAACTTGCCCCGTTCCTGTTGCATTTTTTGGAGCACAAGCACCGTTTCTTGCAGCATCTTGGAATCGAGCGTTCCAAAGCCCTCGTCCAGGAACATGGAATCGATTTTCACATTCCGGCTTGCAAGCGTCGAAATGCCCAGCGCAAGCGCAAGACTCACCAAGAAGCCTTCACCGCCGGAAATATTGTCGATCGGGCGCACAGCATCGCTATTGTCATGGTCAATCAGCTGGATGTTCAGCGAATCCCTTTCCGCAATCATTTCGTAGCGCGGGAACATATCGTGCAAATAGCCGTTAGCGATTTTCAGCAAGGCCCGCAGGGTAATGGTCTGGATGAACTTGACAAATACATCACCGTTACCCGTGTCAAGCCTGTTGCCGTTAAACCAGTGCTGCATCTGTTCCCAATCAGTTCGCTTTTCTTTAAGCTGATCCAGTTCCGCCTGCATCGCATTGAACTTCTGGCGGGAACTATCATCAGTTTTTTTCTGCTGCGTCCAGGTACCAAGATTCTGGTTGAGCTCTTCAAGCTTGGTTTTCGAAGTTTCGCGGTTCTGTTTTGCGACATCTTCGGATTCTTCGAAATCGCGTTTGTCCTGCAGAGCCTTCTGCTGGTCGCCATAAGTCTTGACAGCGGTCTCTGCAGCAGTCAAATCGCTCTCAACCTTCTTCTGTTCGTCCTGAAGACTCTTGCGTTCCGCTTCGGGTATCCGTGCCGCGACAAACTCATTTTCGCTAGCGAAGCCCTTAGAAGCAAGCCCCTCCGTAAAGGCGGTCTGTTTCTGCGACATATCCGGTTTCGCCTTCGCAATACGGTCGTTCAAATCTGCGATAGAAAGATCCAGCGCATTCTTTTCTTCGCGACGCTTCTGTTCTTCGCTTCTCGCCGTTTCTGCCAATTTTTCGGCGGAATCGCGCTGTTCGCGGGCCTTTTTGCGTTCCTCTTCTACGGACTTTTCGCCAAAAAGCTTTGCGCGTTCCGCAATAAGCCTATTCCATTCGTCCTGTTGGGTCTTCTGCTGGTCTTCCATCTCGTTCAGCTTCTGAGTCGCTTGGTCTAGGCTTTTCTGATTCTGCGACTTAGCCGAATTCTCCAGTTCCAGGTTCTTTCCGCTTTCCGCCTGCGAATCCTTCGCCTTTTTCCAGTCGGCACGTTTCCCTTCGAGTTGCAAGAGCAGGGCATCTACATCTTCCATGCGGACATTCGAGAACCAGATCGAAAGCGCAGTCTCGATTTTGCGAGAAAGTTCATCAACTTCTGCCGTTGCCTTCTCGGCTTCAGTTTGCGCCGTATTCACCGCCGACTCAAGAGTCGCACGACGAACCGCCGCCTGGTTGACTTCGTTCTGCAAGGTTTCCGCCTGAGCCTTGTTCTGCTGATACGCATCCTTCAATTTCAGCAATTCCTGCAAAACGGAACGAGCAGTTTCAAGAGTCACCGACTTTTCCCAGGGCTCCAGTTTCGCATTCAAGGTCGCAAGCGACTGTGCTTCGGCCTTCGCCTCATCTTCAGCCTTCTGCGTATTTTCACGAACTACTTCTTCGTCGCGACGTTGATTGCCTTCAAGACTATCCAAGTTCCGCTGGACTTTTTCCATTTCAGCATTAATCTTGCGCAACTTGGCCGCAAAGTCGTTCAGGCTATTTGCTCCGTTCGCCACCTCGACATTTTTTTCGCAGGAACGATGTTCCAACGACCCGCAAACAGGGCACGCCTCACCCGGTTTCAGGTTACGGCGCAACTCCTCGACAACGACCGGAATATCCTTCTGGATTATTGTCTCCTTTTCCATTTGCAGGGTCGAGAGGTTCCCGCGAATTTCATCGAGAGTTTTCGCAGTCATTTCGATTTTTTTCTGCTTTTCACCGATTTCCTGCTGCAGCCGCGTAGATTCACTGTGATGACGCTCCGCATCAGAAACACAGCCGTTCATCTCGGGCAAGACATTCACCAAGTCCGCATCGGCCTGGTGTGCATCCAGATACTCCTGCACCTTTTGCAGGTTCCTATTCTGTTCAAGCTGCGTCGCATCAAATTTTTGCAGTTCGTTCTTCGCATCGTCCACTTTTTTGAGCAGAGCTGCACAAGCCTGGTTTTTCGATTTCCAGTCAGTCACCTGCGTTTTCAGGAGTGCAAACTCGGTATCAATGGATTCTTCCTTCTGGTGGGCCGCGATATAGTCCTCGGCCTCATTCAGCAGTCGACTAAATTCCGCGATTTTCGCTTCCGAAGCGTCGATAGAGTCCTTAAAGGCCTTCACCTCATTCTGGATTCCCGCCACGCTCTTTTTCGTTTCGTCCACTTTCTGGTGTGCGTTTCGGATATCGCCGTCAAGGGCAAACACTTTCTCCCACAGCGCTTCATTTTCGGAATATTCCGTCTTGAGCTTTTCAAGAGCCTGCTGTTTTTCAAGGCTATCCTCGGCCGCCTTTTCAAGTTTCGACTGAGCTTCCGGAAGCTTTTTCTCTTTTTCCCCAAGCTCCCCTTCCATTTTAGCAAGGGCCTTGCGGACAGAATCAAATTCGGCAAACAGCGTTTCTACGTCATGCGCCAAGAGAGCTCGCGAGAGACGATCACGCTTCGGTTCAAACTCGTCCCTTCGGTGTTCAGCCTTGGTAAGCGAATTTTTCGCTTCGTTCAAGCGCTTTTCGATGTCCCGCGAAGAATCATACCACGAGCAAATTTTTCCCCAACGCTCCAGCGAGGCATTCAATTCATCTCGCGCCGACTTGGCGCCATCGATTTTCGCGTTCAACTCCGCAAGTTCCTCTTCGCTCAGCAGATGAACGCCTTCCATCTTGTTTTCGATATTAGTGACCGCATCGTCGGCCGCCTCGTACAGGTCATGAACAGCCACGGCAATTTTGCGGTAGATACTGTCGCCGGTAAGCTTTTCAAGGATTGCGGCACGTTCGCCTTCCTTACACTTCAGGAACTTGTTGAATTCCCCCTGGGCAAGCATCATCGACTTGGTAAACTGATCGAAATCAAGACCAATCACCTTCGCAATGACGTTCTTGAAATCGGACTGGTTCGAAGAAGCATACACCTGCGTCCCCGCAGTCTCGTTCGTGAGCACCCAATTGTAGTTTTGGAGCCTTCCCGTTCTCGGGGCACGGTGTTGTGCCCAATGAGCGGTATACACCACGCCGCCACATTCGAAAGTCACCTTGGAATAGCAACTCATGGCACCGTATGTCATCAATTCATTGGACGTTCCCTTGATGGCATCCAGTCGGGGTGTCGCCCCGTAAAGTCCAAGGCAAATGGCGTCGAGAATGGAGGTCTTTCCGGAACCCGTCGGACCGGCAATGCAGAACATACCCTTATTTGCAAATGCGGGACTTTCGAAGTCGATAGTCCATTCGCCGGCAAGGGAATTGATATTGCTGAATTCGAGTTTCTTGATTTTCATACTTTCTCCCCCTTATGCGTTTTCGTGAGCCTTGTTCACCGCTTCGTTGAAAAGTCCGATAAACTTTTCGTACTGCGCCTTGACCTGTTCAGAATCACCGTTTTCATTCATATTCTTCGCTATCAGCATCCTGAAATAGTCTTCCTTGGTGTACTGTTTTGTCGATTCCACGGCATCGTCGATTCCCGACACCCCCTTCCTGAGAATTTCCCTGGCAAGGCGGTGACGCTTGACGACAAAATGCTTGTCCTTTTCCTCGACTTCGAGAGCCGCAGTCAGATTGACGAACTCCCCACTCGTCAAAAGGAGATCTACGTAGGTTTCTTCTCCCGAATCAAGCAGTTCCTTTTCCAGGTTCCGCAGCTTTTTCTTGAGCGTATCGAGGTCGCCCTTGTACTGTTCAAAGCGGATTGTTCGCGGAACGATAATTTTCTGAATAGACGGAAGGTTTCCCGCCTCTGAATCGACCGCAAACACGTAACGCTTGTAGTTTGCCTCGTCAAAACCCATCACGAACGGAGAGCCCGAATACCACACTTTCGGATTATCGGCAACCTTGGTCGCATAGTGGATATGGCCAAGCGCCACGTAATCCAAGTCAGCCGGAAACACGCTAACATCGACGTTGCCCAGCGTCCCCACCACTTCGCGAACACCGTCGTCAGTGGCGCCATCTGAACCCACAGCCGTAGATTCCAACGCATCCTCGCTTTCACGACCCGAAAGCCCGCTTGCATACAGGTGACCTGTCGCAATGATCGGAATGTTTCGGCTACCACGCAGTTCTAGCGCCCTCTGGTACACATCCGAATAAAGGCGTTTCAGCAAGCTTTCATCGGCTGTGGTTTCGCCTTTTTCTTCGGATTTATAGAACTGTTCCAGTTCCATGTCACGCATAAACGGAACAGCACAGCAAACACCGATCGGTTCACCGTCAGAGCCCTTCAGCACAAACACCATATCTTCGATTTTGCGGTTGTTGATGCTACCGACCACCTTGATGTTCAAGGCTTCCAATATTTCAGACGGAGCATCGAGAAGCGCTCCGGAGTCATGGTTTCCCCCTACCACGACCACATTCTTGCAACCCGTAGTCAAAAGAGACGCCAAAAACCTATAATACTGAGACTTCGCCGCGTTCGAAGGGTTCACCACGTCAAAGATGTCGCCCGCCACCACAAGCGCCTGAGCACCAGCCGTATCGATTTCATTCTTGAGCCATTCGAGGAAAGCGGAAGCCTCGTTGGTGCGGTCAATGTCATGCATCGTATTGCCCAGATGCCAGTCCGAAGTATGGATAAATTTCATGGTCTAAAGCCTCTTTTTTTTCGAAAGTTACCTTTATTTATCGACATTTACGTGTCAAAGTGTAAAAAGATTTTGAAAAAAAAATTAAAAAACAGGGAAAATTCAACCAATAAATCCAAAGGGAAAGGCAAAGCCTTTCCCTTTTTCCCCTCTTTTAGCAAAGATTTTGGCGTAGCGCGGTTTACTTAATCCGGTGTCCCGTCAGGTCGAAGCGCTTGCCACTCTTCTCGATGAAGAGCGTATTGTCCTTCTTGACAAGGCGCGGGGCGGCGTCGCTGCGTACAACGGGGAGAGCCGTGCGGAAGCCGCTGGCGTCTTCGCAGTTCTCGTTTTCGCAGAACTTGATGTAGTCGATATCCATCCAGTCGCCGGTAACCGTAAAGCGAAGAATGTGTTCGCCTTCGGTCAGGCTCACGCTGGACTTGACTTCGTTGTATTCATCGTAGTTGTCTTCGCCTTCGGTCGCCTTCGGCACGGCAATTTCTTCGGTAATGTCCTTGCCGTCCATGGAGAGCTTGAAACTCGAAGTATTGTTCGCCGAAGCCACGGCTGCGAGCATGGTGTAAGTTCCCGTCTTGGCAACCTTCACGGTGTATTCGAGCCATTCGCCGGCCTGATTGTAGCCGACAATGTATCCGGTCGCCTTCTTATAAATATCGACACCCGTGCCTTCACGATAGCTCTTTCCGCCATTGCTTTCAGCGCCATGATCTTCGGCATCATTTTCGTTGTAGGTGGTGTTACCCTGGCCGAGACCGTTAATGTCGAAATCTTCCATTTCGATCTTACCCGGAATGGCGAAAGCTTCGCCCTTGAACAGTCCACGGGGAACCGGCTTGACAACCAAGCGGAGCAGCGCAGAACCGTGAGCCGGGAGTTCTACAGAAACGTGGGAGAGTGGGCCCAGGTCCTTCTTTTTCCATGCGTCACGAACTTCCACTTCGCCTTCCACGCCAAGGTCAGCAAAGTTGCATTCAACGGTCTGGGTAGAGGAATTGTTGTTGAGGAGCGCCACGGCAAGGTCGCCATTCTTCAAGGGTTTGGTCCAAATCTGCTTACCGTTCTGGTCAGAGATACGGTGGCCCTGAACGCCCAGAGAGTCCTGGTTGATGGCAATCATGTCCTTGTTCAGGTAGAGTTCCTTGGTCTCGTTGCTCATGTTGCGCACGTCGGAACTAATCATAATGGGGGCCGCCATGATGGACCACATCGTCATCTGGGAGCGCTGTTCTTCGTAAGAGAGACCTCTGTTGCCGACTTCGAGCATGTCCGGGTCATTCCAGTGGCCAGGCTTTGCAATTTGCCAGTACTTGTTGTTGGCATCGATAATTTCATAGACGCCGCGGTACCACGAAGTCGAAATCCATTCAGGGCCGATATCGAAAGTGGTACGCCAGAGATTCGCTATTTTCGGCATCCATTCCTTGTATTCCCACATGCAAATGCTGAACACGATATCGCGTCCGGAATTGCGGAGAGCGTTGGACATTGCAGTGTAATCTTTTTCCTGCGTTCTCGGATCCGAGTCGCAGTTATCGTACTTCCAGTAATCAACGCCCCATTCAGCCAATTTCTTGGCATCCTGTTCTTCGTGGCCATTGGAACCACTTTCGCTTTGCCAGTTGCTATTGTAATGGTGGCAGGTGCGTTTGCCACGGTCGCCGTAAAGGCCGAACTTCAGGCCCTTCTTATGCACGTAATCAGCGATGGCCTTCATGCCACTCGGGAAAGTCTTCGGATTGTTCTGGAGGTTGCCCTGGGCATCGCGCTTGGTATCCATCCAGTTATCGTCCAGATTAAGGAACACATAGCCCGCGTCTCTCAAACCGGATTCGACCATCGCGTCGGCAATTTCCTGAATCTGCTTTTCGTTGATGTTTTCGTGGAAAACGTTCCAGCTGTTCCACCCGAGCGGGGGCGTAAGCACCAAAGTGTCGGCACTAGCAAAAGCCTGCGATGCCAAACCACAAAAAGCAAGGGCAACAGCCCCGCCAAGCGAGCATTTTTTTAGACCAAACATCTGCATCTCCACTTTTTTGATTTACTGGTTTAAAAATAGTCTCCAAAAACGGTAAAATACCCGCCAAAACAGAAGGCGCCATTGATTTTTTGTCAATGGCGCACTATGCAAAAATTGGCGTTTTTTGCGTTTTTTAGCGGGAAACGGGCACCAGAAGCGACTTTTTGCCCTTCAGACTCCGCAAAAGGTACACGCCCTTCGTGAACCCGGCCTGTTCAAGCGCATCGGCAAAACCCGCGCCGTGAATTTCAACCAAGCCAAGCCTGCTTCCGTGTATATCGAACACGGCAAATGTCGATGGTTGCTCATGCATGAACTGCACCCCGCCCAAAGCCGCCGGATCCTCTTCGGGAATCTGTGCGGCATCAAGTTTCGCGATTTTGACGTTGTCCAGCGTAAGCTTGCCCGTCGCAGCACCGGCATTAAAGCTCAAGCGGCTATTCGTATCGGTCGCGGCCGTCATCTGGAACTTGAACGAATAGGTTTTCATATCCGTGCCAAGATCAAAGTTCTGTTTTTCTTTGAGGTAGCTCGCCCACGGATCCGTGTGCTGTTCCACGTTGACCTCGAGCGTACGGGCCGCGGAAGCACTCGCGTCGAAGCTAATTTCGTACCACTGGTCTTTTTCAAGGCGCAGGTCGTGCTGAATCAGCTGCACCTGGTAATTCTGCGTACCGATAGCGGAAATGTCAAGCTGGTACTTTCCATCTTTCGCATCACCCGTCGCAGCGGCATCGCCATGTAGCTGCAAGTCCCAAGCCACGGCGCTCGAATCGAAGCCGCCGTTAAAGACTTCATCGCGGTTCGTAGGCACGACAATCGCAGGTGTCGGCGGCGTAATGCTGGAACCGTCCAGCGAATAGTTCTTCACAAAGTTCCAGATTTCCACGCTCGTGTTCACGCTCACGGCCTCGTCCATGGAATACCAGTGGCCCTTTCCTTCGATTGTCAGCAGGCGCACTTCTACATTGTCGGTGCAACCGCTCCAAATTTCAAGAGACGCGGCAGAGCCCGGCTTAGTCGTCGGATACGGCTTAATCTTCTGCGAACTGCTTGAGCACTTTTGCGCATTGACCCAGCCCTTCAGGGTATTCACGGTGCTATTGTAATTCACCACGTCGTCGCTCGTGCCGTGCGTATGCATAATCGGCATGGCGCGCTTGGGCGAATTCACGCCTCCGCCACCCGAAACAGGCGCAATAGCCGCAATCATGTCGCCCATCTTGTTTGCCGCATGGTAGCTCATCATGCCGCCCATCGAAAATCCCGAAACATATACACGTTTTTTATCAATTCCGTATTTTTGATACATTTCGTTGATAATTGTTTTCAGGAAGTTGATGTCCTTGTCGCCACCGATATCCCACGCCTTGTTTTCGCCGTTGGGGAACACCACCACAAAGCGCGCGGTATCGGCAATGGATTCCCACTTCGCCGCATTCTTCTGGTAGGGGGCATCTTGGTTCATGCCGTGCATCTGGATGATGAGCGGGCGATTCTTTTCGATTCCCGACGGAGCATACACGAGCATGCTGCGGGATTTTCCGTCTACAGTTAGGTTGTCTGCAAAAGCATTACCCGTAAACAGCGCAACACTGGCGAGGGCAAGCACCACCTTGCCCAAATTTTTCATACCAAACATCCTTCGCTCCTTTTTTGCAGCCCTTACTTCGTTACCATAAAGCGACGAACCATCCCATTCTTCGCCCTGATCAGGTACACGCCCTTTTCCGAAACCATGGAGCGCACCTTGGACTGAGCCTCGCTTGCACTTGCTGCAAACACGGTTCCCACAAAGCTTCCGTTCAAGCCGTACACGCGGTAAACCTGTTCAGCCTGCACATCGTAACGAACCGCGTTGGCAATCCCCGTCGGATCAATCGGTTCCGGATCCGTAGCGTCCTTGCCCTTCACGAACGTGAAGTAGTCGATATCAAGCCAAGAACCTACAACCGTAAAGCGGAGCACGTGTTCGCCAGCAGGGAGCGTCACGTTGGCCTGCACCTTGTTATAATCATCGTAATTATCTTCACCGGAACTTGCCGCGGGCACCGCGATTTCTTCGGTGATATCCTTGCCGTCCAGAGAGAGCTTAAAGCTCGAAGTAGAACCCGCCGCAGCGACAGCCGCAAACATGGTGTAATCACCCGCTTCCTTCACGTTCACGGTGTATTCGAGCCAGTCGCCTTCGCTGTTGTAGCCCACAATGATGCCGGTCGCCTTCTTGTAAAGGTCAACGCCCGTGCCCTTGCGGTAGTCGCTATCGCCGTGGTTCTCGGAATCGCCATCGTAGTAAGAGGTTCCGTCCTTGCCCTTGCCCGGCACGTCGAAGTTTTCGGCCTCAATCTTGCCCGGGAGCGCAACGGCAGGGCAGTTTTCACCGGCAGCACAGAACGGAGTCTGCGGAACAGGTTCAGAACCAGCGCCATCGAGGTAGATTTCATCGTTCACGTCAACACCGACCTTGAACCAGTCAAAGTCCGCATAGCCGCCAACCTGCTTTGTTGCAAAGTTGAAGAGGCCCCAACGCACACCCACGAACATGTGGAGGTCGTAATTGAGCTTCACGTCGCTACCAATTTTTGACCAGGTGCTGCCATCGGTGCTGTAATAGAAGTATGCTGTACCGCGGTCAATCGGCAGGTCGAAATCGATACGCAGGTAAACCTTGGAACCCGAAATCGCCTTGCTATCCTTCAGGCTTTCACCGTCCTTGTTTCCGGTGTACATCACCACCTTGTAGCTGCCGCCATCCTTGGCGAGTGCCACGAAGCCCTTGTCATCTTGCAGGGCAACGAGGCCGGCCATATCGCCATCCTTCATGCCGGTGCCATCGACAAGCGTACGGCCAGAACTCTTGGGGCCAAAGGAACGCTGGGTCAGGGTGTTCTTCGCGGTCACCACGCGGCTATCGGTGCGACTCGTGGTAATGCGGTAGAAGCCCGGATTTGCAGACAAGCTCCAGTTCTTGTTGTCGGGATTGTGGTTGAACTGCCATTCAAGAGCAAGTTCGCTGGATTCAAAATCATCGCTGGTGACCATGCCATAGCCCGGGAGCGGGGATTCCGGCAGGTCAATCGTCGAAGGAGCCTTGGAACCGCTAGTCGGAACCGGCCAGCCGTCCTTCCATTCCATCGGGACCAGATGCGACATACGGCCGACCGGGCCGGAATCACGGAACAGGAGGGCATACCACTTGCCATCGGGAGTATCAAAGATGCCACCCTGCGCAACACCGTTGTCGGAGAGGAACACCCTGCCGGTATAGCCCGAAAGCAGGCTCTTGGAGCGGTAAACGACTTCGGTACGACAAGAACCGTTCGGCCAGGAAATCGTGAACAGGTAGTATTCGCCGTTCACCTTTTCCATGTGCGAGCCTTCCTGCTGCACAATATAGCCGCTCTTGCCGGTCGCCTGGTTCACGCTCACGCCGCCGAGCTTACCGCTCCTGCCGCCGGCCTTCACGCCGCTGGCATCGTCGTTCAACTGCACGTAGCTAATCTGATCACCACTGCCGTAGAATACCCACACGGTACCGTCGTCATCGAAGAAGAGGGACGGATCGTGGTAGAACGGGAGCTGCACTTCGCTCCACTGGCCGCTTTCCACGTCGGCGGTCTTGTACAAATGCGTCTTGCCTGTCGTGTAAGACGGTGTCAGCACGTAGAAGAATCCCTTGTGGTAACGGATGCTCGAAGCCCAAGAGCCCTTACCGTAGGCGTCCTTGCCGCCATTCAAGTTCTGCTGGTCGTTGTTGGTGAGAGTCTGGTAGGCATACCCCACCGTGCGCCACTGGGCCAAATCCGTGCTCTTGAAGACGGGCACGCCCGGGGCAAAGTGCATGGTCGTCGTTACCATATAATAGGCGTCGTCAACGCGGACAATCGAGGGGTCCGGGCTATCGACATACATAATCGGGTTATTGACCGTAACGGCACCAGCAATTCCGGCAGAAACCAAGGCTACGCAAGCCAAGAGCTTAAAGCATCCCATTTTTTACTCCTTTTTGCCCGGCGCACCACCGCCAAGCAGTCCTTTTCAACTTAAAGTTACCCTAAAAACAGGGCAATTTTCGCCTCGAAACTAAAAGTTCTCTTGACAAATTGTCAATCCAAGGCAACAAAAAAGCCGCCGTTGCAAAAGCAACAAGCGGCTAAATTTCGCCAAAAACGGCAGTTTTCAGCTATTTACTAGTTTCTGTGGAAGTCGTCTTCCACGCGGATGATATCGTCTTCGCCGGTGTATTCACCCACCTGCACTTCGACGATGACCAGCGGAAGCTTGCCCTCGTTCTGCAGACGGTGAACTTCGCCCACGGGGATGTAGGTCGATTCGTTCGGGCGCACGTAGAACACGTTCTTGCCGACGGTCACGGTGGCAGTACCGATCACCACGACCCAGTGCTCGGAACGGTGCAGGTGCTTCTGCAGGCTAAGGCGCTTGCCCGGTTTCACCACGATACGCTTCATCTTGTAGCGTTCGGTGGATTCGAGCACCGAGTAGGTACCCCACGGGCGGCTCACGGTCTGCGGCACGTTGATGAGGTCGGAACCGCGCTGCTTGAGTTCTTCCACCACCTTCTTCACCTTCTGGCTGCTGGAAAGCGGAGCGACGAGCAGGGCATCCGGGGTGTCGACGATGAGCATCTTGTCGAGATCGATCGTCGCAATCGTGCGCTGGCTTCCCATCACGAGCGAGTTCTTGGAACCCACCGCGATGTGGCGCGGATTCACATTGTTGCCGTTGTCGTCGTGCGGGTATTCGTTATAGAGGCTGTCGAAGCTGCCGAGGTCGCTCCAGCCGATGTCGCTAGGCACCACCTTCACCTTGTTCGACTTTTCCATCACGGCGTAGTCGATGGAGTTGCTGGGAATCGCCATCATGTCTTCGCGGTCGATGCGGATGGGTTCGCCCTCTTCAATAGTCGCATTGGTAAGCGCCTTCTGGGCGGCGGCGAGCATTTCCGGAGAATACTTACCGAGCTCAGCGAGGAAAGTCTTTGCCTTGAAGCAGAAGATGCCGCTGTTCCAGTAGAAGTTGCCGGAGAGCAGGTACTTTTCGGCAGTGGCGAGGTCGGGCTTTTCCACGAAGCGCTTCACGTCTTCGCCTGCGGCTTCGATGTAGCCGTAGCCGGTCTCAGGGCTCGTCGGCGTAATGCCGAACGTCACGAGGTTACCCGCCTCGGCGAGTTGCTGAGCACGGAGGAGCACCTTCTTATACTCGTCCTTCTTGCGAATCACGTGGTCCGACGGGGACACGAGCACGATAGTTTCCGGGTCCATGGTAAGGCAGGCGAGCGCAATTGCGGGGGCGGTGTTTCTGCCCACGGGTTCCAAGAGGAACTTGCTTCCCTTCATGCCTTCCATTTCAAGCTGATCCTTAGCAAGGAAGAACTGGTCAGCGTTAGAAACAATAAACTGCGATTCGCACACGGCGGAATTGGTGACCACCGTCTTGCGGAAGAGCGACTGTCCGTCAAAAAGCGGAGCAAACTGCTTGGGCATCAAGGAACGGCTCACGGGCCAAAGGCGCGTGCCCGAACCACCACAGAGAATAAGGTTTATCATTATCGGCTATTCCTTACTTGGTATAGTCATCCTTGACGACATGAATGTTATGCGCGGCCAAAGCTCCGTAGTAGACGGTCTGGACGGACGGGAGGATCAGGCTGATGAGACGGTTCCAAGAAGCGAGCCCAGAAGCATCCACATAGACAATATCGCGTGCGTTCAGTTCAAAGCGGTCAGCCATCGCAAGCGCCATGGCGTTCTTCGCATTCAGCTGGAACACATCAATCTGGCTTGCGGACGTATTACGAATAACATAAATGCCACGGGAAGTAGCGTTCAGGGCCTGCAGACCACCAGCCGAGGCCAAGGCTTCGGCCAAGGTCAACTTGCCACTGTAGATATTCACGATACCGGTCCTTGCGACTTCGCCCATCACATAGACCTTCTGTTCTTTCTGCGTCTCGGTGAGCGCCGGAACAAAGATTTGGTCGTTCGGCTGCACCATCATGCGTTCGAGCGGCAGGTTGGACTTGAAGGCATCCAGGTAGTTGATGTTGTAGACCTTGTCGCCACGACGCAACTGCATACCAGACGGATCCGCCTTGTCCGAAAATCCACCCACGCCCGCAATCACATCAGGGAGAGTCATCGGATTTTCGTTGAAAGCGACAAAGCCCGGCTTGACAACGGCACCTGCCACAAACGCCTTGCGGCTATTGTAGCCCGTTACGCGGACATCGACCTGCGGGTCATTCAAAATCTTGTCAGAAAGACGCTTCGTAATCTCGGTGCGGAGTTCCTGGGCAGTAAGGCCTGCCGCCTGGAGTTCACCTGCATACGGGTAGAAAAGCTTACCATCCGTGGTCACCTTCTGACCCGCCGGCTGGTACTGGCCCATCGGGGATGTCAGTTCCGGATGTTCCCAAACCACCACCTGGACCATATCCAGCGGTCCGATGCGGTATTCGAGATCCGGCAGGGAATCAACAACCAGGTCCTTAAGGTCACCCAAATCGGTAGAACCATCGGCGTTTACAGCACCCTGGCCAAAATCCCCCTGATCAATGGCATGCATACGCACTGCGATGCCATTATATTCAGCAGAATCCCCTGGCGCAGACATCCGCATCTGCGGTCCAAGAGCACAGCCGCTGAGAACAGCTGCAGCAATGGCACAAAGACTAATGCTCAGTTTTTTCATAACACAACCCTTTTAGCCAGACTACGCCTGGCCCTCACTTTGTTTGATTTTTTCAACCCAATAGGGAGTCAATTTAGAGATAAAATTCCATGCCAACACAAAGGCGTTTTCAGGACGGCGGTACGGGTCGGGAACATCGACCCGCTGCGGTTCCCCGTAACGGAAAACCTTGCCTTCGAGCCACGGATAACGGTGCAGGAGCTCCATCTTGTGGCCATTTTCCATCACAAGAACCAAATCTGCCCACTTGAGAATGTCCAGATTAATCTGGCGAGCGCGGTGAGCACTCATATCGATGCCATGTTCCAAGGCAATCTTTTGGCTAAGCTCATGGGCAGGATGGTCCACCAGGGCTCCAAGTCCAGCACTCATGACTTCAAATTCAGGCCCCAGTTCCTTTTTAAGGCAGTATTCGCCCGTGGGACTGCGACAAATATTTCCGGTACAAACTACAAGGATATGTTTCATCACGATAAAATTAAAAAAATGTTACAAATTTTACAACTTATAGAAGAAAAAGAACCTCTCGAAAGCGGCCCTTTTGTTCCAAGATAATTTATATAAGGAGTCGACTAGAGCTCAAAAGCGAAGCCCAAATCCTTGAGCGCCGGGTTCTTCGTGTCCTTCTCAGAAAGCAGCGGCTCAAAGCCGTTTCCCACCGGCCACTTGATGCCGATTTCAGGATCGTTCCACATCAAGCCACCCTCATCCTTCGGGTCGTAGAGACGGGTGCACTTGTACACAAAGGTCGCCGTTTCGCTGAGCACCACGAAACCATGCGCAAAGCCTTCAGGAATGTAGAACTGCTTCTTGTTTTCGGCAGAAAGCGTCACGCCTTCCCACTTACCAAACGTCGGGCTTCCCTTGCGCAGGTCCACCGCCACGTCAAAGACTTCACCTTCGATCACGCGCACAAGTTTACCCTGCGGGTTCTTCTTCTGAAAGTGAAGACCGCGGAGCACGCCCTTTTTGCTTCTCGATTCGTTATCTTGTACGAAAACCATATTCAAACCAGCGGCATCGAATTCCGCCTTGTTGTAGGTTTCCATAAAGTAGCCGCGATGGTCGCCAAAGACCGTCGGCTCAACGATTGTTACACCTTCGATGGAGGTTTTTACAAAATTAAACTTTCCCATTTTGGCAACTACCTGTTCTTATACATCGTCTCGTAATACTTTTCGTAATCGCCGCTGGTGATATTATCGAGCCATTCCTGGTTGTCGAGGTACCAGCGCACGGTCTTTTCGATGCCTTCCTCGAACTGCAGGCTCGGTTCCCAGCCGAGTTCCTTCTGGAGCTTGGTGGAGTCAATCGCGTAGCGGGCGTCATGGCCCAGGCGGTCCGTCACATAGGTGATGAGGTTCATATCTTCACCTTCGGCACGACCGAGGAGCTTGTCGACAGTCTTGATGACGACCTTGATGATATCGATGTTTTTCCATTCGTTGAAGCCGCCGATATTGTAGGTCTCGGCGATCTTGCCGTTATGGAAAATCACGTCGATAGCGCGGGCATGGTCTTCCACGAAAAGCCAATCGCGTACGTTTTCGCCCTTGCCATAAACCGGCAACGGTTTCTTGTGGCGAATGTTATTGATGAACAGCGGAATCAACTTTTCGGGGAACTGGTACGGACCGTAGTTGTTGGAGCAGTTCGTCACAATGGTCGGCATGCCGTAGGTGTCGTGGAACGCGCGCACAAAGTGGTCGGAGCCCGCCTTGGAAGCGGAATACGGAGAGTGCGGCGTGTATTTAGTGGTCTCGTAGAAGAAGTCGTCGCCGTAGGCCAGGTGATGTTCGCTGGAGCTAGCCGTCGTGGTGAACGGAGGCGTAATGCCTTCCGGGTGATTCATCTTCAAGGCACCGTAAACTTCGTCGGTAGAAATATGATAGAAGCGTTTGCCTTCGTACTTTTCAGGGAGGGATTCCCAGTAGAGCTTTGCGGCCTGGAGCAGGGAGAGCGTACCCATCACGTTCGTCTTAGCGAAGGTGAACGGGTCCTTGATAGAACGGTCCACGTGGCTTTCGGCAGCCAGGTGGATGATGCCGTCGACCTTCTCGTCCTGCATGAGCTTGTAGAACGCGTCGAAGTCGCAGATATCCATCTTCACGAACTTGTAGTTCGGCTTGTCCTCGACATCCTTGAGGTTTGCGAGGTTGCCCGCATAGGTGAGCTTATCGAGATTGATAATGTTGTATTCCGGGTACTTGTTCACGAACAGGCGCACCACGTGGCTCCCAATGAAGCCTGCACCGCCGGTAATAACAATCGATCTTTTCATAGTTTTCTCCAATTACGGGGATATATAGAAAATTTACAAAAAATGCCGCTTCTACACCTTCCAATCGCAGAAGTTCTTGAGCATAGCAAGACCTACATCGCCACTTTTTTCCTGGTGGAACTGGGTTGCAATCAAGTTATCACGCCCCACCATTCCCTGAAAAGTCTGCATACCGTAAGTCGTTTCGGCAAACGCGTATTCGGCAGGCACCACCGGGTGGTACGAATGCACATAGTAGAAGTCGCTTCCACTCTTGATGCCCTTCATAATCGGGTGTTCGCGCGTAAAGTTCACCTGGTTCCAACCCATGTGCGGAATCTTGAGGCCCGGTTCGTCCTTGAAGCGCACCGCCTTGCCGGGGATAAGGCCCAAAGTCTTGACGCCACCATCTTCTTCGCTTTCTTCGAGAATAATCTGGCAGCCAATGCAAATGCCAAGCACGGGGTTTCCCGCCCGTACAACCGCCTTGATAGCATCGCCAATACCCGTGCGGGTAAGCGTTTCCATGGCAGAGGCCGCGGCACCCACGCCCGGGAAAATCAGTCGGGTTGCCTTCGCAATTTCATCGGCATCGCGGCTCGATTTTGCATCGGCTCCAATATGCGCAAGCGCATTCATCACCGAAGTCAAGTTACCGGCATTGTAGTCAACCACAATTATCGGATTAGCGGACATAAAAACCTCTCTCTTACGAATGTAAAAATAGATTTTTTATGAGACTAGAGGTCTAGAAAATCAAGCGCTTCGCCAGCCAGTTCAACGCAGCGGTTGCAGGGAATCACCGCATTCGGGCGGATTTCCTTGCACTTGGTGCAGTTTTTCGCACCACGCTTGAAGAAATCTTCGATAGCGTCTGCATGGTCAGGCTGCATGAGCTTAGCCGTATAAAGGGCTCCACAAAAGCCTTCGGGCGCCTGACCACCGCCAAAGCCACGGAAGGTCTGAGCGGCGTCCGTCGCTTCAAGCTCCGACTTGCCGGTTCCGCGGGCATACCCGTAAGCGACCGCCATGGCGCAGTTGCCACGCTTGTCGGCATGAAATTTCTTCGCTTCTTCTGCAATAGACATATGCTATCTCCTATGGTTCACACTCCCGAACGCTTCACTTGTAAATTATCATCTTCTAATCGTCGGCACACTCGCCAACAGTTTCTGGGTGTACTCGTGTTGCGGATTCACAAGCACCTGGTCTGCCGCACCGTGTTCCACAACGTGACCGAAATACATCACCAGAACATCGTCGCTCAAGGCGCGCACCACCTGCATGTCGTGGCTAATAAACAGTATCGAGATTCCAAGTTCGTTGCGCAAGTCGTCGAGCAAGTGAAGTATCTGCGCCTGCACCGAGACATCCAGCGCACTCGTCACTTCATCGCACAAGAGGATTTTCGGATTCACCATCAAGCTGCGTGCTATGCAGAGGCGTTGCCGCTGTCCCCCCGAGAACTCGTGGGGGAACTTCTGGAGAGCCGCCACAGGTATAGACACGCGTTCCAGAAGTTCTCTGGCGCGCGCACTCGCCGCAGCCGCCGTCACTCCGCGCGCCACCAGCGGCACCGTCAGAATCTCTTCGACCGTCTGCCGCGGGTTCAAGCTGCTGAACGGATCTTGAAAAATCATCTGCACCAGGTCCGACACGCGGCATGCTTTTTGCGCCCCCTTCGACGCAGCCGAATCCTCGCCCAGCAGCACCTTTCCGTTGCGGACCTTCTCACCGAACAGCCTATATTCGCCAGCGGCCATCGGCACGAGCCCCACCAGGGACTTCACCAGCGTCGACTTGCCGCAACCCGACTCGCCCACCACCGAAAGGATTTTACCCTGTTCCAGCGTAAAAGAGACATTGTCCACAGCGGTAAAGTAGCTCTGGACCTTTCCAAAGACCCCGCCACGCATCGGGAACTTCACCGTAAGCCCAGCCACTTCCATGGCGGGTACAGCACCGTTCTCAAACGATTTCGCCTGGGTTCCCATCGCTACGTCCCAGCTTCCGTTTCACCATCCAGCCCCGAAAGGGCTTCCTGCACATTCTTTTCGGTCGCAAGGAGAATCTGCCTGCATTTACGCAGTAATTCCGTCGCTTCCTGCACGGCTCCCGCCAATTCGTCAATTTCCATTTCCGAATTGTCGATTCGCTCCAGAATATTTTCTAGGCGTTCCATTGCGGTTTTATATTCGAAATTTTCGTTACTCATATTTACGAATATAGTTATCTTTAAGTCAGTGAGTTTATTTGACAAGAACAATCGGTGCTTTTTGAACATTTGCCTAACGCTCGTCGCAGGCAGTTTCTTTGCCGGTTGCCTAGACATTCCCGAAACCGTCAGCGACTCCCATAAAATTGTAAAGATCGATGTCCTCGTAAAACAGTTCGGGGAAACCTCTCCAGAACCTCTCAAGCTCAATTCCAGCGAAAAAGCCGAGCTCATCGCCGAGGTCATTCCCTCCAACGAGGAAGACGAAGTCAAATACTACTGGTACAGCGAAGAGGAGCTGCTCGACAGTGGCAAGATCTACGCCGTTTCCACCAACTTCATGGCATCGTCCTTTATTAGCAAGAAGTTCATTCCCGACAAGCTCGTCATCGAAGACCGCGAAGGAAGCACCCTCGAAAAGGAATTTACCGTCATTGTCAACACTCCGCCAAGGCTCTCTAAAACAACCATTCCCGCCGACGGCGACACCTTGTTCGGAAACAGCCAGACCCCCTTTACCTTCTCTTGGCTCTCCATCGACAACGATGAAGACGAGCAACTGCAAAATGTCCTGGAAATCGACGGCACACGCTACCAGGTCGGCGAACTGAATCAGGTGCTCCAGTCCGGTTTTAGCGAAGGCGCCCATTCTTTCCGTATCCTTGTCGAAGACAGCCTTGGCGACAAGGACTCCCTACCGGTGCGGGAATTTTTCGTCATCGACACGCTGGAGGGCAAATGATCTTCTCCAGAAAAATTCTCATTGCAGCCTTCGCCCTGCTCGCCCTAATCGTTCTTGCCTGCAGCGATTCGGACCAGTACCTATTCGACAGCCAGGACAACCAGGAAATCGAAGTGTACGCCTACATTACGACCTCCTTCGAATCCGACGCGCAAAGCACCAAGTCTGACACCATCCAGCCCGGCGATTCACTCATCTTTCTTACGACTGTAAGACCATCCAAGTCCATCCGCAACATGAGTTACTTCTGGACCATCGACGGCGAACCTTTCGCAAACGAATACAGCTTCAAGAAGGACATCACCACTCCCGGCGTTCATGAAATCGCCTTCGTCTTCATCGACTACCTCGGCGACACCTTGAGTGACACCCTATCGGTTACTGTCGCAACACCTCCCGAACTAGACAACGAGCACTTTATTCCGGCTACAAGGACGCAGAACATCGACCCGGCCAATGAGCTCCATTTTGCCTGGAACGGTATCGACCCCGACTCCATGTGGCAAATGACCTACCACTTCACCCTGACAGGAGAAAACGACAACGTTCTTGCCGACACCATCCTTGACCAGGCGAGCTATTCCTATTTGGGCGGTTTCAAGCCCCTGCAAAAATACACTTGGAAAGTGAGCGCGTTCAACGAAATGCTTCTAAAATCCGACCAAGACATTGTCGCCTACTTCTACACAAACGGAAGTAACGACGAAAACGCCATTTCAGGAACAATCCTCACCAACTCCGAAGAAGCTTGCTATTCCTATAAAGTATCCCTGATGGATTCTTCCATGAACCTCATCCAGGATGTCTATGTTTCCAGGTCGGACAACCCGACTTTCCACATTGCACCGTTACCAAAGGGCAACTACAAACTCATCACGGTCGCAGAAGACCGAAACGAATTCACCCCCGACACACTCTCCATTCGCCTTGCCGGCGGACAGGTTATCGAACTCGACTCCATCCTGCTAACGGACTTCACGGCTCCGACAATCGAAAGCATCTCCGCAACGGACACCCTGGATATCACCGACACGCTGCGCTTCATTGTACACGACCTTGGCGCAGGCATCTCTCTCGCCAAGACGAATGTTCTCTTTGATGATGCCCTGATACATAATCTTTCTCTACAGGGAGACACCCTGCTGGTTCCCTTTGAAGAAAATTCAAGCATCAAGACCTGGACCGTCAAGTTCATCACCATCGCCACTGCAGACCTCAGCAACAACAGGATAAAAAAGACCTTCTACCTCCGACCCAATTCAACGCTCCCGGAGGTGTTCAGTGACTAAAGTCAAACTTTTCGCACTCGCCTCCAGCGCCCTCACACTGCTCGCCTGCGGCGAGCACCTCGCCGACGAGAACGCCCCTGTCCTCACGCAGTATGTCTTTGCGACATCCTCCATGTACAGCGAAGAAATTTCGAACTACTACGAACCCATCGGCGATCTTTATGTGGAACAGGGACAGTCGCTCCGCTTTTACGCAGGTCATTCCATCGGCGGGCAGATTCATACCGACGAGACGTTGCAGCCGTACTACGGCGGTCTTTCCTGGAAAATCGGCGATGACTATTACAACCTGAACTCGTTCCGTTACACCTTCGACACTCCGGGGGATATCGACGGCTATCTCGAAACGACCGACCTTTTCGACGACACCCTGAAAAACACCTTTCGCATCCATGTGAACACACCTAACGGCATCGAAATTCTGTTTCCCTATAACGGGTACAACCAGGCGGAGCCCACCGATGACCAGGAAATGCCCCTGCGATGGAATGTTTCAGGAATCGATTCCTGGGAGACGGCTTTGTGCCAAATCTACATGTCCTACGACGCCGACTCAGTCTGGAACGAGTTGCTCGGGCAAACCGACTGTTTCGCCGACGCCGTCTTGACCGGGTCACTCATCCAGGACTACGATTCCGTGGCGCAGCAGGCCTTGAGCCCCTACGACAGTTCCTTTACACTATACTGGGGAATCAAGATGGTTGTCAAGAGCGCAAGCGGAAGGCAGTACCGCGACTCCACCGAAATTTTCCATTTTTCAACAAAAATCCTGAACGACACCTCCACCCTAAAAATCCCGTTTGTCTACGACCGCTATAGGGACAACGCGGTCATAGAAACCAAGGTTTCGCTCATCTCCACGACAGGGGACACTCTACAGACCCTCACCAACGAAGATCGCTCCGGCACATTCATCTTCAAGGTCAAACCACAGATGGGTCTCACCGTAAACATTCAGGAATTGCACAGGCAGGAATACACGAGCGAGACAAGGACCGTCGACATTCCCAAGAATACGGTGCTCACACTCGACACTATCGTCTTGAAAGACCGCACCCCACCCCAGGTCATTTCAAGCCAGGAAACTTTCGACATAACCGATTCCATCCTATTCCTGCTCTACGACGACGGTTCGGGAATCAATCCGTCAAAGCTGCGCGTCGTTCAGAATCTAGACACCTTGGAAAGCAACTTCGAGCTGCCCTACCTGAAGTTCCGCAGCACCTGCCACGACTGCTGTAGGCTGCAGATTATCGGCGAAGACTATTCGCGCAACAACATTCCTGCATTGTACTGGATTATCGAAAACAAGAGAAGTTTCTTCCTGGTGTCAGGACCGTTCAAAGAGGGGGACATGTAGATGAGACTTGTCCTTATCATCCTCTTTGCTCTATGCACTCACGCCCTTGCAGAACAGAAAGTCCTGCATGTTTCGACCATTCCTAACCATGCCGACATCTATGTCGGCGAAATACGACCCGACCACGCCAAGACCCCAGCATTCGTCTCCCCCGCGTTCATCACGGTGGATGAAAGCGAATCCAGAGACATTCTCATTTCCCTGTTCAATCCTGGCTTTACCGACACAACGCTCAGGGTCAAGCTTTCGGACAAGGACACCTCCTACATCATCGTCTCTCAACAACCCATCGTCATCAATGAGCTTCTGGACGACCAACAAGCGGAGCTTTCAAAACGAAGCCGGAAAAACTTCGGCAAGAGCCTGATGAAGTACTCCATCATCCCCTTCGTGGTCGGACTTGCCGCAGGAGGCATCGCCTACTACGAAATCGAGAAGGCTAAGCAGGACAGGCGATCCCTCAAGAACGCCTCCATAAAAAACGACGACTATGACGAAATCGCCGACCGGTTCGCCGACCGCCGCCACACCGCGAAAACAGCAAAGAGCATCACCTACGGAGCGTTCCTTTCCGGAGCGGCACTCCTTTCGATCGGATTCATCTTATCTTTCTAGGTTTGCCATGAAAAAATTTCTACTTGTCCTTTTATTTTGCATTGCGGCGTTTGCCGATGGCGAGCCAGGAATTCCCGCCCTAGTCGAGCTGGTGAGTGGTACGAAGCAGGCAGCCCATTTTCTTGGCATCGAGAACGACACCGTAAGCCTTGGGGGAACCATCCAAGGCAAGTTCACCGTCATCCGCATTCCCAAGGACCGTTTCAAAAGGATTGTCGATGAGAAAGGCAACGACCTGCTTGCAATTCCCGATTCCAGTTCCGCAACAGTAAGCGATTCCGCAGCCATTCAAGACACCTCCGTCAACGACAGCAGCGCATTCACCGTTTCCGAACCGACATTCCTCGATTCCGTCGAGACCCGCCACATTTTTATCTCTTTCGAACGCCGCAGTTCCGATTCCACGCTCGCAGACCAACTCGAACAGCTCATCATTCGGCTTCTTAAGGAATCCGGAACACCCACCACGACGCTTTCTCGCACAAAATTCAGCAACTGTAACGATGCGAGCTGCATCAAGGATTCGCTTATCGCTCACGGTGCCGCCTCCGCCTACATCGGACGCATCACCGCCGCAAGGACTCCCGATTCGGTCGCCGTACAGATGACACGCTTCGTCGCGGAAGATTCCACCAAGTACGCCACCTTCGCCGCACAGATGAATTTATCTGCAATACACTCCATGAGCGACGCTCTTTCAAAGAACAAGCTCAGCGGATTCGTCGCGCAGCTCCAAGGCGACACCCTCGCCTCAAAGCGCGTCGAGGCTAGCGGCAAGAGCTACGTACGCATCGAAACCACCCCCGACGGTGCCAACATTTCCATTCGCGACCGCGAAGACATCTGCAAGAGTCCCTGTACCTTCGCCATCACGGACACCGCAAAAGTCGAGATATTCTCTTACTGGGGTATGGATACGCAGCTATGGGGCGCCAGGACATCCGTCAAACCCATTCCCGGCGACACCGCCAAAATTTCGCTCAGGCTCAAGCGGATTCGACCGGAACTCCTAGTGAACACCATTCCCGAAGGCGCCGAAATTTTTGCTGGTTCCGCACCCCTCACCAAAAGCACCAAGCCCATCGGTCACTCTCCCGGAAAGTTTCCTGTTTACGAGCCCGGCTTTTCCACCATTCAAATCCGCAAGGCGGGCTTCCGCGACACCATGCTGACCGTCTACGCCGCACCCACTGAAATCACTGATGTCAGCGTAGAGCTATCCCCTATCACGAACAAGCAGGAACTTTCGCTTCAAGAGGAATGGCTACACGAACGCAAGAAGAACACCATCGGGAAGACCCTGATGGGAACCTCCATCGCCCCCATTCTGCTAGGAGCGTTGTTCACCTACCTTGCCTACACGGACTACGACGATGCGGACAATATCAAGCAGGAGCTGGACCGCCCAGCGGCAGGCGGCGAAAACTTCAAGGCGAAGGCAAAAGAAAACAAGGACCTGGTCGAGAGTGGCGACCGTAAAATGATCATCGGCGGCTCGCTTCTTGGCGGGGGAATCCTGCTTCTTGGAATCGGATTTGTGCTCACCTTCTAAAAAAGCTCCAAAAAGCCCCTCATTTTTCCCCTCCACCCCCATTTCAGCCTAAGAAAAATTAAATTTAGAGCGATGCGTAGACTACTTACCATATTGACTTTTATTGCAGCGGTTTCTTATGCCGCCGATTTTGAACGAATCCACTGGCGTTCGCAGATTTACCTGCAGGCGGAACCGGCTTTCCTGAATTTCAAGACTGACTCGTCGAACACCTTGATTACCGGCGGAATCGACAAGGACGTCCTTACCGTGCCCGCATCGGTAGGCTTCCTCTGGTCGCCGCTGATCACCCCCGGCTGGAAGGCCGACCTTCCGTTTACCCTCTGGCTGGGTCTGGAAGTCAACTCTATCCAGTTCGGCACCATCGAAGACAATCCCAAGTACCACTTCTATAACAAGACCAAGGGCAAAGAAGACAACTCCAGCCCTCTCGACGACGAGAAGTTGACATTCTTGATGTATGCCCCCTCTGTCGTGGGCGGTTTCTCGTTCAACTTGGTCGGCGATCTAGACCTGCGTGTACTCGGCGGCTTCGGCTTCCAGTTCTTCTCGTTCTACGACAAGTTTGGTGGACACATCGATCAGTACACCGACTACGTGAACACCGCATTTGCATCGGGCGCCCTCGAATACCGCATCACCGAAATCTTCAAGGATGTGGACCTGAAGGTGGGAATCAATGTCCGCAAGGAATTCCTCCCCTACGAAAATATCAAGGCTCGCAAGAAGGACAACAAGGAAGCTCCTTCCCCGTACTCCGGTCTCAAGTTCGACGAAATCTCCTACAAGTGGCCTGTTCGCGTCGGCCTGGAATTCTCGCTGGACTTCGGCCGCGAAAGCAGACGCGACCGCCGCACCCGCTACGAGCTGCATGACCGCGACGACGTGCTGCGCAAGTACAGCGAAGTCAAGGACACGCTCAGCGACTGGGACTGCATGGCTATCGAACGCGACTACCGCTTCTACCTCGATAAGGACGGCAAGCTCCCCGACATGAGCGAAGCCTACACCCGCACCCAGTTTGCAGACGTTCTTGAAAGCTTCCTCGCCTTCTGCCACCCGGCAGACCTCGCCACTAAGGAAGCCCTCTACGCCACGCTCGACAGCGGCAAGATTCAAATCAAGGAATACCAGGTCAAGCAGGAGGATTCCCGTTTCGACCAGGTCATGGCTAGCAACGACCCCGAGATGCTGGAAATGTTCCTGCAGTACTACCCCGACTCTCCGCGCAGGGCTGAAGTCGAGGCAAAGCTGCGCTCCCTTGGCGAATACGACAAGTTCCGCGCCATCCAGGCACAGAACACCTTCAAGGCTTACCTCACCTACCTGAACGACAATCCGAACGGAGCCTTCCGCGACGAAGCCGAAGCAGGCATCTTCGAACTGGTCAAGAGCGGCAACCGCCTCAAGGACTACGAAATCTACCTGAAGCGCTTCCCCAACGGCAAGTATGTCGAAGAGGCTAAGGCGGCTCTTCAAAGGGCCAACAACCAGAACTCCATAATCGAATACCAGACCGGTGAAACCTACAGCGAACCGGCACCGCAAGCTGAAGAATCCGTCCAGGAAAGCTACAGCAGCGACGAGGAAGAAGAAGAGGAAGAAGCCAAGCCGGCAAAGAACTCGAAGTCTTCGAAGAAGGCAAACAAGAAGGCTAAGAAGGCCGGCAAGAAACCCGCCAAGAAGAAAAAGAAATAGACTTGGCTACAAACCTTTGACTGCTCCCGACGATTCGTCGGGAGTTTTTCTTTTATAGAGTCGTACCGTCAAACTTTCTATATTTGCACCCATGAATAAAAAATTTCTCGCGATCGTATTCGTTACTTTGTTCGCAACAGCAGCCTTTGCTGACGGCAACGTAACGGATTCTGCAAGTACAGCAGCAGATGCTGCAAGCAAGGCACCTGGCATCTACACCCAGATCATCGACTGGTACAACGCCCATCTGAACTACTGGTCCATCGCGCTCCTGATGGCAATCGAAAGTTCGTTTATTCCGTTCCCCTCGGAACTGGTGGTACCTCCCGCCGCGTACAAGGCGCTGCAGCCAGGTTCCGGTCTCAACATCGCGCTAATCGTGGTGGCGGCAAGCATGGGAGCGCTCGTAGGCGCCTACATTAACTACTTCCTGGCAAAGTTCCTCGGCCGCCCCATCATCTACAAGTTCGCCGACAGCCGCCTCGGACACTTTTTGCTGCTCGACACCCAGAAACTCGAAAAGGCTGAGAACTACTTCCGCGAACATGGCGCCATATCTACTTTCGTGGGGCGTCTCATTACCGTGATTCGCCAGCTGATTTCGATTCCGGCGGGTATCGCTAACATGAAGCTTTTGCCCTTTACGCTGTACACCTTCTTGGGCGCCACCATCTGGAACTGCGTGCTTGCAGGCCTTGGCTACCTCGCCCACGGACAGAAGGACATCATCGAAAAGTACAACTCCGAGCTTGCAATCGCGCTCCTTGCCTTTGGCGCACTCTTTATCGGCTACATGGTGTGGAACGCCGTAAAGAAGAAATAAACGCAGCCAAAGCACAACGAACAGGTTCTTCCATAAGCAAGCCCTTAGGCTTGCTTTTTTGCATTTCAAAGCTTTCCGAAGCGGATGTCAAAGCAATCAAGGCAGGACTTGCACCATAGTTTCATCACATGAACATATAAAAAAAGCTCCCCGAAGGGAGCTTTTTAAATTAAGTGAATTAGATTACCAGCACTTGATCGAGGCCAACGCACAAGTAGCATTCAAAGTAAACGGACTGGTCAAAGACGATACAGGAATCTGTTTTTCCCAACCGATTGCGATGGATTCTCCATTAACAACCGCCGTGCAGTTACCACCTGCAGACTGGTCCGGATTCAGTTGAACCGTTGTCGGGCACGAAGAGGTGATTGTAATTGTATAGTCAACTCCCGCGACCATGGACTTGTCATACGGCGCACTGATTTCATTTTCCGGTCCATTCGTTCCCTTAATCGGCGGACAATCAAATTCACTTTCAGTATTATCATCGTTTCTAGCAATGACCTTCGGAGTAACTGTAGTCGGTTCAGTAAATGTATAAGAACCAACATTAGTCGTTCCTTCTGCACCAACCCAGGTGAACTGATCTTCCAAGATATTTGCATCTACAGAACTACATGTAGCAGTCCATGTCACCGTTGCACCGGCAGTATAATCGTAGGGCGACTTAAAGTCTGTTGTACAAGTACATGTAATCTTGGCACCATTCACCTGCAATGTATCCGCGCAAACCTTTGTTTCGGTGTTGCCATCTTTCGTCGTAACCGTTACCGTAGCGGTATATTTACCCGAAGCAGGATAGGTAATCGCATCCGTTTTGAATCCGGAACCCGTACCAAGTTCGCCAAAATTCCATTCATAGGTAAATGTTGCAAATTCCATCGGCTTATACAAAGCAGTATTGCCAACAAACTGCCAACCAACCGAACCGCCCTTTTCAATCGGCGAAGAAAGCGGTTTGCAATCACCGAGCCCCGTCACAGGGGTTCCTGCAGAAGACGACGATGTCGTCGTCTGGCCCGGGTCAATAATCGTAGCCGAAGACTTCGGACCATCGTTATCGATATTGATGGTTCCCTGAGCCGAAGAAAGACGCTGCTGTTGCTGCTGTTGCTGTTCTTCAGAAGAGCTGCTCACACCATCTTCGGGCGGAAGTTCAGTACCGTCGATATATCCCTGATACTGGATATAGCAGTTCATGTCCGCCTTGCAAGCATCCTTCTGTTCTTCTTTAAAGCTTACCCATGCATCGTGGTCGCCATACTGCATGGCCATCAGATTGTCCGTCTCATCCATCTTGTTGATAGAACCTTCACCACATGCCCAGAAGGACACGCCGGCAAGCGCCATCAACGAAAAACCGGTGAAAAGTTTCTGTTTCATATAAAAACCTCTTTAGACCGAAAAATACATTATTCAAATTGAAAGTGGTACAGGTGTAAGTATTTTCGTGTGAAAAATCACGAAAAAACGACTTTTTTAAACAAAAATTAACATTCCAGCTATTCGTCTACCGAAATTTTGCGCTGACCCGTAATAAACTGGTGCACATAGGGGTTACTGGTGTTCTTGATTTCATCCACCGTACCCACCTCGATAATGCGGCCGTTATAAAGCATGGCAATTCGGTCTGCCACCTTGAAGGCGCTCACCATGTCGTGCGTCACCACCACAGAAGTCACCCCGAGTTTGCTCTGCATATCCAGAATCAAGTCGTTAATCACGTCACTCGTAATCGGGTCCAAACCGGTCGTCGGTTCATCGTAAAGCAGAATTTCCGGGTTCAGGGCAATGGCGCGGGCAAGTGCCACACGCTTACGCATACCACCCGAAAGTTCCGACGGCATCTTGGTACGGAATTCCGGCACCAGGTTGATCATCTTGAGCTTTTCGGTCACCACGTCCTGAATTTGTCTTTCGGAAAGTTCCGGGTGGTGTTCACGCAGGGCAAAGGCGATATTTTCGCCGGTGTCCATCGAGTCGAAAAGGGCGCCCATCTGGAAAAGCATACCCATCTTGCGACGAATCGTATGGGTGTCAAAGAACTTCGGCGTACTGATCGTCACGCCGTCCACGGTCACCTCGCCACCATCCGGCTGCAAAAGCCCAATCATATGCTTCAAAATAACGGACTTTCCGCCACCGGACTTTCCGATAATCACCATCGTCTCGCCACGGCGAATGTCGAGATTCACATCGCAAAGCACATCCTGCGGGCCAAAGGACTTCTTTAATCCCTTGAGGCGGATGGCGATATCGTTCGGGTCTATTTTTACATTTGGCATAGCGACACCTTAGAAGAATAGGATGGCATCCAGGACAAAATCTGCAATCAAAATCATGAGGCAGCTCGAAACCACGACGCTCATCGTCGCGATTCCAACACCGCGGGCACCTGCCTTGGCGTTAATGCCGTGGTAGTAACCCAACAAGAAAATCAAGGTTCCAAAAACAAAAGACTTAAGCACGCCAGACCACAGGTCCATCGGGTCGAACAGGTACTGCATTCCGGTCACATAGGTATAGGTGGTAATATCGAGACCAAGCACACAGACAATCCATCCACCGATAATGGCAAGCGCGTTCGAAATAATCGTAAGGCAAGGAACCATCGTAAAGAACGCAATAAAACGCGGAAGCGCCAGGTAACGGTAAGTATCAAGTCCAAGCACCGTGTACGCGGCAAGTTCCTCTTTTTCTTTCATGGAGCCCAGTTCTGCCGCAATGGCGGAGCCCACGCGACCCGAAAGCACAATCGCGGTAAGCAAGGGACCAAGCTCAATGAGAATCATCTTGCAAGCGGCGGTTCCTACAAATTTGTCCGCAACCAGATTATGGAATTCGAATTCCGCCTGCACGGTCGCCACCATGCCCGTAAAGATAGAAGTCACGAACAACAGCGGAAGCGACGACACGCCAATGGAGATCATCTGCTTTACAATAAGCACCGGATTCTTATGGATAAAGCGCAACTGCTTGAGCGTATTCAGCAATATGCAAATCACCTCACCGATAGCAGAGATACCGGTGACGATAATTTCGCCAAACCAAAAGAAGGGCTTAAGTAAAGTCGCCAAAATCCGACCCTCCTTCATCGTAGGAATACGCCTCTCCACCCTCTTCGCCTTCGGGGGCTGCATCGTAGAAGGTCGTATATTCCGGAATGAATGTCATAGGAATATCCTTGACCGAACCGTTACGGTGCTTTGCCACAATGAGTTCCGCCGAATGTTTGTCCTCTTCGCGGTGCGTCTGCACGAACTTACGTTCCACGAACCACACCATGTCGGCATCCTGTTCGATAGAGCCCGATTCGCGCAAGTCCGAAAGCTGCGGGCGTTCGCGACCCTTTTCTTCAACCTTACGAGAAAGCTGCGCAAGCGCAATCACCGGAATCTGCATTTCCTTCGCAAGAATTTTAAGTCCACGAGAAATTGCACCGATAGCGACGGCGCGGTTTTCTTCCTTGCCAGTCTTCATGAGCTGCAAGTAGTCGATAATCAGAAGGTCAAGCTTACCCTTGCGCTTCAGCTGGCGCGCCTTGCTCATGAGCTCCATGATGCCCAGGTCCGCATTGTCATCGACATAAAGCGGCGCCCTCTGAATCGGCGTCACCGCCGCGATCAGGCGCTTCTTTTCGTCGCTATTGAGATACCCGTTACGAAGCTTGCTCTGGTCAATCTGCGCCTGCGAACAGAGCAGACGCTGAGCCAGCTGCATACCGTCCATTTCAAGGCTGAAGAAAGCCACATTGTGCTGGTAGTTAATCGCCGCGTTTGCAGCAATCGTAAGCGCAAACGAGGTCTTACCGACACCGGGGCGCGCCGCCAAGATAATAAGGTCGGAATTCTGCAATCCGTTTGTCAGCTGGTCGAGTTCCGTAATGCCCGTGCGGATACCCGTAATGCCGTCCTTACGGTTATTCAGTCGATCAAGAAGTGGCGACACGAAATCCTGAATAGGTTTGAGCGAGTCACGGATCTGATCGTCGGCAATGGCGAAAATATCACGTTCGGCATCCTGCAGCACCTCGTCGGGGGCGGCAGCCGGGTCCATCGCATTCTTGATGACTGCAGACGAGGACTTAATCAGCTTGCGGAGAGTCGCCTTCTTGCGCAGGATTTCAATATGGTACTGCACGTTCGCCGAAGACGCCACCGTTTCCATGAGCTCAAACAGGTATTCGCGTCCGCCCACCAGCGAAAGCTTGTTCATGATTTCAAGTTCAGAGGCAAGCGTCACCAAGTCAATCGGCGTCACGTTCCTATTCAAGGTGCAAAGGGCGGTCCAAATCACCTGATGCTTTTCGAGATAGAAGAAGCTTTCGTCCTTGATGACCATGATGGCTTCGCCCATCACCTCGGGGTCACGAAGGATAGACCCCAAAAGGCAGCGTTCCGCATCCAAATCCATCGGAACCTGGCGACCTTCAAAAGCTTTCTGTTGATTATCAAAATCGGGCATAACACTTTGGCAACTATTTCTCGTCGCCGTCCATTATAATTTTAAGTTCTTTAATTTTACGCCATAGAGTGGCACGGCTAATTCCCAACCGTTTGCAAACTTCGGTGCGGTTTCCCTTGCAGACGCTCAACGCCCGCAGTATATGCCGCCGTTCCATTTCTTCGAGTGGCAGGAGTTCCTCGGATTCTTGTTCCGATGCAGAAGGAACCGTTTTCGGTTTAGCGTGCTCAAAGGAGATTCCAGCAACCTCCACGGGGGACGCCTCGACCACTTCGATTTCCTTGCCTTCTGTGCCCTTGATATGGGGAATAGCAACGGTCTGCTCGCGGGCACATTCCTGCACGCTTTCGGGCAGGTCTTCGAGCCGAATCACGCCACCTTCGGCAAGGACGGTCGCATGTTCGATGATGTTTTCAAGTTCGCGGATGTTTCCCGGATACGAATACCGGGTAAGGGCGTAAAGCGCTGCGGGTTCCAGGTCCACGATATCCTTGCCCTGCGCATCCTTATTCTTAAGGATGAAATACTTAATCAGGTTCGGAAGCGCGGGCTTGCGTTCACGCAGCGGAGGCAAAAGCAAATGGAAGGTGTTCAGGCGGTAGTAAAGGTCTTCGCGGAAGCGACCTTCCTGCATCGCCTCTTGCAAGTCGCGATTCGTCGCCGCCAGAACGCGCACATCCAGGTACTGCGGCTGGGTGTCGCCCACGCGGCGGATTTCATGGTTCTGCAAAAAACGGAGCAGTTTCACCTGGGTCGCCGCCGACAGCTCGCCCACTTCGTCGAGGAACAAGGTGCCCCCGTTCGCCGATTCAAAAAGTCCTTTCTTGTCGGCAGTCGCACCGGTAAACGCCCCCTTCTTGCTTCCGAAGAGTTCACTTTCGACCAAGTTCTCGGGTATCGCGCCGCAGTTCACCGCCACAAACGGTTCGGCGGCGCGCTTACTGTAGCGGTGAATCACATTGGCAAGGAACTCCTTGCCCGAACCGGACTCGCCGGTAATAAGGACAGTACTGTTGGTGGGAGCCACCTTGTAGACCGTCTTCAAAATTTTGCGCATTTCGGGAGTGTTTCCGAGAAGCCCGTCCAGCACCTGGGATTCCATAAGCTGGTTGTTGGACTTGTTCAACTGCTGCGCACGCACCTTCTGCGCCGTCGATTCCAACTGTGAAATCGTAAGCGGCTTCTTTAGGAAGGTGTTCGCTCCGCGGGTAATTGCCGATGCCGCCCCCTGCCAGTTGCGGTCGTCGCAGAGCACAAAAACTTCAATGCCCGGATGGCTTTCCTTAAGAAAGCTCACCATGTCCATGTTCTCTTGCATCAAGAACGGAACTTCGATAAACGCCAGGTCTATCGAATTCTGCTTGACGATGGGCATTAAATCACTCTCGCGGGTGCAGGTAAGCAAAGTCGTACCTGAAACCGACCAAGAGTGCTGGATATCGCCGACAAATTTCTGATCCAAATCCGCGATCAGGACATTCATCGGAGACCTACTACGAATGGTTCTTGATGATTTCTTCGACCTTCGCGCGAAGGGCCTGCAAGTCCACCGGTTTGTTGAAGGTCGCGGCAGCATCGAAATGCTGAGCGGTCATCAGGTAGTCCTCGGCAGAGGTACGACCACCACCGCTAACGGCAATGGTACGGTCGCTCATGCCCAAACGACGCAAGTCGAGGATCACTTCGTAACCATCGACATCGGGCATAATGATGTCGGTGATAATCACATCGTAAGTCTTGCTCTGGTACAAAGCCTTGGCTTCGCGACCATTCTTTGCAGTTTCAACATTGTAGCCCTTGATTTCAAAGGCTTTTGTCATCATCAGGTTGAACTGTTCGTCGTCATCGATAATCAGGATAGTAGGCACTATTCCTCCTTCGTTTCAGTTTCCAATGGCCAATATAGATAAAATGTAGTTCCTTCGCCCAAAGTTGTCTGCACCGTAAAGTAGGCATTACCCTCTTTTAGGAGCCTTAAGGCAGAAGAAAGACCCAATCCTAGGCCTTCGCCAGGAGCCTTTGTCGTAAAGAAGGGGGCAAAAATGCGTTCCAAGGTGCCCGAATCCATTCCGCTGCCGGTATCGGCGATTTCGAACTTGGCGTACTTGCCCGCAGGAACTGGCGGCGCATAAGGGGTCACCAGCTGAGAATCGAGTTTTTCAGCCGAAAGCTTGAAGGTGAGCGAGCCGCCCGTCTGCTTCATGGCGAAAAGCGCATTGTTCGCAAGGTTACTGATGATTCTATCCAAGGAAGCAACGATACCGCGAACTTTGATATCGTGATCGAGGTCGTCGCTGTGGATTTCGATATTGGGCGGAAGCGTAAGGGAAATTTTCTTCACCACGTCTTCGATAATCATGTAGGGCGAGAACACGATTGCAGGAGTTGCCGCATTGGCATTGCCGCGGATAGCGTTCAAAAGTTCGTTCAGCGAAGCCTTTCCGCGTTCTGCAGCCTTCAAAGCTTCGTTGATAAACATGCTCGCTTCGTGATCCGGCGGGAGCATTTCTTGAGCAAGCTGGCAGAAACCAATCTGAGAACCGAGAATATTATTGTAGTCATGGGCGAAGGCGCCGCACATGGTACCCAGTTCTTCGAGTCTTGAATGAATAAACTTCTGTTCGCGCAGCATGTTCCGTTCCTGTTCGAGCCTTCTCTGCTCGGTCATATCCACCTTAAGGCAAAGCGTCTTGTAAGGCGGATGTCCCTGCTGAATAATCGGAATGTACATGTTGTCAAACGACTGCACCACGGCACCCGTTCTCGAAAGACGGTTCGCCTCGTCCTGCGAAATTTCCTTGCCGTCCTTGTCTTCGTACGAACTATAGACCTTCGCTTCGCCGTTTTCGCGGGCTTCCGTTTCGTAAGGCGAAATGTCTTCGGGATTGTCGCGGGCGCCCTCACGAGAGCCGCGCTTTTCAAGGTCCTGCTGGTTCTGCTTCTGGTACACGCCCAGTTCACTCTTGTACCATACGCGGAACGGGAGCGCGTTAATCAGCGTATTCAGCACGTTTTCCTTTTCCGCCTTGATAGCCGCTTCCTTGTTCAAACGGTCCTGATAACGCACCAGGTCATGGGTGTATTCCACATACTGTTCGTTCAGCGTCTTGATATTCTGCTGCAGCAAAAGTGTCTTGGACTGGTCGGTAAAGAAGGCTATGTTCATAACCGTGAGTAGCGTCTGGCGGCACCTGAAGAAATAAATTTTCATCACATGGGTTTCGCCATTGATATTCATGCGCACATCGCTATAGACCGTCTCCCTAAAAAAGTCCAAATTCGGAGGGAGCACGCTCTTAATCGACTTTCCGCACAAATTAATCGGAGACTGTCCCAAAAGCTTGGATGCACCGTGGTTCACCGAGGTAATCCTTCCCGCATCGTCAAAGCAGATGATACCATCCTCGATTTTTGAAATCAACTTCTGCAAGAACCAGTACGAACTCTTGTCCTTGAATCTCGCCGACGTATAATACTGACCACAGAGAACGGCAAGGAAAAGCATCAGGAACTGGTGCCAAATGAAAAAGTGGAACCCGCCATGCCAGGCACCGAATTTAGTCGCTATGGGAATGACAAAGTCAAATGTAATCGCAAGGATTAGCAAGATGATAAAGCTTCCGGTCATGTAGATGCCCGTCTGCGCAATGGTCTGATCCAGCGAAAAAAGGGAGCCGCGCAGAAGCTGGTACACAATCGAGATGCAGGCAGGCAAGAAGAATACCGCATAGACAAGCATGAAGCACACAAATATCGGGTGCTCCTCGAACGGGTGGAACCCGAATACGCTTATCTCTGTGATGAAGTTCGGAACAAAGATCAACAGGCAGGTCAAGGCGACAACTACCACGATGCTTAAAATCCAAGACACCATCTTAAGCACAGAGTGGCGACTGAGCAAAATGAGTTCGCCCACGTCGTAGACCGCGATTCCCACACGTGTCCAGCAGAGCGCCTGAAGTCCAAACAGCAGCTGCCTTCCGATATAGGCGGGAGTTCCTGGGTCCATCTCTCCGCTAAAGAAGCCTATTCCCAAGATACCACAGAGGTTCCACGCCACGTTCGCAACGACCATCTTGCGCAACGGCAAGGGCAGACGGCGTACCGTCATTTTCCGTTCGAGCATGACGGGGAAATAAAGAGATACAACGAGTGCAAGTACCGAAAGCACCAACAGGTACGGAGAATCGGAATACAGGCACTCGGACATTTTACTTCGCTCGCTTTATACCAAATGTAGCAGTCTTGTCGTAAGATTGCTTGCCGCTATACTTGGAAGCAGTCTCTTCATCCGCATTCGGATTCGGGATGAACAGATTTTCCAGCTGCAGTTTGTAAATATAGGCACCCGTAGCGACAGCACGCCCTTGTTCAGAGACAATGCCCGTCTCGGTATTCGCCCATTCCACAAAGAAGACAATTTTGCCACTCGTGGAGAGGTATTCCGCAGAGGACACATCGAACTTTCCGGACAGGCGGTTCACAAAGTTGCCCAGGTTAGAATAAATCGGCATATTGTACTTGACTCGCAGGCTATCCCAAGCTGCGGAGCCATCAGCCATCGTCCCTCTCGGAAGGGTCAGTTCAATCTTCCAGACGGCTCCCTGAATCATCATCGAGTCAATTCCCGAAGCAACCACCTGACCGTCGCTAATGAGGTCGAGCTTATGCGTCGTCGGGTTCAGCACATACATGCGGATATTGTCCGGAGACTGCACCTGAGAACGGAATTCTCCACCAGAACGCGACACGTTATTCCAGAGCGTCACTGTATACTTAATCTTCGGATCGCCGCTGCTCATGATGGGCACCCACGGGGCATCCATCGAAGGCATATTGCCATTGCCATCAATCAGGGCGCTAAGCTCCTTGTGCTGCAAGCGGACAAAATCGCCATCGTTCACTGCGAGCGGGCTTTCCTTGTCGTAAATAGCAACCATGGACTGCTTTCCTGCACCGAGCGAGAGCGACTGTATCGAGAACTTGTATACAGCGGAATCCTTATCGTCAACTTTTTCGCGGTAATACACGCGAGAAGAATCCACCACCACGACAGGCTCACTCAAATCCATATCCAGCATATCGTACTTGTCGGACTTGGACATATCAATCGATGCCGTCACGATGACAGGTCCCACCTTGTCCTCGGCAAGAACAGAATCCTTCTCATAAGAGGCACCCGCCCCCAGATGCTGTGCGACAAGCCCCGCACCCGAGATTTCTACGCCCCGCAGCCAACCTTCATACGGACCTGCAGTCACGCCATAGCTAAAGGGATGCTGCATATCAAGTGTAGCGCTCATGCCATCGGCGGCGTAAACAGGTTCCGTTCCCTTCACCCACAAAGTTTCGGGAGCAGTAATGCCGAATATCAGCGAAAGGCTATCGGGATAATGTTTCGGGTCAATGGCACGGACATATTCGATGTACACGCGTTCTGCAACACCATCCTCATCATAATCCGAGATAGCGGCGTATGACATCGGCACGGGCATCAGCTTCAAGGTAATCGGAAGCTTGGGCTGTCCGCAATCCGCCGAGACCTCGTTGCCGTTCTTGTCCTTGATGACGCCATTGGCGAGGAGCTGGGCGAACATGCCCTCTGTCACAATCGAGGAGCCATCGGGAGCAAACGCGACTTCCATTTCCCAGACATTCATCGACTCGTTATAAATTCTCGAGAATGTGACTGTCGGAGCGTCGACAGCTGTAGTCTTGTTGCTTGCAAAGAGCTGTACCGGCCAGTCCATACCCGGCGACGAAATCGGTTCGCTGAACTGCATATAAACGCGGTCGCTGGTCGCAGTATCGAGGCGTTCCAGGACAGAAATCGCGAGTAGTACCGGAGGCATTCCATCCTGGTAGAAGTCCGTATGACTTTCGACTTTGGTGCCCACATTGGTGTAAAGCGTAATGGAACCGCTCGGATTCGTATTCACCGAAGTATCCTTCAGGTTCGCCTTGACCAGGAGATCCTTGCCATTCAGGCTGATGACATCGGTCGTGGTAATCGTATCGCCTTTGTAGACATACTCGACTGACTTGAACGACTGATTTTCCTGGTACTCATTCGAAATTGTAATTTTGATTGCATCAGGCACATTGTCGCAATCGGTATCAATCATCTTCGCCATATCGATAATCGGCCAAGGCGGCAATTCCTCAATCACGAGATCAGCAACAGCCCTTTCGTAATCAAACTGCGTCGACGGGCCTGCATCGGCAAACAGCTTGGTCGAAAGCACCTCTTCGGAGCTCACATAGAATTCCGCATAGCCATTCACCAGGGTGATGCTTGTTATAGGAATCGTCGCTGTCGCAGAGCTCCAGAACAAGACATTGCCAGATTCCGTAGACAGGTTGAGCGTAAGGCTCACCGAGTCAATCAGCTGCGCAAGGCTATCGAGCAACTGCACCTTGACGAGCACCCTCTTGGGCGTCGAACCAGGAACTGTCTGGTAAGTCTTGTAGATGGACTTGTCAAAGAGCAAGTAACGCTTTTCTAGGGGAACCGTAATCGTATCGATTTCCACATTGGTCCGAACCACGGCGCAGGCGCAGTCATACTTGTTTTCGGTCTTCTGGTTCGCCCCGTGGTTATGCCAGCTCACCCATTCCATGTAATTATTGCCATAGGCAAGCGTCGTATCCTTTGCGAACACGAAAGAATCAAAATACGGGTTATTGTCGTAATAGAAGTTCTGCGGTTTGCCATTCATTTCCAGGTCGTCAAGAACGCCCAGGGCATTCACCTTGCTAGCCCCCGCATACATCGTCTTGTAATCTTCCTTTTCAACAGAATAAAGTGGAGAGACGAACGGTTCTGCAAATTCGAGTGTCACCGTGCGGCGCACCTGCGGACCCTTGCCCGGCTCGTAGTCCGGAGCGTAGCCGTAAATGTACTTGCCATGATAATACGCCGTCACATAGGGATCCTTCCTAAACGCTTCTTCCCTTACGCCGTTTACAGTTTCAACAAAAGACTTCGTATAAGAATTTTCGACATAATAAGGTCCACGAGTCAAGTCGATTCCCTGGAAATACTCAGGATCGGTAGCATCGGTATGCGGACGCAATGACCAGGAATTTTCAAGTCCATCGTAAGTCGAATTGGTCAAGATGAGTTCCGAGAACACACTTCCCGACACAAACAAGGTTCCCTTGATCGTTATCGGCAAGTAACCGTTTCCACTTTCGTCCTTCGTGTAATTTCCGATTACCAGATCGAAATTTGCGTTGTTCGCCTGACCCGTGCCTGCGAAAGCCTGGTGGTCATAGCTGACAGCCGTAACGGACTTGTCCAAATACAAGCGGATTTCCAAATCCTCGTAATCCACAGTGTCCCTGTTATTCACAATGAAATAGAAAGCCTTACAATCTTTCCAGTTCGTACAGCTACTTTCCTTGTTGGAAGGTTTCAACGATATGGCAAGATCCACATAAGCGGCTTCGCTATCGGTGGTAAAGCTGTAGCCTACGCCTCCATTGTTATCGGTCGACATACCCGAAGAAACAGTGAAGTAGTAAGTCGTTCCCGCCTTGAGGTCCGTCAATTCCACTTCGTGGAAAAGAACCGCACCATCCGTCGCCGACTTCGACTCGTTCAAGGCGTTCATCGAAGTGCCGTAAGTTACCATGCCGTTCATGCGATCGCTCGACCACCAGTAAATTTTTGCGCTGCGGTGGTCCACCTGGCAAATCGTCACGCCACTAATGTCGGTGTATGCGCTAGTCATGGTAAACTGGTACCATTGTCCATGGTTATCGTCGGTAGTAATGTTGCGTTTGAGGTCCATTCCTTCCAAGAAGAAATAGTAGGTTTCACCCTGCTTGAGCCCCGGCAAAACAACGGAGCCACCCTTGCTCGACTTTTCCTGTCGCACCGACTTCGCACCATTGGCATCGGGAGTCGTATTGTAGAACACCGTCACCAGCGCTACTTCATTGGCATCCCAGCTCACAATCGCAGATGTATCCGTAATGGGAATTCCCTGAATGTTGCTAAACAAGGGACCATCATTGTCAGGCGGAAGCGTTGCAGCAAGGCTCTGCGCCGGGAACAGGAACTGTGCCGTAAAGTCAATACAGGTTTCAGTCGATGTATACTTGCTCCAGTCCTCGATCAAAGTCAGGTGCGGAGCGCGGGCACCCATCAGGGCGCCAATCGGGCACTTGTACTCATAAGGCAGGCCACCCGCATTGTAACCGTCGGGGTTTGCAGCGCGGTTATGCGGATGCTGAGGATTCTTGTCGCCCGTACCCATCAAGAATGACATATCCCACGGGTTTGCGCCGAGAATGAAATACATATTGTCGAGAGCCACCTTCAGGTAGCGTTCGTCACCGGTGAGCTCATACATCAAGAAGATGGACACTGCCGTTCCCATGTTGTAACGCATCACGCCCCAGTCAAAGCTGGTCCACACCAGGTTGTAGGGCCTAATCACATGCAGATTACTCGGACCTTCGTGCGGATCGCCCGTCCCGACGCCCGAATTCGTCAGCACCAGGGAATCGCCCTCGTTGGTCGCATTGTCAATCAGCTTGCGGAATGTCGCCATGGTACGCATCGAAAGCGAGTCGCGTTCAAGTTCGCTCAATCCGTATGCAGCCGCCGTCGTAGAATCGTTCAAGATCATTTTCTGCAGGGCGAAAAGCACATAGGCGTGAACATTCTGGTAGTCCGTCGCCCAGCCGCCCGGCGTAAAGCCGCTCGGGTTACCCAAGAAGCCCGCCTTGAAGTAATCCAGGTTGTAATGGTAGTTTGTTTCGTTCTCGAAAATATCCTTGTTCTTGTAAAGGTCATACTGGTAACTGGTATCCTTGGTTGCATACCAAAGGGCAAGGGCGGCGGCGGCACCGTCGTCATACTTGGGACCAAGTCCCGTATAGAACTGGTTGTAGTACGTACCCGATGTCATACGGTCTTCAGCAAAGGCGCGCTTAAAGACATTCTTGTATATATCCTTCGCCGCGTCAAGCAATGTTTCCGAATAAACCGGATCAATGGGCGCATAGCCCACAGCCACGTTTGCAAGCGCGGCCACGAAAATACCAGCCGTATTCGCACCGATACCCGTCGTCACGTCGCGATCAGGACCGCCCTTCGCTGGGACCTGCGCATCCTGCTTTTCAGGGACATCCCAATAAGCGTGGTCAGGATCGGCAACACCCACCGAGTGGTACATATCGCCCTTGGCAATCCAGCCGTCCTCCTTGGAAGCCTTGTAGAGCTTCAAGATATAGTCTGCGCCAATTTTTGCTTCGTACAAGATATCGGGAATGCCGTCGACAATCACCGTATCTGCGTACGATTCGCCGTAGCGGTCTTCCGCCTTATCCTGATAAGTCAAGTAAACCATCGAAAGCACATAGGTTGCATATCCCAGTGTCTCGGACACCTTGAAATGGTCGCCGCAGTCATGCCAGCCACCCGACAGGTCGTGATGCACCATGGACCCGTCCTGCAAATGACATGCGCCATGGAAATGCGACTTGGTGTTACCACAGCGCTGAATACCGAAGAACATCAGGGACTTTTCAAGAATCGCATTGAAAATGGAAGGATGGATATGGAATGTCGCCGAAGTGTCGTTACCCACCACCAAGAAGTATTCACCCGGGGTATTCGGCACAAGTCCAGAAAAGTCGGCGCGGTACAAGGCTTCGGTCGCAGTGCTTACCGAGTCCAGGTTTCCGAATTCATAGACGCTCGTGATAGAACTGAATGCACCGTTCACCCAGATATTCGGCTTTACGGCACGGGCACTAATAAGACTTAAAGAACCGCTCCACGCCTCTGCGCCACTGTTCGCATCGATCACCTTGAACTTGGTATCTGAGGGATCCGCCACATACGCATACTTGTAATCCTGAGGCCTAAATCCACTCTGGTTCAAGCGTATCGGGCGGCGGTTGTACACATTCAACGAATCCAAATACCGGCGGGAATGAACCTTGTCGGTACGGTCCAAATTCGGCAGGTCTGCCATGGCAAAGTCCACAGCAAACAAAATCAACAGTATTACAGCCTTTATTCCATTTCGCATATATCTATCCACTTTCCTTCCCCCAATTTAAAATCTAAAAAAAGAGAATGCACCAACCCCTGGCGCATTCTCTGCATTTTTTATTGTTTTACCCTTCTGAAACCGAATGTCCTAGTAAAGGTATCGGTATCCTTCAGAGCTTCTGTACGGTCTTCATCTTCGTCAGGCACCTGCGGCAAGTAATCGCTCTGCGCCGAGGTATTGATCTTCGCGATGAAGGGACTCGTGCCAATCTTCTTGCCTTCCGAACTCATCGGGTAGTCCACAGGTGCGCACCATTCCAGGTAAAGCGTCATCGTGCTGCCCACCGAGATGAATTCCTTCAATGCCGAAGAGGTCGTCGAATAAGTCGCCCTATTCACGAAGTTGCCAAGGTTGCTGAAGATATCCAATTCAAGCTTGATTTCGTAATCGCGCTTGGGCTCGCCAAGTACGGTGCTGTCAAGCACATCAGGGAGAGCCACTTCAATCTTGAACACAGGACCCGCATGGCGGTAGCCACGAATTGGCGTACGGGTAGCCACATCGTGCAGTTTGCTATTACCTTCGGCAATGACCACCATTTCTTCGTTGTTGTTCAAAGAAGACAAGCGGAAGTTCACATCAGGATCCAGCGGAATGCCGCCATAGTAGATGGAGTCCGGGCTCCTGGACTTCGTCACCGCATCGACAGTCGTGATAGTGAACTTGATGTTCGACACAGAACCCGTCACCGGAACCCAGGGAGTACCCGCACCGGCAAAGAGCCCGGCAAGATCCTTGAAGTAGCTCATGTCCGCAGCAGATACCAGTCGCACCGAGTCGCCAATCCAGAGAGCTTCTTCGTACTTGTGCTTATAGCCAAGCTTTGCCATCGTCGCACCCGCGATATAGCTGAGTGTAAGGTTCGAATTCTGCTTCGGGCTAAAGAACACGCCTTCCTTGCCGTCACGGCTGCGTTCCACCACATAGGCATTCGCCGGCACCGTATCCATGGGTTCCGAGAAGGTGAGTGTCACGTAGTCCTGCGAGCCGTAGGAATCGTCCTTCAGGTCATAACCCTGCCAGACAGCGGTCAAGATAATCGGCGGGCACTTGTCGACAATCGGATAATACTTGTCGAAGAAGCCGCCTTCGGGACCAAGGCGCGGAGTCACGCGGCCATAGCCATCGTAAGGACCGACTGTAGCGCCACGGGCAAACGAATTTTCCGGGGTGAAATGAACCGTAATGATAGACACGGTATCGTTCACCATGACAGAATCCAGCGTTACCACAGGGGTTGCACCCGAGGAATCCACCGTCGAGCGAACTTCCATGTGCTGACCGAATTCAAATGTATGTTCCCAGTTGGGCTTGCCATTTTCGACAGACAGCGGCTGCAGGTTTCTGATGTCACCATTGGCGCCCCATTCCACCACGAAGCTGTCAAGCAAATCCTTATCGCGGAGTTTCTTTTCGAATCGCATAAAGAGTTCATCCGGATAACCGTCGCCTTCAAGGTCACGCATTTCGGCAAGCGTGATAGGCACCGGTCTCGGAGTCTCCACCACCTTCACTTCGGAACAGGCAAGGGTCGGATCCAAGGTATTGAAAGCCTTGTCAGTTACCATATTCGGCTTCACCGTAGCCTTGGCACCGAGAGGAATCTGCGATCCGTCCTCGTTACCCGTCACCGCGTAGAGCCAGCTCTTGCCGTCGTTGCTGGTGGTCGCCTTGCCGACCACGTTGATGGTCATGCCATCGGCACCGGCAATGTTCAATATCCAGGAGTTCGTCGAAGAAAGCAGCACCGGTTCGGTAAAGGCAATCATCAACGTATCTTCTGGATATTCATGGTCCGGATTTTCAAGAATCGTTACGCTCAAGAGCTGCGGAAGGATGCCGTCGGTAATGGCAACACGTTCAGCATTTGTAGCCCCTTCGGCACGCAGGTAAACCGTCGCAGAACCTGTAGGTGCCGAATTTTCCTTGATACCGAGCGATTCGGGTAGGTCAATCAGGACTTCGCTATTGCCAAGCGCATCCGCCTGGTTCACCGCAAGCGTCACCGTATCCGCCATTCCCGGCAGGTACACGCGAATGCTATCGAACTTGTACGCTTCTTCTAGCACATTGGAGAATACGACCAGCAACTTGTCGGCGACATTGTCGCAGTCGCTGTCCTGAGCCAGCACCTTCTGCGCTTCGGGGTACTTGGATTCGGCAAAGAAACTCTGCTTCGAAATATCTTCTTCGTCATCGGGGTCAATGTAGATGACCTGAATCGTATCACCCGCAAAGAAGGATATCTGGTTTCCACTACGAGCATTCGGAGCGACCGACACCGCAGAAATGGCGTTTGCGCTCTTGAAGCTACCCGGATTGGAAGCGTCTTCGACCATCGAGACCTTCAAGGTGTCACCCTTCTTGTTGTTGATGACCAGCACGTTGATCGGAGAGGTCGTTCCCGCCTTGTCCTTGTCGTTCAGGTAAATGTAGAAGCGCGTATTCGCCGGATCCGCCGGAGAAGCAATCGGGTTGCCGGCTTCGTCCTTGATGGTAAGGCTAGATGCCGTGAGGTTGCCGCGCGTGAACTGCACATAATAGGTGCGGTTGATAAAGGCGCAACCGCCGTTTTCGGCACATTCTTCGCACTCGGGGTTCGCGCCCGCAAAAATAGTCAAGTCAATCTTGTTGCTACCGATCTTCATCTTGACAGGAATGTTCAGCGTCCAAAGACCCGTCGAGTCAATCGTGCCGTCACCACTTGTCACGTTGTAGTGTGCGATAATTTCGCTATTATCCGAAATCAGGAATATCTCGTTTCCGATGCGGTTGATCTTCGTCTTGATTTCCTGACCGTTCGCCCAGATGCGCGTAATGTAGCCCTGCTCAGAAACCTGGGCATAACCCCTCACGTACACTGTGCTGCTGGTCTGGTCAATCTGCACATAGGAATTGTTGGACACATTGAACGGTGCATCCAAGGTCACATCCATTTCATAATGGGCGCGCTTGGTCGACATTTCCTGATAAGAGGGGCTAAATCCCCAAATGAACTCATCCTTGCGGTAAACGGCAATAAACTTATTTACCGGAACTTCATTGTCAGTATCACCGTAGTCCTTGGCTTCGAGAGGCATACCTTCGTAATCTGCTCCATCCACCAAGAATTCATGAGGAGCCCAAGACCAGTCACCCGTCGTCTTGTCCATATGCTTCTTTCCAGGAACAGGACCAAGTTCATCACATGTAACATAATTATCATTCGAAATACCCGTCTTCATAGCGATATCAATACGAATACGAGAAGACGATTTCATCGTAGTTGATCCAAGTGGTATGGGGAAGTAATAGGAGTACTTACCCGTAGCCGCATCGTAGGTATCATCCAAACGAATCGGCAAAGCAGACCGCATCAAATCTCGAATTTCGCGATCATTTTCGCACACCTTATTGAAGCCAGCCTCATCGTATGCCTGACAAATATCCGAAGTAACTAGTGTGGCACATTTTTCAACTTCTTCAGGCTTTGCATTGAAATACATTCTCAATGTCAAACTATCAAACGACCGAGACTCATTGTTATAAACATTCAAGTTCAAGTAATCAAGCCCACCATCTACATACTGATAAGTACGCACGCTAAAGTCGTACCACCCCACCGGAGTCGTGAACTTCAACAAGTCTCCCGTTTTCTCGTCAGTGTTTGCAAACTGACCATTGCTTTCGACCATGTAGTAATAAGTCGTCTTTTCCTTAAGTCCGCCAATTTTTACATAGTGGAACTTTGTCGGAATGCCTGACACATCGGCATTGCCGGAACCGCTGTTAAAGGCGTATTCAACAGCGGTAGCATGCGGAACGGTATCCCAATAGACCTTAGATTCGTATTCGCCATTCGGGGTGTACCACATGATTTCGGCACTGTCGCCGAACATATTGCAGACAGTTGCATTCGTAATCTGCGCACTTTCCACGGAGTTGAGCGTGGTAAAGCTGAACGGAGTCTGCGTGGAATCAACCATGTACTTGAGCGTAAAATTATTTTCGTTGTAAGCATTAGTACCAGCGGCATAGAAGTAGTAAGTGGTGCCGTTCTGAAGTCCACGCAGAATAATTTCGTGCTGCACACCGGACTTAGCCGAATCCGAAGTAGCGGCAGTCGTCATGGAGCTTTCTTCGGTTCCATAGTAAAGGGTCACATTGCCGCGAGTGGTGAGCTTGACCACGACAATCGCCGAGTCCATGCTTACATGACGAATTTCCACGCTCACACCCGGAGCCACTGTACGGTCGAACTTTGCTGAAGCAATCATGCCAGAGCTTACAAGAATAGCAGCTGCATCGATACAGGTTTCAGACTTGTGGTAGTCTTCCCAGCTTTTGTTATCGGGGACCATCGAGTTGGTCGCCCCCGGAACAATACCACCATACAAGGCTCCTACAGGCGGTCTGTACTTGTAGCCCGCACCTGGCTGGTTTTTGCCTTCGGGGTTTGCGGCACGGTGATGCGGATGAGCATCATTCTTGTCACCGACACCCAGAATGTACGACACATCCCACGGGTTCACGCCCAACAGGTAGTTCAGCTGGTTAATGGCAAGCTGACGCATTTCCGCAGAATGCCATTCACGGGTAATGCCCTTTTGCGGGAGTACAACCGTTTCCAAATCCTTGGTCACATCAGCATAAGCAATCACCTCAAAGATGTTGCCCGCCTGATAGCGGTTGTAAATCCAGGTCTGATCCGTCTGCATGGTATACCAAATACCATCAACATTCAACGGAGTATTGTTCAAATTGGGAATATTAATCTGAATGGTTTTTGCACCATTATAGTACGATTCCGACGCAAGGTTTGTTCCCAAAATCAAGGCCACATTTTCAGCATACCAAAGGCGCGTTCTAGTTGAATTAGCCTTGGTCGATTCCGTAGAAATACCATACTTTAATGCAGTGGCATCGTCCTTTAACAGCAATTTGTACAAAGCATAAAGAGCGTATGTATAAGCATTTGCCCAAGAAGTATTCTTCATGGACTTACGCATACCATCGCGAGTGAAAGCCATCCAACCGCCATCAAAGAATCCATTGCCTTCTTGTTCCTGTTCCTTGCTAAATTCCTTATTTTGAACGGCATCGTTAAAATAAGACATATCTCCAGATTCTTCATAAGTTGCAAAATGGAGTGCGACTGCAGCCAAAGAGAGGTCGTCATAAAATTCGTTGTTGCCATTATAAGCTTCGCTATCAAACTTAGGCGATGTGTGATTTTTGAAAGTCTTTCCACCATCGTAGCTCGACTTACCCAGAGCAAGGTTCTTCGCAAAGTCATACATCTTTTTCGCCACCATCAAGCAGCTATCCGCAAAAGGCTTATCGTATTCGGCATACATCTTGCCGAGGATTGCAAGACCCGCAGCCGTTTCGCCACCCACAGTAGAACCAACTTCACCAAGACGGACAGCACGAGATGCCGGACCACCACGATCCGTTGCCGCTGCAGAGTTATTAACCGGAAGGTAATCCTGATTTTCAGGGCGTCCCCACCAACCATGGTCAGTACCAAAAGTTCCCACAGAAAGCGCCATGTCATCAATCACACCCTTCGCACGAACATAGGAACGCAATACAAAGTCAGCACCGTGTTTCGCTTCGCGCAACATATCCGGAACACCATCAGTATTCACCGTTTCACCATGATTGTACGCATAGTGGTCTTCGTCGGCATCAGCATTGGTCGCCGCCATGACAGCGGCCACCATAAAGGCATACATTTGGGTCAAAGATTCCTTCAAATGGTCACCACAGTCATAGTAACCACCTTGCAGAGTTCCAGCCAAGGCTTCATTATAAACGCCTCTTGCATCATCAGTACCTGCCGGATTAACAACGACTCCACCGGCACCATCTTTCATGTGGCTTGCAGGGTGGAACCAGGATTCCCCATCACCACTGCGGTTAATGCCATAGAACTTAAGGGCGGCGTCCTTCACCATGGAGTACACCTTGCTACTCACAATGAAGGTGCTCGAGATATCGTTGCCCACCTTGATACGCAAACGAGTGTCAGTCGGAACGTCACCAGGAATTTGACCCACTTGGATAATGCCTGACTGACCCGTAATGTCGACCAGGTAACGTTTCTGGTCATTGGTCGCCGCATTGGTGCCCGCAATAATCGTCCAGTCAGAAGAAGTCTCGACACCGCTACTCGTAAAGGATCCAGTCACCTTCGGAGAAAGCGATTTACCATCGATATCAACCACTTCGAAGCTTGACGCCGTACCCACATAGTAGAACTGCTTTTCAGGGTCGTCCGGCAAGTAACCCGCCTGGTTGATACGGATTGGCGACATGCGGTAGTTGATCGCATCGAGGTACGCCTGGTTCAAGGTATCGGGAATCAGCGCATTCGGCACATAAGACGCCGGGGTACGGTTCTTAGGCACCATGTTGTGCTTAGTCGTTACCGTCGTGTCGTAATGATCGAATACCGTCGTATCCCATGTTAGGGGATAAATCGGACGAATCAAATCATAGGGTGTGGGCTGTTCCTGACCCGCAGTCGCAGCCATTACAGAAATGACCGACACGGCAGAAAAAGCCACAGCGACAAAACTCTTCTTGATAGGCACAGATGCCTCCTTTTATATACAACCAAATGGCGGATACGCAAGTACCCGTTTTTCAAACGCCCAAATACACAAGTATAAAATAGATTTATCTGGACCAAAATGCACCCTCTAAAAACAGAAAATGTTCCCTTTTTGCTCTCAAAAACGGCAAAAATGAATGACCTGGAACACGGTGTTTCGCATAAAAGTTTTTAATAAGAAAATGGTCCATAATTCAGTTAACAAACGTTTACAAAGTGCGTTGTGGACACTGTCGGGACGACATAAAAAAAGGTCGACACCCGAAGGCATCGACCTCTAAAAATCTGTGGATTTTAAACCGCTAGATTAGTCCTTGCCGGTGAAGATGATCACGAGCACGGAAGCAACGAAGGCGGCAGAGACGATCAGGAATTCCCAGGGGTTTTCCATGACGGAGCTCTTGGCGGAACCGGCGGAGCTGTTTTCGAGAGCAGCCTGTTCTTCAGCCTTTGCCTTAGCTTCAGCTTCGGCAGCCTTCTTTTCTTCTTCGGACTTGGCGAGAGCAGCGGAATCAACCGGAGCTTCTTCAGCCTTGGCTTCGAGGACTTCAGCAGAATCAGCCTTGGCGGTATCAGCGGCAGCTACAGCTTCAGCAGGAGCGGCGGCAGAGTCGGCCGGGGCGGCTACAGTAGAATCAGCAGCAGGAGCAGCAGCGGCGGGAGCAGGAGCGGCGGCGGCAGAATCCGTAGCGGCAGGTGCAGCAGCGGCAGCAGGAGCTTCGGCAGCAGGAGCCGGAGCAGCTTCAGTCTTCGGAGCTTCAGCAGCGGGGGCTGCAGCAGGAGCAGCAGCGGCAGGTGCGGCAGCCGGGGCAGCTGCAGGGGCAGCGGCGGCAGGTGCGGCAGCCGGGGCAGCTGCAGGGGCAGCGGCGGGCTTTGCAGCATCGGCGGCAAAAGCGACAGCAGAGGCAAGGATAGTTGCCAGCATGAGATTCTTGATCTTCATATGATTCCTCTCTAGATTAAACTTTTACGATGTAAAAAATAGCACATATTTGCCCAGATAGCTCAAATTTTTTCAAAAAAATTGCGTTTTGTCACTGTTTTTTGTCATTTTGTCGCTTTTTTGAGGAAATCGCGGCTCCTGACCAGCCAAGACCGCTCCATCTAGTCGGGCAATTGGATGAAAGATTTTTAATTTTGAGGTAAAAGACACATATGACACCAACATACTTAACCCCTAACCCCTGATTTATTATGGCATTCAAGTACGAAGCAACCGTCCAGCACGGTGAAGATACTACCGAATACGTGAACCTCGGCAAGGAAGGCGTTTCCGTCGCCGAATTCGAAGGCAAGAAAATTCTGAAGGTCGCTCCCGAGGCGCTCACGAAGATCGCCCAGGCTGCTTTCGAAGAAGTGGAATTCTGCCTGCGTCCGGCCCATACGGCCAAGGTCGCAAAGATTCTCCAGGATCCGGAAGCTTCGGACAACGACAAGTTTGTCGCTCTCACCATGCTCAAGAACGCCTGCGTCGCCGCGAAGGGCATTCTCCCGTTCTGCCAGGACACCGGTACGGCAATCTGCGTTGCCCACAAGGGCCAGCAGGTGTGGACCGGCTTCGACGACGCCGAAGCGATTTCGGAAGGTATCTACAACGCCTACACCACCAAGAACCTGCGCTACAGCCAGATTGCTCCGCTCACCATGTACGAAGAGAAGAACACTGGTTGCAACCTCCCGGCTCAGATCGACATTCACGCCGAAGAAGGCGCTGAGATGAAGTTCCTCTTTGTGGCCAAGGGCGGTGGCTCTGCCAACAAGACTTACTACTGGCCCATGACCAAGGCGCTCCTCAACCCGAAGTCCTTGGAAAAGTTCCTCGCCGAAAAGGTTAAAACCTTGGGTACTGCGGCTTGCCCTCCGTACCACCTCGCCATTGTGATTGGCGGAACCTCTGCCGAAATGAACACGCACATGGTGAAGCTCGCTAGCTGCGGCTACCTCGACGATATTCCGACCAGCGGTTCCGAAGGCGGCCGCATTTTCCGCGACCTCGAAATGGAAGAAAAGGTTCTGCACATTTGCCAGAAGACAGGCATTGGCGCCCAGTTCGGCGGCAAGTACCTCGTGCACGACGTTCGCGTGATCCGCGCTCCGCGTCATGCTGCAAGCTGCCCGGTTTCTATCGGTGTTTCCTGCTCTGCCGACCGTAACATCAAGGCAAAGATTGACGAAAACGGACTCTGGCTCGAAAAGATGGAACATCATCCGGAAAACTACATTCCGGCAGGCAACGCCGTGAATCTCGCTCCGGCAGTCGAAATCGACCTCGACCGCCCGATGAAGGAAGTGCTCGCCGACCTCACCAAGTATCCGGTGAAGACGCGCCTCAGCCTCAAGGGCACGATGATTGTGGCCCGCGACATGGCACACGCCAAGATTGCCGAAATCTTCGACAAGCAGGAACGCGGCGAGGAACTCACGGACGAAGAAAAGACCGTGCTCAAGGTCGTGTCTGACCACCCGATTTACTACGCCGGCCCGGCTAAGACTCCGGCAGGCATGCCCACTGGTAGCTTCGGCCCGACAACGGCGAACCGCATGGACCCGTATGTGATGCGCTTCCAGAGCAAGGGTGCTTCGATGATCATGGTCGCGAAGGGCAACCGCAGCCAGGACGTGACCGACGCTTGCAAGAAGTACGGTGGATTCTTCCTCGGCTCTATCGGCGGTCCGGCAGCTATTCTCGCTGAACAGAACATCCTCAGCAACGACATCGTGGCCTTCCCGGAACTCGGCATGGAAGCCATCCGCAAGATCACCATCAAGGACTTCCCGGCATTCATCCTCGTGGATGACAAGGGCAACAACTTCTTTGAGGGCTTGATCTAAACAGCGAAAGGACCCTGAGTGGTACACTGAGCCTGCCGAAGTGCCCGCCAGGGACCGTTCACTTCAAAAAATTAATCCCACCGGAATTCACCGGCGGGATTTTTTCATAGTCTATTTTGTATACTGAGAACTACTTCACAGCAGCCGCAGCGAAAGCTTTACCCAACTTTTCGAGGGCTTCGTCCACTTCCGCGGCAGAGACGTTCAGCGGCGGCAAGAGACGCAGCACATTACCCTTGGCAGAGAGCACCATGAGATGCTCGGCCCTAGCGGCGGCAATGATGTTGCCGACCGGCATGGATTCGTCGAGAGCCACACCGAGAATCAGACCTTCACCGCGGATTTCCTTGGCGAAGCTGTACTTTTCCACAAGGGCAGCCAAACCGGCCTTCAATTGGGCGGAACGTTCGGCTACATTCTTGAGCAGCCCCGGAATCTGCTTCACGACGGCGAGACCTGCGGCGCAAGCAATGGGGTTACCGCCGAAAGTAGTTCCGTGGTCACCGGCCTTGAGCTGGTCGGCAATCTTCTGGCGCAGGAGAACCGCACCGAGCGGGAGACCGCCACCGATTCCCTTGGCGAGCGAAACCAGGTCCGGATTCAGGCCGTACTTTTCGAAACCGAGGAAGGTTCCGAGACGGCCCACACCTGCCTGCACTTCGTCGACGATCACGAGACAGCCGAATTCCTTCTGCAGGCCGTTGATGGTTTCGACCATTTCCTTCGAAAGCGTCATCACGCCGCCTTCGGCAGCCAGCGATTCCAGCATGATGGCACATGTATTGCCATCCACCTCAGCCTTCAAGGCAGCGCAGTCGTTCCAAGTCACATGCACAAAATCACCCGGCATAGAGCCGAAGCCTTCCCTAATGGCCGGCTGGCCCGTCGCAGAAAGTGCGGCATACGTCCTTCCGTGGAAACTGTTCACGAACGTGATAATCTTCTGCCGGTTCTTTTCGCCCTTCCGGTCGAAGTACTTACGTGCGAACTTGATAGCGCCTTCGTTCGCCTCGGTACCGGAGTTGCAGAAGAAAGCCTTGTCGAACTTGGTGATTTCCAACAGAGCCTTGCCGAGATTAATCTGCGGGTAGTTCGGGTAAAGGTTGCTGATGTGGTTGAAGTGGTTCATCTGTTCCACCACAGCATCCTTGATAGCCTGGTTCTGGTGACCGAGAGCATTCACGGCAATGCCCGCCACGAAGTCCAGGTACTTGTTGCCCTGGTCGTCATAGAGGTAAGAGCCCTCGCCCTTCACGAAGTTGATGTCTGCCTTGCCGTAGAGCGGCGCGATAATTTGTTTGTCCTGTTCGAGCAGGTTAGCGCAAGATTGTGCCATAGTTTAAATCTCCATTAATTTGTTTGCCAAAGTGTTCCGCGTCCTTCCAACCCACGATGTGGATGCTCTTGAGTCCTCGTCGGATCGACTTGAAACTCTCGCGGACTTTGGGAATCATACCGCCGGAGATGACGCCAGCCTCGATCAGCTTTTCAGCGTCCGCTTCGCTCAGTTCGGGAATTACATTCTTGTTTTCGTCCATCACGCCCGGCACGTCGCTCACCAGCACGAACTGGTCGGCCTCGAGCGCCACAGCCAGTTCGCTTGCAGCGGTGTCTGCGTTCACGTTCCAGCTCACAACCTTGCCGTTAGCATCTGGACCGATTGAAATCGGGCTCACCACGGGAACAAACCCCGCACCCCAGAGCGCGGTCACAATGCCCGGGTTCACCTTCTTGATTTCGCCCACCAAGCCAAGGTCCACCTTGCCCTGCTTCTTTTCCACCTGGAACAAGTTCGCGTCTACGCCCGAAATACCGACGGCACCGCAACCGTTGTTCAGGAGCATGCGCACAAGCTTCTTGTTCACGTGGCCCGAGAGGGTCATCTCGACCATCTTCATGATGCCGGGGGTCGTGACTCGGAGCCCGTCGATGAATGTCGGTTGTTCCTTGAGCAAGGCGATATTTTCGTTGATATCCTTGCCACCACCGTGAACCACGGCCACCTGACAGCCACTACCGGGGAGTGTAGAGACTGCCGACACAAAATCAGCCAGCTTGGCTTCGTCAATCGCCAGGCTGCCACCAATTTTTACAACCACCTTCTTCATCGTTCGGTGAATTCCTCTCGTTTTGTCTTGTTAGACAGTTGAAATTTTTGGTGTGAAATTTAGAAAAATTTTCAACTTTTCCTTTTTTTACAGAACAAGATTTTATTATATTGCGTATATAAACTCAACCAAGACACAAAGAGGTATATTATGGCAATCACGAAAGTTTGGCTCGACGAATCCAACGACGAGTGCGTTTCCTGCGGCGCTTGCGAAGCTACTTGCGACGCAGTGTTCGAAGTTCCCGAGAAGATGAAGGTCAAGGAAGGTGTTGACTATTCTGCTTACGAAAGCGAAATCAAGGACGCTGCTGACGGCTGCCCGGCCGGCGTGATTAAGTACGAGTAGTAAGTTGCGACGCGAGTCGCCGTCTACCGAAAACTTTTAAAGCTCTGTCTTTTAGACAGAGCTCTTTTTTATGGATTGCTATTTCGCGTATTTTTCGTATTCGGCCTTGACCCACTCGGCGTTGTGCGCGACCGATTCGATGCGCACTTCGTCGATGGCGCCGTTCCAAGTGTCGTTCGGCACTTCGGAACCACCGATGCGGAAAGGCACGGGCTCCGTAGTGTTTTTCGGCTTAAACGGAACTCCAGCCTCGTCGCTGGCAAGCACGCCATTGATGTATAAGTACAGGTTGCCACCTTCGTAGACGAGCGCCATGTGAGCCCATTCATTCATCGGCAACGAACCGCCGCGTTCCACATTTCCCCTGGCAAGCCAAGCATAACCGTACCCTGTAAAGTCGGCACCATCGCCAACGGCCGTAATGGAACTTGTCATAATCTCGTACTGCAGCTGGAACCTAGACAATCCGGAATTCCAGTCCGAACGTTCCGCAAAGAGGATCTGATAAATGCCATCACCGCGGAAACCACCCCATTTAGTCCATGCCGTCATCGTAAAGTCACCGGCGCAGGGATCGATTTCACCCACTTCAATATACTGACCCACCTTCAGCAAGATACCCTTGCCCGATACGCCTTCCACATAGGTCACAGTATCGGCAATTGAGCCGTCATTGTCACGGATTTCAATCTGGTCATCCTTGCCATCCATGTGGAGGACCAAAGAAACGGCAAGCTCTTCCGTGGTATCGACCGCGACAGTATCCGTTGTTGCAGGATCGGGCACAATCGGAAGCGGCTTGACCGTATCTTTCGGGATTTCCTTCTGCGGGACGACCAGACCTTCGGGCACATCCACCATGATGCCACCGAAAGAGGCTCCACTATAGTAGCGGTAATCCGAAATCGTGAGCCAGCCATCGTTCTTGGCGAGTTCTTCAAGAGCCGGAATCTTGAGCGTATCACCCACGACAGCCGTCATGAAGTCGAAGCGTGCCTGCGGTTGTTCACTCGCCACATACACCAGCGAGATTTCACCCACGGGCATCGCATCGAAAGCAAAGGAACCGTCGGCATTCACAGCAGCAGTCTCGTTGCTACCCACAATGCGCATATAGCCAGAACTTGCCGAAGCAACGCTACTTTCGAGCCTACGCGGATGTCCCACCATCACCAGGGCATTTTCCGGACTCTGCATACGGGAAAGACCAGACTCCCCATCGTTTTCAGCATAGAGCACCACCGAACGCGTACTGTCGAAGTTCAAGTTGAACTTTCCATCCGCATCGGCCTTCGTCTCCACCGAGTCTTCAATGGAAGTCTTGTCCCAGCTATCGTAATAAGCAACCACGCGGGCATAAGCCGCCGGCATATTCGCCTCGGTCACAACGACACCGCTTGCCACGGAATTTCCAATATCGGTCACACCACCGGCCACATCCTTGCTCTCAGAAGAGCAGGCCGAAAGTCCGGCAGCCCAAAAAGCTAAAACAGCCACAGCAGAGGCGTGTTTGTACAAATCGTGCATCACTTAGCCTCCTTTTCAATCTTCTTGCTCATGGGGAACGCCACAAGCATCATTTCGTAAACCCGCTCCACATTAGGGTCGTTCGCCGCCTTGGCGATAATTTTCTTGCGAGCCTCTTCCAACACTTCAACCGCGTAGTTATAGGAACTTTCACTCATGGCGAGTGTCGTGAATGCCGCAAAGCGTTCGTCCTTGGGCATCGATTCCACGGCGCCAATGGCATGCTGAATGTACTCGCGGCGAATCTGCCGGAGTGCAATCGGCGGAATCTCGGCGGCATCCAGCATCTGCGAAGTTTCTTCGTAATGGTCCCCCACTTTCTTCAGCAGGTTCCATTCCAGTAATTTCTTGACTGCATCACGCGCCTCTTCGGTCGTGATCTGCGGAGTGAGCATTCGCGCAAGCACCATGTAGTCGTCGTGCCAGTCGGCATTCACGGCCATTTCGCGCACCACCGGATAGTACCACTTGCTAAAGTAGGCCTGCTCGCGTGTCGTAATGTGTGTAAATTCTATCTGCTTTCTAATCTGGACAATCTGTTCCCAGGCGTTTTCGCGCTCGTCTACCTGCTGCGCTTGGTTGTACTGGACCAGCGCCTCGAAGTACGACTTCTGCAAAGGTTCAAAGTCCATCGCCTTTGCAATTTTATCGATTGATTTGGGAGTCAGATTAAAGCGCCCGCGAATCACGTTCAGGCAGTAAGAGGAACTGCTGAAGCCCGCCTTCGCTGCGAAGAATCGGTGAGAAAAGACGGCCCGCATTTTCTTCTGTTCCTCAAAGTAGTCTTGCAGGAACTTGCGGAAGTCGTCATAATCAAACAGATGTTCTAGCGCAATACACATAATTCTAAAATAAATAATTTTTACACAGAAAGCAATACACCGAGAAAATTTTTACACACCCAAGGGTCTATACTGTGTGCCTTTTTGACAAAAATCACAAAAAAAGGCCGCCAAAGGCGGCCTTCCATTGAGAAGAAATGTTTACACAGAGAAAAAAGCTACTTCGCGTTGCACTACTTCGCTTTCTTCATAATCTGTTTCAGCATGGAGTTGAGTTTACCGACTTGAACCGGGGCGGGTTTCTTCGGTGCGGAACCCGGACGATCCTTGCCTGCGATTTTCGCCTTGAGGTCCGCAAGCGTAGCATGGCCCTGGATGCCGCCCTGCGGGCGGGCATTGCCGCGACCACCGTCGCGGCCGTGGCCACCGAATCCGCCGCGGTTTCCACCAGCGCGCTGGCCACGCGGGCCATTTGCACCGGCACCTGCGACACCATCGGTAGATTCCTGCTTCATCGAAAGGCTAATACGCTTCTGCCCCACGTCAACTGCAACGACGCGCACCTTCACGATATCGCCCACGGTAAGCACCGTCTTGGCGTCTTCCACGAACTTGTCGCTGATTTCGGAAACGTGCACGAGGCCGTCCTGGTGAACACCGATATCCACGAAGGCACCGAAGTTTGCCACGTTCGTCACGACACCTTCCATCCAGCTGCCCGTAATCAGGTCCTGAATGGTGCGAATCTTATCGTCGAATTTGGCGTAGCGGAATTCCTTACGCGGGTCGCGGCTCGGCTTCTGGAGTTCCTTGATGATATCGTCCAAGGTCGCCTTACCCACTTCGTCTGAGAGGAATTCTTCGAGGTTGATTGCCTTCACGGCTTCGGCGTTACCCACCATGTCCTTCACAGACACGCCAGCCTTTTCAGCCATCTTTTCGACAAGGGCGTAGTTTTCGGGGTGCACGGCAGAGTCGTCCAGCGGGTTTTCAGCACCCGGAATGCGCATAAAGCCAGCAGCCTGTTCAAAGGCCTTCGGGCCAAAGCCCTTCACGTTCTTCAAGGCTTCGCGGCTAGCATAGGCACCGTTTTCTTCGCGGTATTTCACAATCGCTTCGGACAAAGTATTGCTAAGGCCTGCCACGTGAGAAAGCAGCGGAGCAGAAGCGCTGTTCACGTCGACACCGACCATGTTCACGCAGCTTTCCACCACTTCGTCCAGGCGCTTCTTGAGTTCGCGCTGGTTCACGTCGTGCTGGTACTGGCCCACGCCAATGGACTGCGGGTCCACCTTCACCAATTCGGCCAGCGGGTCCTGCAGACGGCGGCCAATCGAGATGGCGCCACGGGTCGTCACGTCTTCCTTCGGGAATTCCTGGATAGCGATCATGCTTGCGCTGTACACAGAAGCGCCCGCTTCAGAAACGATCACGCGCGGCGGAACTTTGCCCTTGAACTTGGCAGACATCTCGGCGCAGAAGGCGTCCGTTTCGCGGCTAGCGGTACCGTTACCGATTGCAATCAAGTCAATCTTGTACTTGTCGATGAGGCCCATCAGGTAAACGGCGGCACCGGCCTTGTCGTTCCACGGTTCGTGCGGCTTGATAATGCCGTGGTCCATGAACTTGCCATTTTCGTCGAGCACAGCCACCTTGCAACCCGTACGGAAACCCGGGTCGAGGGCGAGCACAGCCTTGTGACCGGCAGGTGCTGCGAGCAATACATCTTGCAGGTTCTTGCTGAACACCTTGAAGGCTTCTTCTTCGGCGGCGTCCTTGAGCATCAAGCGCACTTCGCTTTCCATGCTCGGCTGGAGCAAGCGTTCCCAGGCGTCCTGGCACATGGCTTCCAGGTACGGAGTCCAGGTGGTGTTGCCCTTGATAATCTGGGTCTTGAGATAACCGACCATTTCTTCGTTCGGCACTTCTATAGAAAGACGGAGCACCTTTTCCTTTTCGCCTCGGCGCAGCGCGAGCATACGGTGGCTCGGAATCTTGGACACCTGTTCGCTGTAGTCGTAGTAATCCTTGAACTTGGTCTCTTCTTTTTCGAAATCCTTCTTGACCTTGGAAATCATGACGCCCGTCTTTTCCATCTTGTTGCGCAGGTACTGACGGAATTCGGTATTGTCGGCCACTTCTTCGGCCAAAATGTCGGCGGCACCCTTCAGGGCTGCCTTCGGGTCGGCAAGGCCCTTTTCTTCGGACAGGTAAATCAGGGCAATCTGTTCTGCTGTGTTGCCCGTTTCTTCCTGCGCCCACATGAGGCGAGCGAGCGGTTCGAGACCCAGTTCCTTTGCAGCAGTCGCGCGCGTGCGCTTCTTGGGCTTATACGGGGCGTAAATATCTTCGAGGAGGGTCTTGTCCTTACAGGCTTCGATTTGAGCCTTGAGTTCGGGAGTAAGCTTACCCTGTTCTTCGATGCTCTTGAGAACCGTTTCCTTGCGGTCCACCAGTTCCTGCAGGTAGTCGCGACGGTGGCTGATGTCGCGCAGTTCAATTTCGTTCAACGTGCCCGTCTGGTCTTTACGGTAACGGGCGATAAAAGGGATGGTACCACCCTGGTCCATCAGTTCGAGCGCCTTCGCGACGCGCCATACTTCAAGGTTAAGCTCTTCGGCAATAATTGCAGAAAAATCCATAATATGTAGTTTCCGTTATATATTTCGGTTCGAGGGTCTTAAAGCCCTAAGTTCAACCCGACACCGCGGTGCAGGGTACCCCATGAGTCATTTCGCGGGGTAAAGGGAATATAGAATAAAAAAATGACAATTTGGTGACAAAAATCAGGTAAAAGGCAACTCGTTTACATACATGAAGCCCCGAACCTGTAAAAAATGTTTAAAAAAGCCATCGTGTTCAGGATGTTAACGTTCCTGAACACGGTTTGGAGAATCTATAATCCTAGGGACTTTTTCAGCTGAATCACCTCATCGACAGATAAGGAAAAATCCTCCGCAATCTCTTCGACCGAAGAGGTTCCCTTTTGCAGCTTGCGTTTTGCCAATTCATGTCGTTCTTCAACACGACCTTCTACGCGACCTTCAGCAAGCCCCTCGACTCGGCCTTCAGCTCGGCCTTCGGCGCGAGCTTCTTTTCGCTCTATCTCCAGTGTATATGCTTGGTCTGACATGAATTTAGCCTCCGAGACAAGGAATCCCATATCAAAATTACTCAACTTGGCGGCATTTTGCAAGTGGAGCACATTAGCCATGAAGGCGTTTTCGTCAAGATCCTGCTCGTTGTTGATGCACTCGATTGCGCGCAACCAACAGGCGAGCCGACTTTCATCCATTCTGTAATCGCCCTTGATAAACTTGGCAACCTCGACGATTGTGAGCATGTGCTTGCCAAAGAAAACCTCGTTGTTCTGATTCTTGAGCTGCACACAGTGCCTGTAATCATTGGATTCAGGATAGGAATCGAACATCTGAAGCGCGATAAAATCCATATTCCGGAGCGCGTAGATTTGCCCCGGCACCTTGTTTTGCAAGGTGTGGCAAGCCGTATAGAACACCAGCCTATCCTTGAAGGAGTCATCGCCTTTATGCTGCACTTCAATGACAATGCGATTCTTGTCTTGGTTCAGTGCGACCAAATCCGATGTAACGCTTTTGACGAACGGTCCGCCGGGAACCGAAGGATCAATGAAATCCAGACTACGGATGCAATTGGGACCTTCCAGTTTAAGAACCGCATTCAAGAAGCTTGCTGCCATGTCTCGATTTGCATACGCTCCGAAGATTTTCTTGAAGCAAGAATCGTTGTAGACATAAACATACTTGTACTTCTTGCGGAATTCCTCGATGCAAGCGGCAACATCTCCGTTGGCGACGCGGGTCTCGTTGATTTTTTGCAGCATGGCTGCGTACTGTTCTCTATTCATGATGAACCTCCGTTCGTTGTAGGGCAGAGAACACCCTTGATGAAAAAAACACCTGTTTATTTCACAGGTGTTTCGGAGGTTTTGGGACTCTCAGACGGAAATTAGAAAAGGAACAAAAATTGGCAAGGGTTAGATTGTAAAAGTATTGTAAAAACACCCCGCCGGGGCGGGGTGTGGAATTTTGCGATTACAGTGAACAAAAGAAAGGCTCCCTTGGGAGCCTTGAGATTTAAAAAATATCATTACGGCCAACAGCACATCACTTCTATCGAATTACCATCCAAAGTAACATTTTACATTGCCACTATCTCTTCGTGATGCGGTATGACATCCCGAATATTTCTTGTTTCCATCCAGATCAACTGTAATTTCAACCGTTTTCCATCCATCAGAGGCTTCTGTACCATCCAAAGTGACATGGCCGTTTGAATGATTTCCAGACTCGCATCTAATATGAGCTTGTGATTGCCAATCATTTTTTACGGGGTGGCTGGCAAAGCAGAACGTCGTTCCACTTGGCTTTGTAAATTCCCAAACATCATTTGCAATCACATTTGCCCCACCACCAGCGCTACTAGCCGGAGTTGCAGAAGAAGACGACGCTGCGCTACTGGAGCTTGCAACAGCATTGCAATCAGAAACATATATAGCAGTCACAGTACACGTAGATGGCACTTCCAATTTTATAACAGGCATTGCGGTTATGGAGTTATCAAAATACGAACCGCAATTTACGGATTTTCCGTTTATTTTAAACGAACCTGTTCCTGTAGATGCAGATGCTTGCACCTGAGCGTGCCTACAAGCCTTTTGGGTATTGAACTCATAACAGCCATTTGTATACGTACCACTAATATTTTTATTGGAATTGTACTGATCGATAATCCAATCAGATGCAGTGCACGCTGCACTGCTACTACTTACTGCAACAGAACTAGAGCTTTCTTCAACATACTCAACGCTGAATGCCGTACAGCTCTGTTCAGCATCGTCCGCGGTGCGCTTCACGGTGAACACATAGCTATGTGTTCCTGCACTCGTTTCTCCCGTAAAGGTATACGGAGTTGAACCATAAGTGCCATTACCTACTTCGGTACCATTATCGGTAATCGTCCACGTACATCCGGATTCGCAACCTGTAGCAGTAACGGTTCCCGACGTCGTCATCGGAGTGTTCACAGGCACACCCGTTTGATCGCTCAAGGAACAATCCAAGCTCAGCTCAACAGGAGCATCTTTCTTTCGCACCGTAAATGACTGCGAACAAGAGAACGGCTTGTCTGATTCAGTGCTTTCCAATAGATAGGTGTAAACACAGCCACCGTCATCGTTACATTCAATGGGCTCCCCTTCGTATCTATACTGGTGGCTACCACTTGGCTGCTCCACACCCGTCGCAACCGTATATTCCGTAAGCGAACCCTTACCCATTGTCACATTGTATTTACAATCTGACGAAGGGCAATGATTCAGGGTCACTTCAAATAATGGCCACGAGTCTCCGCTGTTGATATCTGCAATCGTCTTGGGAGTACAGGTAATCCCGCTCGGAGTGATCGAACCGCATGCTTCCGGTTCACTCAACGAAGCGGCATATTCAGGATCCGTAGCGTTGAGCTTTGCGTAGAACAGGTAGGGCTTACCCTTGTTCTTAAAGATGTCTGCGTCCGGAATATTGATAGTGTAGCAACCAGGGCAAGGAGCCGTCGTAGAAAGGCTTGGTGCAGTAGACCCATCGACATCCACGGTTACGTCGATACTTCCGACCTTACTCATATTTTGTCCATCACTACGCACCTTCACCTGCCAGGTCGATTCACCCACCAGTTCCACGGAGCAGCAATGGTCGCCACAATGAATGGCATTCTTACACATGGCGCTAATATTTGAAACAACCACGGTGGCTTCAGAATGGTTCGTGAATAAGATTCCAACGACATGTTCCGGGTCAAACCCAGTCGTCGTATTGTTCGCAAACGACTCAACAGCATTTATGTTAGGCGAGAAGATTTTCTTGGTATGGCCAGAAACATTTATGGAGCGACTCACCACTTCAACACCGTTCCAATCGGTATTTTTGCTTATCAAGGCAACTTCCAGGTTGACTTCTACTTCGCTTTCGTTCTGTAGCTCAATGACCAAAGTCTCGCCACGTAAGTTCTTCGATTCGCCGAACATAAATGAACGGTTTTCATCAGAACTAAGGGAGACTACGCCACCCAACAGATTTGCGATATCGGTCTTACATTCGGTGTATTCGCCAGTCCAGAACGGACCGCAATGGGTATGGTCCGCAGATTCGCTCCAGGCGTACACGGAGTTGTCGTCGTGACCACAAGACATATTCACCTTGGCAGTCTTAATGTCTTCATGAGTTACAGGGTCTATGTAGCCATGTTGCCCGGCTTCATCACCAGCCATAAATGTATAGCCATCTGTTCCGCAGATGTTGCTGGCATTACCTGCAGGGCAACCTTCTACGTCGGTACCATGGTAATACCAGTATTCGACAGAACAGTTCTTGTTGTCAAACCAGCCCGAATATCCAACCCATGGCTTTGTCAGCTTGCCCGTTTCAATAATTCCATCTACTGCGACAGCGGCATAGGAGCAGCTGACCATCGGAGGTCCATCAAAGCATTCCGAATTGTAATCGTCGCTGCGCCATCCAATACCATAAAGCTTGAAGTCCTTATCGGCCAGCTTGAAGCCAACATAGCTGAATGTTTCGGACGAATGGTTTGGACTAAGCTTAAACAGGGTCTTGTACTTTGCCGGGCCCGTGTAGCTGCTACCATAGTAGTAGTCGCCCAAGAACGCACTTACCACAAGGGAATCTTCACCGGCTAGCGTTGCAGAAAGCATCACCAGGCTCGATGTCGAAAGACTCAAGGGGTTATTGTATACAGTGTCCTTGAGTTCCTGCGGATCCAGGCATGTATTATGCTTACAGACCTGAGCTTCGAGGTGGCCGGACATGTTCTCGTAGACATTCAGCATCAGGTATTCGTCACCCACGACATTCGAACGCAGCACAAAGCCCGAATGACGAATTCGGTTGGAGCTGCGTCCCAAGTTCGATTTCAGGTGCGGAACCTGCACAAGCGCACGGAGCGTGCCGTGCGTGCCCGCCTGTACGGTGCTTATGACCTTGACGCCAGTATCGGGGGCTGTACTTGCAGCCGTAATATAGCTGGGATACTGACTTGTGGCAATGTCTGCAAGGGTGCCCGAAAGCAGGTGCCATTTCGCTTTCTTGAACACGCCATGGTCATCGTTTGCGCCCGTGCAAATTTTATCGTTTGCAGAATGGGTCATGCAGTCGTCAATGCAGTATTGAGCCGTATCAAGTCCCACAACATTGCAGTTGATATCACCTCTGCGGAACTCGTCAAAGAAACAATGCTTATCCTGTTCACCAAAGTGAATTTCGATAACGGTGTTATCGTCATTTACCGTGAATCCAGTTGTTCCAAAATCGGCACTGCCGACTGCATCCGTTGTCGGGCAAGAGGCTCCAGTACACTTCCAGTAGCTAAAGCCCTTATTTTGAGCATCTTCCTTATCAATAGAAAGATTCACCTTCGAACCATCAAATACGGGATATGTACAGGAATGGTCCGTTGCGTCGTAGTGGCAAAGTTCAGCAAATTCATCGGTATTGTAGTGGACAAAGGGATTTTTTCCACTTTCTACATCACCCACGAACTGGAGCTTGACATTATGCCACCCCGTCTTGCCCGAAGCCCTTAAGCAAGATGTGTTCTCAGGATCTTCCGGAATTGGGGGGCCCTTCGAGTTATTTTCAGCCGGAATGATAACAATGCAGCCCGTTCCCGGCTTTTCTTTGAGTTTCAGAATTCCGTCTCCGCCCACGATTTTCCAATAGTCGTTAGGAGGCGCACCAGTTGTAAAGCCATGCGACCATTCCGGCTCCACCCAAATGATATCGTTGTCGTCGTTCGGACAATCTTTCCAATAAGAACGATACTTTACAGGAGGGCACTTGTCAGGATTCGTGCTGCAGAAACTAGAGATTTCTTCGGGCGTTGCAGGATCTCGGCATTCCGATGTGACTTCGGACATGCCAAGGGTCGTCGTCCAAGGTTCTTCGAGTCTGTAGCCATCGCGTATTTGAAGCGTAAACGCCATTCCCTCGGTAACTTTCTCCGACACCCTGACCGTAAACAGAGTCTTATATTCAGAAGATCCCGTTCCCGGGAAATTGAAGGTACAAATGCCGTTAGACTCGCTCACGAATTGTGCCGACCGGACAATGGACCAAGCTTCACTCGGCTTCGGGGGACATGTGGTTGCAAGCGTTACTCCAGTCGGTGGAATAAGAGCCCTTATCTCGGCATCTTCATTTTCGATCAGATCGATGTGGGGGAACTCAAACCGAATTGCCGGATCTTCGGCGCAGGATCCGTAAACCCACACATAGAAGGGTACCGCAGAATAGTTTGTCGGTGTCGCTGTACACCTGTAAACATCCTGGGCCAAGGTGTCGCCACCACTGACCAGATTTGAGCTCACATTGAGCGACGGAGAACATTGAACATTGGCGTCGGACTTAGTCAAGTTTGCGCCGTTCAGCGGAACCACATTGAAATAATCTGCCAACTTGCCACTGGCATCTGTACACAAGTGGACGATTCGCGGAAGCACGATAAACGACGGAGTCAAGTCTTCGTCCGTATTTGCCGTGGGCGACTGTTCCGACGACTGGTACTGCGTTTCAATCGTCACATTAAGCTGCGGCGCATTCGATATAAAGTAAGGATCCAAGATAGAATCGGCTGCCGTTGTAACATCGTCGACTCCATGCGGGTCTGTCGGGTCGGTGGGATCCGTTCCGCCACTTCCATCGCACTTGGAACCGCAAACAGAACCGTCATTAGAGCAAATGACGCACGCATTCGAAAGCACCTGAGTCACAACGGGATCGTATGTGAGAGTGGATCCCTGCAATTTATCCATGCCTTCGCAAGAGGAGGCTGTCACATAAATAGTTCCTGTAAGCTTGAACTGGTTACCCGAGCCAATATGTCCATCCGAATAGATGAAGGTGTTCTTTCGAGTCGCATCGTTCAGCGTATTGATGCCCTTTTCCATGTAGTAGAACACATAGCTGTCGTCCTCGGTGTCCATGAAAGAGGTATACAGCGGCTCTTCGGCAATGACGATAAACTTGCCCTTCAGTTTTCCGCCGGGGTTTGTCGAACTGGTACCACCCTTTACCTTGACCACCAAGAACCCATTGTACAGGGAGTCGACCAAGTTGTTGTCTACATTGCGCTTGTAGCAGGCATTCAACTGGCTTACAAGATCTGTATTGTAGGTCTTGATCCCCTTTGCACAGCCGTAATCAGCATAAGGTTCAAATTTAGCCTTCGCCGTCACAATCGGGTCTTTCACCAGGTACTTGGCACCATCGCAGCCTTTATCGGACTTTTCCCAGAACGCATGACAGGCAGACTTGACATCTTCTGCGCAGGCGGGCTTGTTCGAAATGTTCATATTGGTCGAAACAGTACCCTTGCTAACAAACCAGGAATTCACGCCGCATTGCGGTCGCCAGTTCTTTCCCGGAGCAAGTTTGCAATAGGGAGTACCCGTCATCTTGTTCGACCTTTCCGTCGAAGCTTCAGTACCAGTATAGTTCAACAGGCGATAATACTTATTAGTCGTATTCCAATCGTTAATCGGAGAGGCGGCCTCAACAAAAGCAGGGTGATTGCCATCGCTATTTGTATGGTACGAATTGGTAAATGACGTCCCCTTAGTTTTTTCAGTGAAATCAACAAAGTAACTCCACAAATGGGTATTATTTCCAAACCAGTAATCATCCAGATAGCTATCAAAGCCAACATCTGTTGTGCCTTCGGGCATCGAATACATGTAGTAGAGCGTATCGGCCGGATCTTTTCCCTTCTTGTTTTCCGGGCCATCGGGCGCTTCTCCGTATGGACGGTATCTATACTGGTCTTCCTTTTTCTCGCCTGTATGCCAGTACTGCTTGGTGCAAGACACTCCCTGAGTATTATGCCACCAATCCGTAATGGTTACACCCGCTTTACAGCTGCGAGGTTTATTACCATAATTGTCAGTATCGTAAGGCTCATCAAACACCTTCGCCATCAGCACACTGTTGTAATTCGCCGAAGGCTGACTCGACTTGATGTAGGCCTTAGACTTGTTGGAATTACCGAGAATAAACTTGGCGCATTGACTGTGATTGCCTTTGCAATTTGGATGCGTATTCGAAGCTATTTCATAGTTTGTTTTATCGGAGTAGAGAGTGTAATTCTTGCAACCGACTATTTCATAGTCGGGGCCAGTACACGCGACAGCTCGTTTTGCCTTTCTCAGCTTATACCATCTTCTGTCTTCGGAGGGATTGAGCGTCAAGGAGAAATGGCTCAGCCAGTCACCGTCATTACAGTTTCCATTGTATACGGCTTCTTCACAGACGGCGCCTTCGGTTCCTTCTTTGCAATCGGCTCCATTGCACCTACATTTTTTATAAACGCACACATCCCTAAAGCAAGAACATTCCGAGCCAAGCACTTCTCCAAACCAAAGGTTCAAGTCGCCGGGCATCCATACATCGTTACCCACCAAGAAGTCACCTGTTTCTCCTTTCGAAACAATCATGCCGCTGTCACCCGTGCAAAGGTTGCCCGAAATCTGAGTGTAATAATCGTTTGTCGCCTGGTTCGACAAGAAAGTACCCATAACCGTAGCGCTTCCGTCAATGACAATCGCCCCTGTATTTGACTGCTTCACCGTTCCGCCAAAATAAGCGTCTCCAGTAATATTGCCTTTTAGCGGGCTTATATGCTCATCGATATAAACATCCTGCGCCGTAATACCCTGGTTTCCAAGGCTAGCACTTCCGCCAACGCACATCAGAGGACCCACCGTAGCACTGTTACCATCTAGAATGGCGTTACCCGTCACAATGAAATTACCCGAAATGCTCTGCGGGTTTCCCTGCCAGTTGCCGTTCACAACAGCAGATGTAATGGACAAATCACCCGCACCATTGTAGCTACCGCCAAAGTAGGCGTACTCAAAATTAATCGGAATGTGGGTTTCAACATGGGTCGTATCGGTCAGTACCTGGTAAAGTCCCGATATCTTGAAAATGGCAACTTCCGTATGGCGTGCCTGACCATTCCTAGACACACCTTCGGACAAAATCTTCACCCTGTATGGAATCGTATCGGTGTTTGCCTCCATCAGCCACACATGGTGATCCTGCTTAGCCCCATTGGAAAAGCTCCTGACCTGAGCATCGATATTGATAGGCGTCCTTTCTGTCGGTTTCTTGCGCACGCCACTAGGTTTGTACAGGTACTGCCTAAGCAATGCGCCCGTTTCATTCGCATTAAAAGTCATCCACGCACGGGCATGTTCAATACCCGCAATAGAGCTTTGTTGAGCCTCGTTCTGCAACATGCGGCTGCTACTGGATTTGCCTTCGCTACTGATCCATTTCCAGGTGGCGGTGGCCGCAATGGTTGCAATCAGCATAAACATGAGTACCATGATCAGTGATACACCACGCTTTAAACGCAACATGTCAAATTCCACTTTCATAAGTCCTCCTAGTGGCTAGGCCCATTGCTGGGTATAGGGACCACAATGTCTACATTGCCGGTTTCACCGGACTGGTTATTCTTTGCCCCGCGAGAAACCTGCAGTTTCATTTGAAGGGCACGAACGAATTTTTTGTCTCGCTTGATCGGGCCCAAAAGGGAATTCGTATTCTCGGGATTGTATCCTTCGTCAAAATCGTAGTTCGCGCCCGCAACCTGCTTGAGTTCCAGGTTCTTGATTTTTACGGCCTGTTCGTTCGCACGTCTTGGCGAATAACGGGCAAAGGTGAGCGCTAGGCACACCGAGTTCACATCTACAGGAACCGCAAAGCGCATGCGTCGCTTGCCAGAACCGTTTGCGTTATAGGGCGGATAGAACATGAAGTCATCCACCACATATCTACCGTTCACCTTCGGGATGGTTCCCGATTCCACATCGCGGAATCCAATGGACATGTGATCGAGTCCAGGTACCCAGGCATTTACATCGAAGTTGATTCCCAGGGTACCGAACGGCTTAATGTAGGGAATTTCAAACGAAATCTCGTAGGTGGCGTCCTTTTTCAACGAAAGCATCTTGTTCTTGGGTCCGCCCCAAATTCGACAAAAATCCTGCCAGGTGGTGGGGTCTGCCCCCACCGCATTTACAGGAGCATTTACTGCAATAAACTGATCTACCGAATCGTTATCCGTGATAGGTTCACTCGTGTCGTAATTGTAATTGACCTTGAAATTCGAAAGTGAAATTTCGGTATCCACACCATTGGCTTCTCCCGTCTGATTTACCGAATAACCCCCATGGTACCTTAAATCATCTACACCAGAAACATTCGCCTTGCGTGGAATCAGGCGGAAATACTTTGCCACCGCCGTAGAATCGTCGTGTGGTTTCCAGACATGGCTCGGGAAAATCAAGGAATCGCTCCCCCACAGATCGGGCTTTGCCGCCCTTACCAAAAATTCTCGCACATGGGTCGCCATGGTAACCGCATGGGCATCAGCTTCGTCTCGTCCCTCTAGTACACAGCCGGAGCCCGCCGTGCCAAGAATAGTCCTACACGAACGCTTGAGCGATGCAGCATTGTCTACAAACCAGTGGACTTCTTCAACGGCTTCGTAGCCACCGTTATCGTTGTAACGCACGCGTCTAAGCCTCAAGTCGCTAAAGCCGTTCGTTGTCGAAATCAAGAACGACGAAGAGTCCCGGTTGTGCGGAAGCACCGTATCGGGGTCCATGTACACGCTGTCATAAATAGTGCGGTAAAGTTGTCGGTCTATATCGCTGATATAGGGGCTTGTCGGATCAGCAAACTTGTCGGATCCCTTGTCTGTCGTTGCACTCACATCGACCGACGCCTTTGCTCCCATCTGTGCGGCATCTTCCCTAAACAGGGTGCCGACATTTTCGGCCTCCTGAGTCGCCCTGATCATGTTGTCGGTACGAATGCGGAATTTTGTGGAATTGCTGAACGCCTCACCAGCAATAACGACAATAATGCCTACAATACCCATGTAGACAAGAAGTTCTATCAGGGTAAAGCCCGATTTAGAATTTTTCCGGATTCCGAAAATCATTTGATTACCCCCGAAACCGCGATGGACTGTTCAGCTCCTTTGAACTTCCAGAAAACCGTGACGTCTAACCGCTTGGCGTACACATGCTTTACGCTGTCGCCACCTAAAAGGTATGATGTATTCGCAGACCTAAATTCATCGTCAGACGACACCTTGACCACGGCCTTGTAGTCCACCTTCATGTCGTGCTCGATCACACCAGGCTGCCCCTTCCAGGTTCGTGAATACCTGAGCGTATCCGGCGACAAAAGACCCGCGTCACTCTTTCTTGCAAGCATCAGGCAATGCACCCCGCCCCCACAATCACTAAGCGCCAGCTGGTCATCGGCAAGGTTCGCTATCCCGCCCGAATTAAGCGAGTCTATAATTTCCTTGGCAACCTCAGTTGCCCCATCGCGGCCGCGGATTCGCAACAGGGCATCGTGGTTACCTTCCTGCAAGTTGAGTACCGCCATGTACAAAAAGCCAAGAACAGCGGCCGCTATCAACACCTCGGTAATGCCAAAGCCGCTCTTTTTACGGGACTGGCGCCCCCACAATTGTCCACACATCTTCACCATAACACCACCTACAGTTCGCTCCAGCCACCGGCTCCGTCATCATTACCAATCTTCCAAAAAGCCTTTACGCTATTCGACGTTGTAATCTTACGGGCGAGTCCGAAACGCAAGTCGCTGCCGTATTGCACACACACGACACCCGCTGGCACCGACGAAAGTCCAATACGGGGCTTAAACACGGCATTTGTCCCCGTCATATCGACATCTCCCACAAAGTTGCAGGTTCCAGACTTGTTCTCGACAAATTGCGACGGTGCCTCTATTACAATGGAATCCAACGATCCACCGCCCATTTTATTTTCATTTGAACAATCCGTTCCCTTCGATTTAACGGCAAGCAATTTCTGCGGATTACCAGGGGCAATCGCCAAACATACCGCACCGGATTGCTGTTTAGACTGGTTGCCGACACGTTCCAAGAAGGCAGCCGTATTCATGGCAGCATCCTTTACTCGGGAATTTGCCACGGCCCCCTGCAAACCGACCACTCCCATCGACGAAAGAATGCCCATGATAATGACAACCACCAGGACTTCAATCAGGGTATAGCCATATTTGTCAGTATGCATTCTTGGCATAGGGGAACATCCATTTTTTACATTGTGAAGCGGTCTAAAAAGCCGAAATTAAAATAGATT
>JAFXRC010000042.1 GCA_017526585.1 Fibrobacter sp. | reverse complement strand
TTCATCTTCCTGTCTAATTCGCTCAAGGTTTAAACTTGCGCAAATATAGACAAAAAATGTAACGCTTTCAAGGCAAAAAACTAAAAATGTAAAAATTAGAGGGCAAGCGGATCAGTCGCTTCATCGACCTCGATGACATCGTTACCTTCGTCGACTTCCTGACACATCTCGGAATCCGGATGCTTTGTGCATTCATCATCTTCAGAGCTAGTGCTAGAAGAGCCGCAAGCCGTAAAGGCAAAGGCAAGCGCCACAATCGACGCGAATCCAACAAGTTTACGAATCATACATCCCTCGCTAATTAATTGACATTCAATATGTTACATTTTTTAATATAGTAAAAGGTGAGAGCCGCGACAAAGCACTTAATGCTTTGGCATGGCCGAGCCGAACTATACGCGCTCTGCAAGAGCGCCATATAGTAAAAGGTGAGAGCCGCGGCGTCAATCACCTAATAAAAAAGCACCCGGGAATTCCCGAGTGCAAAAGCAAATCGCTTTAAGAGCAAAATTACTTCTTAATCTTGGTCTTCTTAGCGGTTTCCTTGAGGCCAGCGCCGACCTTGAAGGAAACAGTCTTGGAAGCCTTGATCTTGATCTTTTCGCCAGTGAGCGGGTTGCGGCCTTCGCGAGCAGCACGTTCCTTAACGGAGAAAGTACCGAAACCGATCAGCTGGACGAGGCCGTCCTTCTTGATACCGGCGGTGATGCCGTCGAGAACAGCGTCAACAGCGCGAGCAGCAGCAGCCTTGGATTCAATGCCAGCTTCCTTGTTAGCGAGGATGGCTTCGATGAGATCTTGCTTATTCATTTTTTAACTCCTTGAGTAGGTTTAAGAATGTTATGCGTATATTATACCTTTTTTTTTGTCACATGGGGAACTTTTCTTAAAAAAAAGTTTTTTTTCTCGATTTCCCGAAAGACCTAGAAATCAAGCCTCGGGCGGTGGTCCGGGCAAATCAGAGCCGTCATCATCATCATGTTTCGGCAACTTTTGGATGTACACCAAGCATAGGCAAGTAAAGGGTATAGCAACAAGTAACCCTAAGAAGCCCAACAACTTACCCCACACAGACAATGACAAAAGAATGCCTACCGGAGGCAGATTCATCGAGCCTCCAACAATGCGAGGAACCAAGAAAAAGTCCTGAATTACCTGCACTACCAGGTATATAGCGCCTATAATAAGGGCGACTTCCCAAAAGGGCATTCCCGTATTCAAGGCGTGCACCACGGCCAAAACAAGCGCCAAAGGAATCGTCGTGAGCTGCAAATAAGGGATCATGTTCAGAGAACCAGAGAACAAACCGAAAGCCACTCCCATGGGAAGCCCCATGACGCCAAAGCCAATGGCATAAAGGATTCCCACGGTCAAGGCCACAAGGGACTGGGCACGGAAATAGGTACCCATAAAGCGGTCCGTTTCCTTGGCAAACGAAATGGCGCCATCTGCATACTTATCGGGGATCAGGCTAAACACTCCACGACGGAGCTTAGGCATATCGAGCATGATGAACACTAGATACATGAATATCACTGCCGCACCAGAGAACCAGACGATAATAGTTCCTGTATAGGAAAGCACGCCCCAAGCACCAGGCAGCACCTTGGCGGCAACATTTTGTACTTCGCGCCAAAAGTCCAGACGTTGCATGGACACAGCCAACTGGTCCCACGAAACCAAGGAATGAATGGTCTCGTACAAACCACCCGGCATCAAAGTCTCTATGCGCGAAGCCCATTCCGAATCGTTGAAGACCTTAGCTATGAGAACCCCCAGATTCCGGACTTCACTTATGACCATCGGAACGAACAAGCGAAGGGCGCCTCCTATAACGAGAGCCGCTACAAGCAGCACAATGATGACCGCAATAATCCTATGCTTCACCTTCCGCTGCAACTTGTTCACCACAGGGTCCATGATATAGGCCATAAGGAACGCCGCAAAGAAGGGGAACAAAACGCCCCGCAGGTAATACACCAATGCAATGCAAATGGAGACAATAATCAAGAGCCTAGCAAAGCGCATGACCCTATCTAAACTCCAATACCTGGTCATTTTTTTCTCCTGTAAAGCAAAGGTTTTACACCGTAAACACGGGCGAATTTTTTTTCAAAGGCGGCGGGACTCTTTTCACCTACCGTCATAGCAATTTCTGCAACAGAACGATCGGTCTCTTTCAGCATTTCCGCAGCTCGCTCCATGCGCGTTTTCAAATCATTCTGCTTTTCATTCCGACGTTTTGCAAAACTTTCCGAGTCGCGCACAGCAAGGGCGACCACACCGGCATACGCCAGGAGAATCACCACCAGCGCAACAATCATCAGAGCCTTGAATGTGCGATTTTTACCCCACAGCTTGATAGAGCGAACGGTAATCTCGTCGGGAATGCCGAGCATCGTGCCTTCACCATTCGTGATCTCAAAATACATGCCGCGGTTCATGTAGCGCAGACCGTCATCCTTTTCAAGCCCCTGCATGGCAAGCCACCATTCAGGCACCTTAAAATCGAGCATCGAAATCGCGGCGCCATTTTTTTTGACCGGAGCCTGTGCCACCATGGGGCGGTAAGTTTGATAAACGTTCTTTTGGCTATAGACAGGGTCGTCGTTCAGAATTTTCACACCAATGCGGAGCATCCGTTCCGTTTCAACATCAATCACCAGCGAATCGAAATCCGAAAAATCGAAGAATCCCGAAGCCGGACGATTATTTACGGAGAGAAGGTTGATTCCCATTCCCGCATAAGGATACGCCTTACCCGAACGAATATTCACCCGCGCCGAAATCACCGAATCCGTCTGGGTCAGTTCCACATTCGAGAATCCGCCCACGGTCGTATCGGAAACCGCATAGACCTGGTATGTTCCGCCAGGGAACAGCACTTGTTCCGTAGCCCTAAACTGAACGAACAGAACCACCCATACCGCAAGCAGCACCACAAAGGTCGCCGAGGCTATCACAATTTTTTTGAGGCAAGTCATTTGTCCGATTCCAGCTTATCCTTGTGGAAAGAATGAGTGCGACCAATCGCCACAATCATGAGCCCAAGCATAATGAACATCACCACACCGAAGGCAAAATTGCTCACGCCCTTTGCCGTAATGGAGTAGAACTTGAGCGAGAAATTTTTGCCGTGCGACTGATTCCAGCCGGGAGCTATCTCTACGCGCGCCACGGTTTCCTGGTGACGGCGGTTGAGCGTGCGGTCGACATGTTCATCATCGAACCAGAAGTCCGGCGTGTAGAACTGTTCGAAGGGGATCGAAATGCGTTCGCGACCACCAGAGAGCGAAAGTTCCTTCATCAACAGGCGGAATGTACGAGGCTTCGTCACATCGGTCACATCCGGATCGAACGTCCACACCTTCACAAGGATTTCCTTGGTTCTCTTCGACTCGACATCGAACACCAGAGAATCGACAAAGGTCCAATTGCGGTACTCCGCTTCTTTCCCTTTGCTGATATCGAACAGGAGCCCACACCAGGCGCTCTGATCATCGGCACCACCCAAGGTGCAGCTAAACGAAAGCGACGAGTCCGCCAGCGCAAAAGTCACTTCAGAAGAGCCACCATCGGCCTTGTCATCATATTCAAAGACAGTTGCGCCATCGTGCAGCGGGAAAACATTGTCGGCAAAATGTCTATCAGGCAAGGCAAAGTAGACGCCTAGCACCACAGCGGCTATAGCCACGAGAATTACATAAGTCTTAGTCATTGGAATCCGGTTCCAAAATCGGTTTCAGGTGAAGGCTGTACTGAACCAAATCCAGCGGGTCTTCAGCAGGCATCTTTTCGCCCAAAATTTTATTCACCAAGGCATCCAACGCCCTAATGAAGAAGAAATGATGCTTTCCTTCCCTGGACGGCTGCTGGAAGGGGTGTTCCAGAGTGCGCTTCAAAAGCGTGATAGTCATGGAAGGTGGCATATGAAACATTTTGCAGCAAGTGGTAATCTTGCCATCGTAACCATAGTCCGGGAGTTTTCCCTGAACAAGCGGTTCGCCATGGTCGATGCAGCAAGGGTCTTCGCAAACAGGGTCCTGCACGTTCTTGGCAAGGAGCGCCTTGAGCCAGAGCTCGCGGGACTTGTCGGTCAAGTCGCTGCGGAAGGCCATGGTCTGGTCGCACGGGAAAAACGTGGAATAGCACTTGGGGCAAATGCGCAAGTCCAGATGCTGGAACTTGATCTGCGCCACCTCCGATTTGCAATAAGGGCATGTACTCATATAACTGAATAT
>JAFXRC010000041.1 GCA_017526585.1 Fibrobacter sp. | reverse complement strand
TGGCAACTTGCGTGAGACCGCATTCCTTTCGCTGATGCGCGTAAACAACCGCGTGGCATCTTCGCCTGTTTCTGATTTCTTGATAGACGGCATGACCTTCGAGGTCGGCGGCAAGAACAAGAAGAAAAAGCAGATTGAATCTGTCGAGAATGGCTTTGTCGTCAAGGACGATATTGAGCACGGGTTTCTCAACACGATTCCGCTGTGGGCTTTCGGATTGAATTATTAGGAATATCGCTCGTGTTGTTCTGCATGCGTTCCTGTTCAATCCGTTTTTCTTCTGACTTCTTCAACACCTCTTCGAGCGAGAAATCCTCCTGCGTAAAGAAGAAGGTATTCTTGCCCAGGTCCTTAAGCGAAGCTCCGAAATGGTACGCCGTATCATCGATGAAAAGGAATCTGTCGTGCATCCCGTAGCACGATAAAACGTTTAGAGGACTATCCGGATACTGCGCATTGTATTTCTCCAAATCCACCTTGTGTACCTTGCTCTGGACATCGGTATAAATGGTTGCAGAGACGCCCTTTTCACGTTTGAGCATCATCGCCAAGACATTCTCGCTCACGTATTTATCTACTAGGACAATTCGCCTTTTTGCCTGGCGAATTAGGCCGCAGACGAACACGTAGGCGTCGAACTCTTGGTTATTGTAGAACAGGCCCTTGGACTTGAGCTCGCCACGGTCCATCGCCTCGAAAAGTTCGCCAAATTTACGGTCATGGTCTATCAGATGAGAGTCCTGTTCCAAGATTTTCGCTTCTACGTTAGAGAGCCGATTGATGAAGCCGCCATTCTGCATCATAAAATGCCGCATAGCAACGAAAGCGTCCATGATTTGGAGCGAAATGCGCACCGCGGTTTCACTGCGCAATACAGATGCAAGCATGGCGACTCCCTGCTCTGTGAAGGCGAATGGGAGCTTTTTTACATTACTTCCACGCTTATTTCCGCTAACGTTCAAAGTCACAATTTGTGACTTTGAAGGATTGGGTAATTCATCACGGGTTAATTGAAAGCAATTCCTTTCAGGGAAACGTTCCTGATTTCGCTTAACTGCCTGGTTAAGCACCTTTGTTTCCACCCCGTAGAGCGTTGCCAAATCGCTGTCCAACATGACCTGTTTATCCCGGATGACAAGTATTTGCCGGGCAATCGGCATGTCCTCGACAGTGGGTTCTAGCGGTTTTTCGTCATTTTTCAATAAGACTATTGTGGTTGACTCTAAGGTTTTTGATGTTAGGGCTTGATAATGAAGATGAAGCGTATTATGTTTGCGGCATAATCAACTTTCCCATTGTGGTAAAGATCATCGATGGATATGCGATTAATACAAACCGAGGGATTGATGTCCTTCGCTATATAGGAATACCACAATTTGATTCACAAAATACTATCCATAGATCGATCGCCTCTTTATCTAAACAAATCCATGAACTGGTTAAAGAAGGAAAAAAATACTCGGAATTAGAAAAACAGCTTTCTAATTCTGTTAAGGACCTCTATTGTAAAAGAAAGACAAGACCGTAAGAATAAATTATTCTGCCTCACTTGATTTTTCAAGTGGGGATTTTTGGTATGATTCTGTGATACTTCGGATTTAGAAAAACTGTATTTTTTTTCTTATATACTATCTGCGTCAATATCAATCAATCCCTGCGATTTCAAATAATTATAGGTGTCATCATAAAATTCGGGGAGTCTTGTCGAATCTTTCGGGTCACCTTTAGGGACGCAAATAACCATGCCTTGGCGGGCGCGGGTCATCAAAACGCGGTAGGCATTGAGTTGGTACATCTTGCGTTCCGCTTTGTTGACGCGATTCCACTTAGTTCCGCCATTAAACTCAAAATTATCCCAGGTGCCGTTGTTATAGCGAAGGTCGCCATCCCATATAAGGCCGGTCCAATCCAATTCCAGTCCCTGGATATCGAATTCCGTGGCGGCGTCTTCCAGGAACAGGGAAGAACGTACATCGTTGATGTCATCCAAGAACCAGTGAACGGTATCGGGCTTGCAACGTACATCGATTGCCAAGGGTTTCAAACGATAAGCCTTTGATGAAACAACAAGTCCATATCTTTCGTTACCGCGGGCTTTTTGACGCAGCCATTTCTTGGCTGTCTCGATACTTCTTGTTAGCGCAATCGGATAGCGGTCGGAAAAACTTCTGTAGATTTCGCGCGTTTTCTCAGCGTCACAATCCAATAGGTAATGCACCATGCTCGATAGGCGTTCGGCGCGGAAGCTTCGCATGGAAACAGCAAGGTGTAAATCTTCTGAATATACAACGTGCTCGTTGGCTTCCAGCAGTTTCTTTACTTTGCCTTCTGCATATTCTTTTGCGGTAAGCTGGCTTGATATGTATACATTCCATTCAGGGAATGTTTCATTAAGGGCGCGAATCCATTCGCCAATGCCTGCCTCCCCGGTATTGATTTCTTGACCGCCGCCGACAAGACAAATGATTACGGCCCAATCCTTGCGTTGGTCAAGGGACCATATAAGAAATTCACCTTCAGACATGGGGAAGCCGACTAGCCCCTTCTTTTTACTGAGCCATGCGGCGATATGATCCTTGTCCCAAGAACGTTGCGCCTCGTCAAAGATGGCGATATTTTCCACTTCACCGTAACCGGCTTTTTCATCTTCGAGTTCAGTGGTGGTATCTGCAATCAATCGATCACCGACAATCTTTACTTTGCCCAGCATGTTATCGCGATAACGATGAATTATGTGGATAAATCGTTTTACTTCGCGTTCAGCTTCTTTCTTTGTAATCTTGTTGCCGAGAGCTTTTTCCTTTGCTTGTTTATCTCGAGTCAGGGCTTCTGTCAAAACTTCAATTAAAGGGCCGTTGCCAGACAAGTAAACCGCCAAATCTTCGTTGGATTGTTGAATGGCTACATTGAGTCCGACAAGTGTTTTGCCTGCTCCTGGAACCCCCGTCACAAAGCATATACTCTTTTCGTGTTTCGCTTTGGTATCGCGAATTACTTGCTGAATGTATTGTGTGGTGCGCTCTAACTGTTCGCCCTCTGCTTCATGACGAGTGATTTCTTCTACGCTATGATTCATGTAAAGCGTACGCGCAGCTTCGATGATAGTTGGCGTCGGAGCGTATCGGCTGCGTGCCCAATCATTCAAGGCGACTGCGTATGTCTTGGGCGGAATGGGTTCCGACAAAACCAAGCGAATTGTTTCACCAAGATTCGCATGATTTGTCATTAAGGGCTCATAGATGCCATCATCGTAATGAGATGTTTGACATGTTCTCGATTGCTCAGTGCTATTTGTTGCGACTAATATTGGTACAATAAACCTATCTACGCTACCTTGATGGAAATTCTTTAAGTCAAGGGCATAGTCTAGAACCTGGTCAACATCATGCTGTAGAAATTCGGTTTCTCCAACCTTGAATTCAATTACAAAGACTCTTTCTTGAAGTAAAAGGACTGCATCGATTCGTTTGCCGAGTCGTGGAATGGTGTATTCAAAAATGATTTCGGCAGATTCTTGTTTCCATGAATCCAGGCTTTTCTGAAGGATTGATATTTCTGCTAGCCATGCATGCTTTTGCTCTGTGACGCTGTCGCCCTCATCATTTTTTGCAATAACCCCAAGAATATTTGTCGGGGAAGACTTTATGAAGTCGGCTAAACTGGCTTTGTAAAAGAATCTGTTGATCATTCCATTTTCCTTTCAGACATGCTTGGAATTGCCTTTTTTGGAAATATATAATATTTTTCCCGCATTTTGCGTTAGGGATAGTGCCCCCTTGGGGACAAGACTCGCGTAGCGAGGCTTGGTTCTAGGAGGCGAGCGGCAAGCGAAAGTGCAGGCGATTGCCCCTAGGATAGCGTGCAAAACGAGTGCCGCAAAATTATGCTTGCATAATTTTATGACCGAGTGAAGCCGCGGACGGCGTAGCCGTCCATATAGCCCGCCCCGCGCGTGCGCGGGGAACGCCCACATCCGGGAAATAAATGTTAGATTTGTGAACACCTGCCCATGTCTACAATCCTTCTTTCCATCAAGCCGGAATATGTCAGCAGAATCCTGGAGGGCTCGAAGAGGTTCGAGTTCCGCAGGTCTGTCGCCAAGCGCAAGGTGGAACGCATCCTGATCTATTCCACGGCTCCCGTGAAGAAGGTGGCGGCCCTGGTCGAGGTGACGGGCGTGCTGCAAGATTCTCCCCGGAGGCTCTGGCAACGAACGCATGCCAGCGCGGGGATATCGCGAGCGAAGTTCATGGACTACTTCGCGGGCCGCACAGTCGCATACGCCTACCAGCTGGGGACTTTGCGCAGGTTCAAGGAGCCCAGGACGCTCGCCGAATACGGGATTGCATCCGCCCCGCAATCCTTCGTGTACATAGAAGAATAAGCTAAGCACGAAATGTAAAATTTCGTTACTCCCCTTGCCAGAATTTCCGATATTAGGTACATTACCGCTGAACGCATCTCGCTATAGAAAGGCGAGGTGCGTTTTCATTTATCAATGCTAACGCATTGGCCTCGGCAATAGAAATAAGCAAGCTCATTTCTGCTGCTCTCGGCCTGGTGCGTTTTTGTTTAACCGGAATTCCAGTTTCGCAAGAACGCCTCTAAAAATTAACCGGTCACAAATTGTGACCACTTGGAGGCTGTATGGCAAGAAAAACTGATAAATTGGCTGTTGCGGATTTCCCGCTCATCGACGAAACGTTGTTGAAATCGCGGATATACACCATTCGCGGGGTCAAGGTGATGCTCGATGCAGATTTGGCCGAGATTTACGGGTATACGACCAAAGCATTTAATCGGCAGGTCAAGAATAATATCGGTCGTTTTGCGGAGGATTTCCGGTTCCAGCTGTCCAAAAGCGAAGTCGATGAATTGCGGTCAAAAATTTTGACCGCAATTATCGGTGCAAATGACACTGAAAATTTGCGGTGCAAAAATTGCACCGCAAATCTCAGCACGATGAGCCGCTCCTGTCCCTTTGTTTTTACGGAACAGGGTATTTATATGCTCATGACAGTGTTGAAAGGCGATTTGGCGGTACAACAGAGTATGGCCTTAATTCGCCTCTTCAAGCAGATGAAGGACTATATCGTTGCGGAAAACCAATTGTTACTCGGTAACAACGGTATCACGGAGATTGCCGCCCAAACAATCCAAAATACGCGCGACATCGCTTTGTTGTCTAACGAAATGCGTGAAAATCGAGATGCCCTTCAGAAAGTCATGGAAAATTTCGTCGATCCTTCGTCTTTCAGGCACTTCCTGATTCTGAACGGTCAGAAACTGGAGGCGGACGTCGCTTACGCGCAGATTTACGGCATGGCGAAAAAGTCGCTGTTGATTGTTGATAATTATGTGGATGTCAAGACGCTGAATTTGCTCCGGAACGTGCGCAAAGGCGTTTCCGTCCTGATTTTCAGCGACTTGCTCGGTGGAAGCCGCATGACAGACGACATGCTTGCCGATTATCGGGCCGCCCGACCGGACGTGTCGATTGACAAGAAACCCGCCATGCACAAATTCCACGACCGCTACATTCTTATAGACTTTAAGACCAAGAGTGAAAAGCTGTACCATTGCGGGGCTTCAAGCAAGGATGCCGGCAACAAGATTACGACCATCGTGCAACTGGACGACGTTGATGCATACCGGAACATGTTCGAGGAATTGTATGACAGGCACCGTATGCTCCGGACCATGCAGCAACTTTCCGCTGACGCCGGGCAGAAGGCTTTCATGGAATTGCGCAGGCAGGCCCAGCGCGGCCCTGCTGCAGGCATGACGCTTGACGAAATCAATGCCGAAATCAGCGCTTACCGTGCGGGCAAATAATCGCTGCTTTTATTATATTTAAAATCGGGTTAATAATCAGGAGGGACTTTCCCATGAAAATTCGGTTCTGTTCTTTGCTGTCGTTCCTTGGAGCGATTTTGGCGGTTGCTACTCTTTCGGCTTGCGGGGACAGCGATTCCGCTGGCACGGGTTCCAATGACCCGACAACCCCTAACCAAGGCAATGTGGTTCAGGCGTATGAGAATCTTCCCGAATGCACGCAGGCGCTCGCGGGTGTGCAATACGCCGTCGAAGAGGACCAGGTGGCATTCGAGTGCAAGGACGGAGACTGGTATAATGTGTTCAAGGAAGACAAGCGCAGGAACAAGGGTAGCGAGTACGACCCGGCGACGGGCGTATTGACCGACCTGCGTGACAACCAGACTTACCGCACGGTGACAATCGGCGACCAGGTATGGATGGCGGAAAACCTGCGCTTCAAGTATTATGCACAGAATTGGGTGAGTCCCTGCTACGGTGACGATCCGGTAAACTGCGAAAAGTACGGCAGGCTGTACACAGTGTACAATGGGAGTGTCGTTTGTCCCAAGGGTTGGCACATTCCCGACACTACCGAGTTCAGGATCCTTTACGAAAAGGCGGACTCGATGCCAGAAAAGGCAGCGCGCGCGCTGAGTTCCACCGAAGGGTGGGCCGAATATGACGGCAAGAGCTTGAATGGGACGGATGCTTTCGGTTTTTCGCTGCTTCCGGGCGGTTTCAAGTGCGATTCCAGGGGCTACCTGGATGAGGGCGTGGGCTCGGTACTGCTTATCAACCAGCCCTCGTTTGATTTCGAAAGCTATTTTGTCATGATGTTCAGGTATAACTCGGCGGACATCGTTATCCAGAAGGCAGAATGCTACGCCTATGCCCGCTGCCTTAAAGACTAGGGTGAGGCGCCGGTGATATTGCCCGGTTTTGTTCCGTAAACTTCTTTTTATTGACAACTCGTCCACGAACACGGTGGCTTGCCGTGCGAATTTTGGCGTATTTTAGAATAATTTATACGAAGATGTGTTGCAATGGGGTATTTTAAAAAAAGGAGTTCTTATGCTTGGCGAAGCATCCCGTTTATTTACTGCCGCGGGTCTCGTGGCATTTTGTGGAGTGGCGTCGGCTTATACGGTTTCGGGTACCGTGTCCGATGATCTGGGTAATGCGCTGAAGGGGGTCGCGGTCGACCTCCTCAAAGAGGGCAAGTCCGCTACGACGGACGACCAGGGCAAATTCACCATTCACGAAGACGATGATATGGCGATCCGTTCCGCTAAGGGTACCGTGGGCTACATCGGCGTAAATAACGGGGTCCTTTCGTTCTCCCAGAGCAGTTCGCAGCCGGTCCGCGTGAAAATTTTCAACTCGCTTGGCTCCCAGGTTTTGGGTAAGACCCTGCAGGGGGCGGGCGCCTTTGATATGAAGGCTGCGGTAAAGTCCCGCGGGACCTATTTTGCTCAGGTTTCGGTGGGCTCGGCAAGGCAGAGCTTCAAGTTTACGGTCGATGGCGACTTTTCCGGGACTTTTGGTGCTCAGGCTGATTCCAAGTCGGCTCTCATGAAGTCGGCTGCTCCGGGTGAGTCCATCCGCTTTGTACTTGATGGCTACGACACGCTTACTGTGCCACTCGGCACGCTCGACACCACGCTCAATGTGAAGCTTGCGGCAGCTTCGGACGAAGAAAAGTTCAAGTTCGGCTACGCGCTCGGCAACCGTCCCACCCCGAGTAAGGGCTGCGGCACGACTTCGAAGTTGCAGAAGGTCAAGAGTGTCGAAAACGGCGATGAATTCCAGATACAGGTGGACAGCGACAGCCGCAAATACTTCATCACCATGCCAAAGAACTACGACAACAAGAAGCCGTACAAGGTTCTGTTCGCCTTGCACTGCTACGGTAGCAATGGCGAGGACTTTGTGCATCATGCCGCCGACTATGACCACCCGACCCCGTACTACGGTCAGCAGGTACTCGACAAGAACGGTGACTACATCTTTGTCTCTCTCGACGCGGTTGGCGGTCTGTGGACCAAGGGGCAGGGCGACCACGACTTCTTCGCCCAGACGCTTACCACTTTGGAAGAAAACTTCTGTATCGACACGAGCCGCGTGTTCATCACAGGCTTCAGCTTCGGTGCTATGTTCAGCTACTCTTTGATGCAGGACATGCAGACTCGCGTGCGTGCCGCCGCGACCTATGCGGTTGCCGACTACAACATCTGGCTGCCCGAAGGCAACAACATGAAGAACCTGCCTATTGCCTGGATGAACGTTCACGGCGTGAATGACGGCCGCTGCGATTACAGCCGCGCTAAGAACAGCGCCCTTCCGCGTATCCTCAAGCGCAACGGCAAGGCCGACGCGAACGGCGACTTCACAGACGCGAGCAGCGAAAGACCGCAAGAAAACAGCGGCAACACCGGTCACGTGTGCTACGACTTTACGGGTGTAGACCCGCGCTTCCCCGTCAAGTGGTGCACCTGGCCCGGAGACCACCAGTGGACCGCCCACGACACCGGCAACATGGGTATCGGCTGGAACTGGGAGCAGACCTGGGTGCCCGAAGAAGTCCACAAGTTCTTTGAACAGTTCTGATGAATGTATGGGGTGGCCAAATTGCGTGGTTGTTGATAGATTGTTGATAATTTGGAACGCCCGCTGGGGAAAGTTCAAAAATGTGGGTAAATCTTGCTTACATTTGGCCCGACCCCTTGATTTATCTAGGAATTTTTCTAATTTTGTGACTCAAAAAATTTGACTTTTAATAAAGGTTACTACAATGAAAAGAACATTCCAGCCTCATAATCGTAAGCGCGCCAACAAGCATGGTTTCCGTGCCCGCATGGAAGACCGTTGGGGTCGTGCTGTTCTGAGCCGTCGTCGCGCCAAGGGCCGCAAGCGCCTGACCGTGAGCGATACGATCTACAAGAAGTAGTCGGGGGTGGCATATCGCCGCTCTGCGCTCCTATAGGCTGCCCAACGAGCCAGCTTATCGGCAAGTAGCCGTCCATGGAAAGTTCATCCGCACGCCGTCGTTCTCGATGCGTTGGATAGAAAGCCCGGACGGTTTTTGTCGTTTCTGCTTTTTGGCAAAAAAGAAAAACGGCAACGCCGTTTACCGCAACAAGTGCCGTAGATTGCTGCGGCCCCTGTTTTTTGAAAGGGTTCCCCACATTGCAAAGCCCGTCTGGGCAATGATCATCGTGAGCGATAAGGCCGGGGAGGTGTCCTCGGAACGCATGCGGCAGTCGGCACTCAAGGTCTTTAAGAAGATGGAATGGACCGAGGGGCTCGACCTGGGGGCCATGCCCAATGACTAGCGGCTTCTGGGGCAGGTTTCACGCGGCTGCAAAGGCTGTCCTGATAGCCCCCATCCGGCTGTACCAGTTGATTCACCCCTACTTTTTTCACGGGGTGTGCAGGTTCCAGCCGACATGCTCTCAGTACGCGATAGAGGCTGTCCAGGTTCACGGTGTGTTCAAAGGTTTCTATCTTGCGGTTTTTAGAATTTTAAGGTGCAACCCGTTTTGCAAGGGCGGCTACGACCCGGTCCCGCCCAAAAAGGAAAAGTGATGAACAAGAATACTATCGTCGGATCGATCCTTATCGGTGCCATCATGATTTGGTGGTTCATGTCGACCAGCGCGAACAACGAGGCTGCGGCCAGGGCCGAACAGGCGAAAAAGGCCGCCGAGAAGGCTGCCGCTGCCCAGGTGGTCGATTCTTCCGAGGCCCCGTCTGCAAACGGACTGCTGCTTCCGGGTTCCACGGCCGAAGTCAAGGCCGCCCCGGTCCTCGGTGCCGCAACTCCGACAACTGAATCCGGCGCCGATAGCGCAAACGTCATTGCGAGCGAAGCGAAGCAATCCACCGCAGATTCCGCCGCTGCCCCTGAAGCCCCGAAGGTGATTGCCCCGCGCACGGTCACCGTCGAAACTGACAAGTTCATCATGACCCTTACCAACAAGGGCGGCAAGGTCCAGAGCGTGATCGTCAAGGCCCTGCCGGATTCCGCGAACCATTTCCCCGAACTTATTCAAGATACAGCTCTTGGTGCTCTCGACTTGAAACTTGGCGGTGCGGACCTTTCCGAAGTCATGTTCGATGTCGATGCCCCGGAATGGATCAATGTCGAAAACGATACCGAAGTCCAGTTCGTCTTTACCGATGCCAACGGCAACCAGCTGGTGCGTAGCTACGGCTTTACCAAGTCGGGCGTCGCTGTCCGTCAGGTGAACAAGTTCAAGGGTTTCCGCGTCGAAAATTACGAGCTCTCCTGGAAGGGTGGCATGCGTGAAACCGAAGTGATTCCGAAGGGCAAGAGCTTCGGCGGCACCAGCTACTTCTTTAGCGAGGTAATCTTCAAGAACAGCGAAATCACCGAACGCGAAACCTTCTCTGACGCCATGGCGTTTGACGAGGCTAACTACTACTGGGTGGGGCTTCGCCGCAAGTACGTGGCGATGTCGGTGCAGTTCGACAAGCCGGTGCCCGCCAAGGTAAATGCGAAGCACATCAAGGTCGCTACCGAAGAGGTTCCTGATCCGGGTACCTACAGCCTCTCCATCGCAGATGAAGTCCGTGGCGATTCCGTTGCATACAACTTCATGGTTCTCCCGCTTCAGTGGGATGTCGTCGAGTCTCTCGGCCAGGGCTACGAAAAGATCATTGTGACGGGCTCCAAGTGGTTCCCCGGTTCCAGCGTCTGGTTCGTTTGGATTTGCAAGTGGCTCCTCAAGCTGCTCAACTTCTTCTACTCGATTATCCCGAACTACGGTGTCGCCATTATCCTCGTGACCTTCATCGTTCGCGGCTTTACGACGCCCTTTACCATCAAGCAGATGAAGTCGACCTCCGCTATGGGCAAGCTCAAGCCGCAGCTAGACGAAATCAACGTGAAGTACCGCAGCGATCCGCAAAAGAAGCAGGCCGCCATCATGGAACTTTACGCCAAGAACGGCGTGAACCCGCTCGCCAGCTGCACCGGCGGCTGTCTCCCGATGATTATCCAGATGCCTATCTTCATGGGCCTCTTCTTCGTGCTCGGCCGCGCCGTTGAACTCCGCGGCATGCCGGCATTCCTCTGGATTACCGATCTCAGCCGTAGCGATGTGATTTTCCACGGCATCAGTATCCCGTTCATCATGCCCGACGGCCTAGCTCTCCTCCCCTGGATCATGGTGGTCACCACCTACTTCCAGACGAAGGTCACCATGAGTGGCAACGGCGCCATGGACCCCGCCCAGCAGAAGATGATGGTGTGGATGATGCCCGCCATGATGTTCCTCTTTAGCGCGGTGATGCCGTCTGGCCTTGTGCTCTACTGGATTGTGTCTAACTTCTGGAGCATCATTCAGTACAAGATTATTCGTCGCGATGGCGGCGCCAACGGCCCGAAAACCGTGAATGGCAAGAAGGTGCAGGACGCCGAAATCGTGAAGTAGTGTTGCCGCGCGTCGGAACGCCTTTCAAAACCGGTCCCCTGGGCCGGTTTTTTGCTTATTTGCCTCCATCCCTTGCGACGAAAACGCCTTTCATTGTTATATTGTAAGAAAAAAGAAAGTTTTAGAAAATTGGTGTTGGATGTTGAAAAAGATTTTATTTCTTTTGCCTTTGCTCTTGCTTGTGGGCTGTGAAGACGACTCCGAAAGTGTTGCCGGCGCAGAGCCGCAGGTGGAGACGCTGTCTTCGGTAGATGACCTTCCTAAGTGCGGTGACGACAATGAAGGCGCCCTTGTACGCGTGAAAGGTGAATCTTCTGCCCGCATCTGTGTCGAAAATAAGTGGCAGTTTGTTGCGGAACCGTTCAAGGATACGGTTGCTGTCGCAAATTATACAGTGTACGCGTTGGGTGATGATATCGAATGCTCTACCAGGGAACTTAGCGATAAAAGCGGCATCAAGGTGATATGCAACGGCGATTCTATCGGCGTTGTCTACAATGGCCGCGATGGCGAAGATGGCGCCGATGGTAAGAATGGAAAAAATGGAGCCAATGGTAAGCAGGGGGGTGACGGAAAAGATGGCTCAGGTTGTTCCTTGGTCGAAGGCGAAAACGGAACTGTTACCGTAGTTTGTGGTAAGGACTCCATGGTTCTTTACAAGGCGATATGTGGTGATGAACCGTATGACCCAGAAATTCAGGACTGCAAGGGCGGGGTTGTTTCGTCAAAGGAGGCTCCAGTCTTACGCATGTGCGCAGGTGTTGAATATGATGCGAAGACGCAAGTGTGTGATGGTGGCGTTGTTTGGCCCAAGTGTGGCAAGGCTCCTTATAATCCCGAAAATCAGGTTTGTGAAAATGGAATGGTCCTGTATACTTGTGAAGATGTAGAGTATGATGCAGATAAATACTTTTGCGATAACCGCGATAAAAAAATTTACCGTTATGTGACGGTCGGTGAACAGACCTGGATGGCGGAGAACCTGAATTACGAATACCAGAAGACGGTGTCCCGCAGTTTTTGCTATCAAGATAGGGCTTTGAATTGCAATAGGTATGGTCGGCTGTATATGTGGTCTGCGGCAATGGATAGTGCGGCGGTATTTGGCTCTAGTGGCGCTGGGTGTGGCAGGGGTATATACTGCAATGGCGAAGGGGTTCGTGGAGTTTGCCCTAGCGGTTGGCACCTGCCCAGTATGGCTGAATTTGAGGATTTCTTTTATAAAGTGTATAAAGATGAGAATTATGAAAATGTACTGACTTTTTTCGATAAATGGACCGATTTGGATGTTGATGGATTTCCTGTGTTTGCAGCCGGTATGGAACATCCGGGATCGCCATTTTTCCAGGATATGGGAAAGATTGCTTATTTTTGGACTTCCGACACTTATGAGAGTGATCCTAATAAAGCGAAGGCTTACACTTTTTCTGAAGGGATGGTAGAGAAAATGGAGCCTTATTTTAAGGATTTGGGTTTTTCAGTCCGTTGTGTTAAGGATGTCGAAAATGAATAAGTCCTTTGCGTTGAACTTGCTTAAAGTGTGCATTGCGGTTGCTGTATGCTTTCTCGCCGCTTGCGATGACGAGGGTCCTTCGCAGGTAAGTTATGTGAACGCTGCGATCGCCGATACCGTCAAGGATCTTGCCAAGTGCAATGATGCTCATGAAGGCGATGTGGCTTGGGTAAAAGGGGAGCGCTCCGCACGCGTCTGTGTCAAAGGCAAGTGGCTGTCTACAGAGGAATCAACCGAAGATACAGTTGAAGTTGCAGGCTATAAGGTCTATACCCAAGACAAAAAAGTGCAGTGCTCTGCCGAAGAGCTTAAAGACAAAAGTGGCATCAAGATCATTTGCTATGGAGATTCGGTTGGCTTTATTCCCAATGGAGTTGATGGTGTGGATGGCGTCGCTGGAAAAAATGGAAAGAAGGGCTCTGATGGGAAAGACGGAACGCAAGGTAGTGACGGCAAGGACGGAAAAGGCTGCTACGTAGAAGAAGCTGAAGAGGGCGTATTTAGATTCGTGTGCGACACGGATACGGCTACATTTTATAAGTCAACGTGCGGAACAGTTGCCTACAATTCTCTCACGCACTTCTGCTATAGTGAAAAGGTGTTCCCCAAGTGCGGAGATTTTCCTTATGATGTTAAGGAACAAATTTGCGTGAATGGATTGATTAGACTGAAATGTGAATATATGGATTATAATCGCAGCCGGTATATATGCGATGCCCGCGACGGACGTTTGTACAGATATGTACAGATTGGGACGCAGTACTGGTTGGCGGAAAATCTGGATTATGTGTATAAGGTTTATGACGAAGATGTCGGTGATTCGGTGGTCTATGGAAACTTTTGCAATGAAGATGATTGCGATATATATGGTCGCTATTACACATGGGCTGCGGCGGTAGATAGTGTGGCGTGGTACAATGAGAAGGGTATGGAGTGTGGTTTTGGAAAGTTTTGTACCGAGTTGTACTCTACACAGGGTATTTGCCCTGATGGGTGGAGTTTGCCTAGACGGGAGGATTGGGCTCTATTGCTTTCTAAAGCTTCAGTTTACGATTTGCAGGAGAAAGGTTATTCGAAGTGGTCGAAAGCAACGAATAAAACTGGTTTTTCACTTCTTCCAGCCGGTGTCTATGTGGGGGACTTTGGAGGGAGTCCGTATGATTTTGGTTATACTAGTTCGCTACCTGCGGATCCTCCTAGGTACATAAATCGTGCGGGCTGCACCGCAACAGGTGATAGAGCTCGCCTTTGGACCCTTGATGATCGCACAGAATATGCAGCTTGGTATTATCATATCAATGAAGCTGGGGGAGGTCCCCAAAACTACTACTACGGCAAGGATTCTGGCTTGTCGGTGCGCTGTGTACGGTACAGTAGTCCTTACAAATAAAAGATTCGGGAATCTTAAGATGGTTGCATTATGATTTCTTTAAAAACGATCAAGAGTGTCTTTTCGGCATTGCTGCTTGCGAGTGTGGGTTCCGTACTCGGTTCATACCTTGTCGCTTGCGATGATGATGGCCCTTCGCAGCCCCAAAATGCGAGCATGCATGTGGTGAGTTCCGCTAAGGACCTTGCCGAATGCGAAGACGATAACGACGGTGAAATGGTGTGGGTCAAGGGGGAACGCTCCGCTCGCATCTGTGCCGAAGGCGAATGGCAATCTGCAGCAGAACCCCTTAAGGATACGGTAACAGTTGCGACTGATACCGTATATACGAAAGGCGAGAATGTTGAATGTGCAATAGAAAATCTTAAGAATAAGACTGGAGTAAAGGTTGTCTGCAATGGCGATTCTATCGGCGTGGTCTACAATGGCCGCAATGGCGAAGATGGCTCCGATGGTAAAAATGGAAAAAATGGTTCCGATGGCAAACAGGGCTCCGATGGTGAAGATGGTGAAACCTGCAAGCTGACGGACAATAAAGATGGAAAAGTTTTTGTTGTTTGCGGCAAGGATTCTGTCACGTTTTACAAGGCGATGTGTGGCGAAAGACCGTACGATCCTGAAAATCGTTGGTGTATAGAGGGCACGATCTTGGCGGAGTGTGGCTATAAATTCTATAATCCGGATTCCCTTTTTTGCGACATCCGCGATAAGCGCACGTATCGCTATGTGACGATTGGAAATCAGGTGTGGATGGCTGAGAACTTGAATTATGTGAACACCCATGACGAAACAAACGATTCAATTGGTGGCTCCTGGTGCTCGCCAGATGCAGATAGTTGTGCGCGATTTGGTCGCTACTATAGCTGGCCCATTGCAATGGATTGCTATGGGGATTTTAGTGACGCGGGTGTGGGCTGTGTGTCGGGACAAGAGTGTAACCCACAGTACCCTGTTCGGGGAATTTGCCCAGAAGGTTGGCATTTGCCCGATACGACTGATTGGGAGATTTTAGAAAGTTATGTGAATAATGACTATAGGGCGTTGGAAGCGACGGGTTTTAAAGGCTGGCCGTATGCAACGGACAGGTATGGCTTTTCGGTGTTCCCTACAGGGGTCGTTCGGCAACAAGGTGAGGGAATTGTAATTGGTAATGTGGGAACCAATATGGCTTTTTGGACAATGACAGAAGTGTCTGGCTCTACTGCTGCGAGTTGGGACATTGCCGACAATCGACTACCTAAGTTTTGGATTTATGACAAGGTTGTATTGAGATTTCCGATTCGCTGTCTAAAGGACTAATAAAGATATATTCTATTATACATCAAAACCCCGAACCAGGCGGCTCGGGGTTTTTGGCTTGACTGAATCTACTTGACGGCAAGCATCTCTGCAATGATGTTTTCAGGGACATTTTGCGAACGGAGATACTCAGCCCTGCGTTTGCTCGTTTCTTCATTTCTGGAACGTTCTCTCGCTTCACCTCTCGCTTCACCTCTCGCTTCACCTCTCGCTTCACCACGGGCTTCACCACGGGCTTCGGCTTTGAGTTCCGCTTCTGCAAGGATTGCTTCTTCTGCATGTTTGTCGAACATGGTTTTCTCCAAGGTTTTTATAAGTTTCGGGTTCGCACGGCTTACGCGCAGGCGGTCAATGGCTTTAGCGTAAAGCGGGTCGTCTGTGTCGTTGACTCTGAGCGGTCCCCAGGCTAAAAGTCCTAGCCAGAAGTCCTCGCGGGAGTTCGCTCCTTTGCGAAGTTTCGCGAACTTGAGCAAGTCCACTATAATATATCTATTTTTTGGAAAAATGGGTAGGGCTCCGCCTTCCCTGATGTCGCTCTGGCTGTAGACTGTCCATGTGTCCTTGAAGATGTTTTTGGGCTTTAGGATTCCGAAATTACAGAGCCAGATGGAAATGGTTTCGGGAAGTTCGTAGTAGCGAACCTTCTGCTCTTTTTCTGGGAGCGCTAAAAACGCGTCTGATTTATTGTAGTCGTGCTTGCTCCGTAGCATCAGGTAAGAGTTGTAAAGTTGCATACGGTCAAGGAAAAACGGATGCTGTCGGTTCTGCAGCTCGATGTTGATGAACCGGCGGTCCTTTGTCGTTACCCATACATCGAGTTTTGTGGTCTCGTCACCGGGTATAAATGCGTCGAGATGCTTTTCGAATTCGTAGCTCAGGTCCACTATTTCGTGGTCGTGATCTAGTTCGAGCAGACTGTTCAGTACATCGCGAATGGTGTCCTTGTCGTCCATCAGGGCGCGGAATGTTGGCGGGTAGATGGGCAGCAGGAACTCCTCCCCGGCATCGTTTGTGACGATGTAGGGTTTTGTGGGTTTATTTTTTCCAGGCATATTGGTCCTTTTGTTTGGTTTTTCGCTTACTCCCTTTTCCTTAATACGCTGGATTTGAAGAAAATGTTGATTTTGGACCCCACATTCCCTATACAAAATTCAATTGTTAATAGTTTGTTGATAAATTGTTAATTAGTTAAGATGTGCTCGGTGTACAAGAAAACGGGCGTTATTTTGCTTGTGATGATGCTCATCGTGTGACCGACATCATTCTGTAAGTCTACTGTAAGAAAACTATATTTTACCTTGAAAATAATTAGAGGATTTCTTATGAAGAAAATTCCGAGTTTTAATGCGTTTATCACGTCCATCCTGATGGCCCTGTTCGTCGTGTCGGCGACATGGGCTGCGGAACTTGAGTTGCAGGGGACTGCAGGCAACTATTACGTCAATATGCCCGCAACCGGTTCGCACACGGTGACAATTCCTAGTGGGCAGACCGTCCATATATATGATAATGGTGGAGAAGGCGGTTCTGAAGGAAATTGCAACACTGATCCAGATTTAGGAAATACCGAGTGCGAAAATCCAGATGATGATCCAACCCATAACTATAGCGACAATTCGCAAGCCTATCTAGTGCTCCTGAGCATGGCTGGGGTGCAACTGACGGGAAGTATAAATACCGAATCTGAAGAATATGACTACCTTAAAATTTATGATGGTGATGCAACATCACAAGGTGAAAATGATAGGACTGTTCTTTGGAGTCAGGGCGCGGAATCGCAGAATATAGATCAGTTGGCCTCGGAAAATTCGGTGACTCTCTTTTTCGCTTCGGATAATTCCTACCATAGGGCCGGTTTTGATTTGACAGTGACAGCAAATACGTTTGACCCGAGTCTTTTGCTTGATGTGACTATCGTACCCACTATAAATGGCTCCATTGTAAGCTCCGTAAGCCAAGCTCTGCCCGGTAGAACGGTTGTTCTGACTGCTACTCCCAGTAGCGGCTATTATTTGAATTCGGTCATTGTCGTGGATTCAGACGGTTACGGGGTGGATGTGCTTGGTTCTGGCAACAGCCGTAGCTTTGTGATGCCCGAAAAAGCGGTGACGGTTGCCCCGAATTTTTTTGCCATGCCTTCGATTTCTGTTGCCTCTGCTACAAATGGATCTCTTGCGAGCGATGTAGATGCTGCCATACCGGGTGAGACGGTAACCCTGACTGCTACTCCGGATGACGGCTATTATCTTGCAGGCGTGAATGTTGTCGATGAAGAAAGCAATTCGGTGACCGTGAACATTGACGGAAATACCGCTACATTCGTAGTGCCGGAGAGCGGTGTGACCGTAACGCCGATTTTTGCAGAAGTGTCTTACGGAAATGATGGCTGCCTTGCCGGTGGACTCTATTTCCATCTGGAATGCAACGGCTATTCGTGCACGATTTCGCAGAAGGGTGGGACTCCAGCTGACGATGCGGACTTCGCCTGCTGGAGTGACCTTGTTGACAAGATTGAAGAGATTACAGAAAACGCCTATTCGAATAGCATCACTTTGGGGTCTAACCTTGAAATGGGTGGCTACGATGGTGAAAATTGCGTGATGCAGGATTTCAGGCCGATTAGGACTGCTTCGTTCAATGGTGCCGGTCATTTCATTAACGGCTTTTGCCAAGTGTCTAGTGGAAATGCCGGATTCCTGACGGTATATAGTTATATGAATGCGGGCAGTTTTGAAAATGTCATCTTTACCAATGCTCATGTGGAAGGTGATGTCGCAGGTGTTCTTGCTGCAGACATTTCGGACGAAATCATTATAAGTGATGTTGTTGTCAATGGTGCGAATGTCATAGGTGCAACGGCAGGTGGCCTTGCGGGGTACATTCACTATCATTCAGAATATGGCTATACGTCGATGCTCTCGAACGTGACGGTGCAGAATTCCACTATCGAAGCGAGAAACGTCAACAGTGCAGATTCTATCCAGGCGGGTGCCCTTTGGGGTAAGGGTGTTGTAAGGCAATCCAACTATGCAGACGAAGTTTCACTTTCCCAAAGCAATACGGTGAAGGCCGTAGAAGCGGGCGGCGCAATTGTGTCTCTGGGTGGCGCTGTTGGTGTCCTCTTGAGTAGCAGCAACGACTACAATCACCAGAGCTTGTCTCTGCGGAAATTTCATATGTCGAATGTGAGTATCGAAAACCAGTCGACCGCAGCAGAATCAAACTTGGGCGGTTTTGCAGGGTTGTTTGTCGAGGGGGTTGCGGATGCAAAAGATAGTTTGGAATTGGTTAGCTTCAGTGGTACCATTAGTGGTGGTACCAATGTAGGCGGTCTTGTCGGTAAGATAAATATCCCGACCATTAGCCAGTTGTACATTAGAAACACGGTTTCTATTGCGAATATTCAGGGCTCGGGTTATGTCGGATATGTCGTAGGTGACATTGAACAGATTGATGCTGTGAAAATGTATAACAACATTTATTTCGGTACAGATGTTGTCACTCTCGGTGTAGGAAACATTGGTTCCCTGGAAGACTGGACGACTGGTTCAGACCATATATACGCGAATGTGCGTAATGCAACCGGAGTCCTGAACAAGACGGATGATGTCGGCCATTACGAATATCGCAATGGCAATGCGAATTATCTGCTTTACTTCCCCGTCATATCGGCAGACAATATTGCTCGAAATGGCATTGCGCTTGAAGAAGACATGATGACCAACACGTTTGTCGCGTTGATGAACAAGAACGCCGTTATGTTTGGCGGAGAACGCTTTGCAGAATGGTCCATTGACAATGCGGGCTCGGGATACCCGGTTTTTGCGGATGCGGTGAACAGGCCCTATTATGTGGTGAGTATCGACCTGGAAGACTCGTGGGTGTTGACTGCGGATCAGATTGCTGCACTGGGTGCTGTCGATGGAATCGTGACTATTGATGGCTCCGATGTCGTCTATACTAAAACGATGGTCGATTATGTGTCTGAAGCGGCCGCGCCGAGTACGGACTTTGTAGGAAAGGTGAATCTCCTTATGGAGAATATTGCGCTAGAAACGGGCTCCAGCGATTTGATGCTGATGGATGGAAGTGGAGCGGTCATTAGCAATCTCGCTACAAGAGGAATTTTCTCTTCTCAAAAGCTGCATATCGAAGGCGTGGAATCTTACAATCTCGTTTATAACTATTGTACATCGGCGACTGTTTGTAATACTTTTGAAAGTCTGACCGATTCAAGGACTTTCCTTTTCTTGTCGCCAAGAGTGGATGTGATTATGACGAACGATCCGGTTCCGTATCAGATTTTGCCCTATGTGATATCTTTAGGTGCTGATCAGCCCAATCTGAAAATTGCAAGTGTCAAGTTGTATGACAATGGGGGAGACGTTGTAAAAACCTTTGACAACTCAGGTTACGGCGCCAGCTTGTGGGAAACAACCCAAATTACGGAATACCTTCGCCAGAAAACAGCGGATGTTTCAAGAATTGAGGTGAACTATCAGGACCAATATTATTCGGACGATGTCCCCGAGATAAGGACTTATGCGACCGGAGTTTCTGTTCATGTCTATGGTGTAGATAGTGATGGTGAAAGCCAAGAAGCATTTACAATGACAAACAATTATGGCGATATTCCGTATGGAAAAATAACGGTGTCTTATGAAGGAACTATTCCGTCAAGGGCGGGCTACAACTCGGATGGACTGAAAATCGAGTATTCTCGCGAAATTGCCGATGACAATGCTGGCGAGGACGATTCTGGGAGTAACTTGGAAGGACCTCTAAATGATACTCTTACGGAAAAAACATTTGGCACGGTTGAAGACCTGTATGAAATGTTTGCGTCAAATCGTGCGTCTATCAACTTGGTTATCAAGGGGCTTACTTCTGATGATACCGTTGATATTAATAACCTAAGAATAGCTTCTGTGTTGGCTGATTCCTATTTGTCGGGTGAAAATTTGTATCTGGAAAGTCAATCTCTTACTGTAGAACCCTTTTACACTCTTATTAACTATACGGTTACTTTTGATTTGAATCTTCCCGAAACGCAGGAGGCGTCTAATCTTTTTGTTGGCAATGGCTGGAATAATCCCAAGAGCAATGTGACAATCGAAGACGGTAACTTCCCCAAGGTCTACACGACGACATGCCCATCATTTGTCGGCTGGTCGCCTGTCGATGACGGCTCGGTGCCAGGCACCTATGTGCTGAACGAAAGTTTCTTGAACAGCGCCGTTGTAGATGCAGATTACAATATGACTGCCTATGGCACCTGGAATTCGGACAATTGTACAACTCCGCTCACTCTCGACTTCTCGTACTGGGCTTCTGTAGACGATGAGGATTTGGCTGCTTTCCCCGGATACGTGGTTCTGAAACAGGTGTTGGGTGAAGGCGATACGATTTCACATCCGATGGTGACTGAATATGATGAAGGTTTCCCGACCTATTATACCACTTTGCCGGAAGTAGATGACACATTGACCTTTATTGTCAGTACCGCTATCAATAGGGGATACAAAATTTCTGGTATTGAGCTTCAGCGTGATTTCAAACAGGGCGTAGGCGAAAATAGCTCGATTGCCCTTAATGCCCCTGAACAGGGTGACACGACTCTTACTATCAACACTTCGATGCTTAATTCCGCAGGCTTTAATATAAGCTTCGATTACGAACGCTTCTTGGTTGCCTTTAAGCGCCCGATGGATAATGCTGCTGTGGGCGTAGCGGATGTTGACTACTATGTTGCCGATGAATATACGGGTGAAAATTGGCCCGATGTTAAGAATTATGGCCTGGGTGATGCTGATCTGGATATGCCCAAGCTCTATGCCTTGGATGGCTGCGTTGGCTGGTCTAAAGCAACAACTTATGACGGGGAACATTCGGTCTACAGGCAGTTCGATCAGTCTGTTGCTCAAGACTATGAAAGCGAGATGGTCCTTTACCCGGTCTACTTTACGCCGACGGATAATCCGAACCTCTGTGGCGATGCCCCGGAGAGCGCTTTCTTGATAAAAGCCACAGTCAACAATCCTGATGCATTGACTCGTCTGGAGCTTCGCCAAATTATCGGCGTTACGGGTGATGATGACGTTGCCGATACAATCAAGCATGTAATGGCCCAGAACGAACAAGACCCGACCCAGTTTGTACTGTCTGTTCCGCAGGTGTCGTTGTCGCAAGCTGTGGCGGAAAACTATGTTCCCTTCACCTTTGAAATTCATGCGGTGCCGGCAGAAGGCTATGCTACCTACAGCGAATCGTATTATCAATTGTCGGCTCAAGAAATTGGTTCAGTAAAAATTCCATATACAGACGGCATTCTTACGACTGAAGGGCATCAAGTAAGTTTCTATGTGGATCTGATTAGCGAACTTTCTTATCCGCTCGCCTTCGATACCGAGAACTGGGACAGTATCGCTTTCCGTATGGGAAATAGTGATCTTGATTTCAGGTCTGAACTCTATGTCGCCGATGGAGATTTTGATTTGCCTGAATCTTATGAACTCGGCGAAACGGCGCTGAAATTGCCTATGCTGTATGCCGCGACCTTGGAGAATAATCAGTCGGGTATGACAAACACGAATAAATCCTTTGCCATTGCGGGTTGGACTATCTACGCGGATAGTGCCTACTGTGTTGCGGGGGGGAAGAAAAACGAAGAAGCTAACTGTATTGGTATGAATAGCAGGAACTTGTTCACGGAGTTCTCTGGCGACATGGTCGCTGCTATTCAGGAGGCAATTGCCAAGGGTGCCGAAAACGGGGGCATTACCATTGAAGACGATTCCATTCATCTCTACCCTGTATGGAATAGCTCGACTGAAAATGTTACGCTAATCCATGTTGGTTGCTCCAGCGATGCGGAGGATTGTGGCTCAAATGATCATCCTATGGTCGTAACGCTTTCGCAGAACGTTCGCATTGCGGGCAAGGACATTGCGCTGACGCACAGTTCCGACTATGCCATTGCGTTCCCACAGCAGCGTACTTCGTTTGCAGACTTCACGCTGGATGTGTCGTTCACATCGAACCCTGGGTACGATGTCAGTTCAATTAAGCTTGGGGAAACTAGCGAGTCGTGGGCTGAACTGGCGACACTTGCTGAAGGCAAGCTTCATGTGCCAAATAAGTATTTCTATGCGAAGTTTGTTCCTGATGAATACTCGCTTGTGGATTACACGGTCACCTTCGATATCAGTTCTCTCAAGGACAGTGTCGTGGCGCTCGGCAAGAGCTGGTATGACAAGGTTGACGAAGAAAACGGCACGCTTACAATGAATGTGGGGACGAAAAAAGATTTCCCTAGAATATATGTGCATGATCAGGGTTATTCCACCTTCAGCGAAGTGTTCTGGGCCGATGCTGTCAAGTCGCAGTCTGATTTTGAACAACCCTATCAATTTTATGAATGGCGCAATGAGTTCGTAACCATGTCTCAACATCCCACGTTAAATCCGGATCTTGCCGGAAAACTTCTTGGTGATGATCTCACGGCGACGGAAATGACTGCTTATCCGCTTCCTGTCGGGGATGTCGATCATGATAGAAGTATTGGCTTTAACTACATCAAAGTTGATTTGCTAACTTCGCCTTATTATTCAGACTATCACGGAAATGTCGTATTGAAGCAAACCTGGAAAGATTTGACTTTTAAGCAGAGGACGGATATCACTACTACAAATGATGGATATGTGTTGTATTGGATGATTCCGTCTGCCGAATATGGTAACGACACTTTGGAATATACTTTGGAGTATGAACCTGATCCTGGCTATGTTATGGAGATTGATCCTTATAGCATTGAGGATGATGGTGAATATCTCGATGAAGACGGCTGGGGCTACGATTCTACGACCAAGAAGCTGAAGATGCCTTTGAGCAGCCAGATGAATTTGACGGTAAGGTTCACCCAGCAGCATTACGATGTGAAGTTCTCGATACCAACAGATGCCGACGTGTTCGTGGCGAACAAGAAGGTGGACGGTCAGTACATTGTTGACTGGTATGACACATTGCTCAACACGACCGTGAACGAAGTAAGGGCTCCTGAAATCTATGATGTTAACGGCTGTCGCATCAACTGGAAGGTGGCCGATTCCGAAGAACATTCGGCGACATATATTTACTATGAACTGCCCTACATGACTTCGCTTGAATCTTCGGAAACGAAGAAGAACGTGCTCGTTCCCGACATGGATCATCCGGACTGCCCGACTGCGGAGGGCGTATACTTCTACAAGCAGACCTTGACGGTCGAGGGTGAAGGTACGATTCGCCTGGAACAGGTGCTGAACATGACGGTTGAAGACGAGGAAGATCCGACCCAGATCGTGTTGAGCCATCCCTTCGTCGATGACGATGAAACGGGCGGAAAGTCCGTGATTGTTCCGGTTACTCACCATAGTATTAAACCCGATTCCTCGCAGACGGGTGTCAAGTTTATTGTCCAGGTGGAACCTGCAGAAGGCTATGTGCTGGATAAGCTGACCTACGAGACTTCGAAGAACGGCAACTACATTATTGCAGAACTCGAAGACGGCGACTCGCTGAACATTATGGAAAACCTGGTGTTCAACGCCAAGTTCGTGAACCTTGCCCCGATTTACGTGACCTACGACCTGTCGCTTTCTTCGGCTGAAGATTCCGCGAACACCTACCTGCCGACAAGTGCTGTCACGGCGGGCTCCGTTGAACTTGAATCGAATGCCGACACGGTTGCCTTCTGGAAGCCCTACCGCACCGACAAGTGCTTTGCGGGCTGGTCCACTACGTCGGCAGACCGTTTCACTACGGGTATTGACTCCATTTACCAGGTGCTCGATGCCGACCACTTTGGCGACTTCAGCACGAATTCCGACAACCCGACGAAACTCTTCGCTATCTGGCAGGAATGCACTCTGCCTGAACCGACGGTGGTCCTGAAGAACGGTTCCGAACACACGACCGTTACGCTGTACCAGATGTTTGGCGAAGACTCGCTGCCTCATGAGATTACCACCGAAGGTATTTCGCTGGTGGGCGACGAGTTCGTCTTCCATATGGATGAATCCAAGTCCAAGGCAAAGATCGGCTACCGCATTGCAGAAGATGCTGAATACATGTTCACCTACACGGTGGCTGGCTCCGATGAATCTGTCAGTGCCGATCGAGATGTAGATCATGACAATTGGTACGTAAGGACAGAAGGCATCGAAGGTGTGCCGACTTACGCCATCGATATCGCTACCGAAGCGGTGGAATACAACTTCGTTCTGAAGGTGGAAGATAACGACGTGTTCTACGGTTCCGCTTACAGTCCGACCTGGACTCCGACGGCCGATGACTTTGGCGAAGCTCTGCCGGGTAACATCTACCGTGCAGGCCAAAAGCTTAGCGGCTGGAGCTTCGGCAATTCCACTGAAGCCTTCCAGAAATTCGATGACGACTTTGTAAACGCCTACAACGACTATGTCGAAGAAGTGACCCGCCACGAGGAACTCGAAGGCCCTGTTACGCTCTATGCCGTGTGGGAAGAAAACTATGAGACTCCGTCGATCAGCATGTACCTGTCTTCCGAAGCGGCTGCTGCGGGTAAGCTCTCGCTTGCCCAGGTGGTCGACGGGGATACGGTCGTAATCGATGTTCCTGGTGCTCTGGAAATCCCTGCGGTAGAAGGCCTTGCCTTTGCCGTGAACTATACCGTCGACAGCGCCCACTCTGTTGCAGCCGCCGAAAAGCCGATCACCTTGATGGGTGACTTTGGCGTCGTTGCTCAAATCGACAATGGTGAAATGGTGACCGTTGACGAAACCTATCTCAACCTTAGCTCGATCGAAGTGAATGTGACGCCGACGATCGACGAATACGAATTCGTCTTCGACATCAATGTGGACGAAGATGCAGTTGTCTACTATGGTACAAATTGGACATCGACTGCAACCTACAGCATGGCCGAAAACGGACACCGCTTCCCGACTTCTGCTTACCAGCAGCTCAATTGCCTTGCAGGTTTCTACTTCGAACCGATGGAACCTCTCCCGGCGGGTTACACCATGACGATGCCGGATGTCAAGTTCTATACGGAAATCGATTCTGAGTTCGTTGCTGATTACAAGAAACTTGGCCGTCAGCTGGATACGCTGTACGCCGTGTGGTATCAACCGGGTGAAAAGTGCCAGCAGCAATTTGTGATGGTCGGAACGACCAATAGCGCGACCGAAGGTACCTTCACCTTGACGAATGCGGGCAAAGCCTACACGGTCCCTGCTGCAGAAGAAGAGTCTTCCCTTGGAATTCCTGTCGCAGACGATCTTGAGTTCGATGTGCTGTTCACCGCAGGGGACACCTACGATGACTACGGTACTAACGACATCAGCATAAAGATGGGCAAAATTACCGAAAGCCATACCAATGGTGACGCCTACATCTTTACGCGCAATGCAGAACTCGTTGCCGATCCTACTTTGAAGATGACGGAATTCGAGCTTGCTTTCGCCGAAAATGCCGATGGTGCAACACTGTTCTACGGTGAAAACTGGTTTACCGGTAAGGTATACGACATTTCCGACGCGGATGCGTCCCTTGAGTTCCCGACTTCCTTGTACCGCACGGACAAGTGCCTCGAAGGCTTTGCCTTTGAAGAGACTGATCCGACGGTAACTTATAATGAACTGAGTGAAGATTTCGTGACAAGGTTCAAGGCGGAAGACTACAGCTCTCCTCTCACACTCTATGCCGTGTGGGGTGACTGCTCTGAACCGCGCGCAACCTATACCATTACGGCTGCAAACGACACTACCGAAGGTAAGTTCGTCTTGACGAATTCGTTCGGCGATAGCATTAACAACGAATATGAATTTGACAACCTGTCGAGCCTCGTTGTTCCCGCCGAAGAAGACCTGAAGTTCAAGGTGGTCTTTACTGAAAATGCTGCGTTCGATTACACCGGAAAGGTAGATGTATACGATGCCGCCAATACCGAAACAGCCCTTGCAAGGGTGAACGATGGCGAATCCTACATCTTCACGGGCTCGGCTGCAACTCAGCAGCTCCATGCGGTTGTTGAACTCAAGACGAAGACCTTTGTCCTGAAGGTTGAAGACGATCATGTCTTCTATCCGTCTGATTTCGCTGGCTTTGAATGGACGCCTACGAGCTATGGTGATACACTCCCGACCAATGTCTATGCCGTGGGCTTCAAGGTTGTGGGCTGGTCGGTTGGTACAGTCTCTGGATCGCATGCGAAGTTCGACAACGCCTTTGTGGAAGCTTATAAGCAGAGTCTCGAATCGGGTGAAACTCCGGAAGCCTCTGATACGCTTTATGCCGCTTGGGATAGCGACGACGAGACCGGTACGTACACCATCTACTTCGATTCCGACGACGCAGGTACGCTGACGGTCACGAACATCGCTACCGGCGTAGAGAACGAATTCCAGGTAGGCGGTGGTCTTGAAGTCCCTGCCAAGGAAAATCTGGTCTTCAGTGTGAACTTTGTGGCTGACAACGAACATACGATCAAGAATGGCCGCCCGGTCAAACTGGTCGATGCAACGGGTGCCATTATCGATTCCATCGCCAATGGCGGAACGTTTGAACTTACCCAGACGACGCACATCGCCGTAGAAACCTCCGAAGATGTTTACCACTTCGCCTTCAATGCGAATGCCGCAACTGGCGATACGGTGTTCTACGGCACAGATTGGTTCAGCGAGAAGGAATACGACTTCACGGGTGACCGCAACTTCTACTTCCCGACATCCGCCTACCAGACCGGCAAGTGCCTCGCAGGCTTCGCCTTTGACGCGGCTGGAACGGGAGACGCCTTCAAGGAAATCAACGAAGATTTCATCGTGGCTTACAGGGCTATCGAAGGAACCAAGCCTTCTACGCTGTATGCCGTGTGGACGACTCCTGAAATGGATAGCGACTGTGACCCGCAGGTGTATACGGTGAAGACGAACAACACCGCTGCCGAAGGCGCATTCACCTTGGTGAACGCAGGCAACTCCTATAGTGTCTCGGACGAAGAAATAGCAGTGCCTTATGCGGCTGATCTCGCCTTTACGGTGCAGTTCACTGCAGGACAAGCCTACCACCTGTCCTACGAAGATAAAATCCGCATCTTGGATGAATATGGTGAGATCGAAGCTTCTGTAAGTGTGGGTGATGAAATCCACTTCAATGCGAACACCATCTTGAATGCGGAAGTATACCTGAACAGCACGGGTCTTGTGCTCGCCGTGAATGCCGATACGGTGTTCTACGGCAGAGATTACAACTCCAACCTGTTTAACCTGGATGAAGGCGATGCTTTGCCGACTGAAATCTATCGCACTAATGCGGTGCTCAAGGGCTGGTCGTTCAAGAAAGGCGTTGCCGAGGGCGAACCTATCCTGAAGTTCGTGAATGAAGATTTCGTCAATGCTTACAAGAAGCATGTCGAATCCCGCGAGTCCTTCGACACCCCGGATACGCTGTATGCGTTGTGGACGCCTAGTAGCAACAGAGAAACGGTTACGGTGTCTGTCGCGAACAAGGCTTCCGAAGGCTCGATGAGATTCACGAATATCAGCAACGATATTTCCGAAGAATTCTTCGTTACTGGTGGCAGCTCGATCGTCATTCCTAAGGAAAGCGATCTGGAATTCACCGTCGACTTCATCTCGGAATCCGACAACGTTGAATACTCTTACATCAATGTCGTATCGCCGAACGGAACGATCAATGAAACGTTCTCGATGGGCGCTACTCGCACCTTCAGCGAAGACATTCGTCTCAAGGCTCAGAGCGAAATTGGTTCTCTTGAATTGGTTCTCAACGTGAATGCGGGCAATGCCAATGTGTTCTACGGTAGGGATTTTGAATTCCGCTGGTGGGGTTCCTCTTATGGCGAAGAGCTCCCGAAGGGAATCTACCGTGCCGATGCTAAACTCGTCGGCTGGAGCTTCAAGAAGAATGCAACGGCTTCCGAAGCTTACAAGGAAATCGACGACCGCTTTGTCGAAGAGTATGAAGCTTACACGCAGAATCTCAACAAGGTGTATGAACAGCGCATGAAGGAATTCGAAGCCTACATGAACAGTCTCTCTCCTGCCGAATTAGCCAAGCTCGATCAGTACGCCTTTGAAGAATACCAGATGAAGTTCTTCGAAGATATTTATCCGGTTCTCTACGCCGTGTGGGATACGAAGGCTACCGTTCCGACGCACACGCTTGTGTCGAACAGCCTGAAGCAGGGTACCCTGACCATTGTGCAGCAGGTGTCTGACTCGACATTTGCCTATGTGGTGGGCAAGGATGGCCTCAAGATTCCGACGGTTGAAGACGACAGAATTATCGCGATGGGTCATTTCGAACCGAATCCGTCCTGGCTCTTGATGGGTAAACGTCCGCTGGTGTGGGCATCTGCTTCTGGTGCTGATTCCACGGAAAATGATTTCTACGGAGATCTCAATGAAATGCCGAAGTCGCTGACCTTCAGCGTTATCGCGAAGTACATCGGATTCCATCTGGTGTTCAACGTGAACTCGAAGGATTCGCTGTTCTTTGGTGACGACTGGAAGTCCGAAGGCGACTTTATCGCAACGGCTGAAGAAACGATGCTCCCGGCTATGGTTTACAACTCTGACCGCTGCCTTGCGGGCTGGAGCGTAAAGCCGGATAGCAAGACCTCTTACACGGTAATGGGCGACGCCCTCGCCGATGAGCTCTATGCAACTTATCCGAATCTGGACGATACGACGAAGGTGAACCTGTACGCTCGCTTTACCGATAGCCTCGAACTCTGCGCCGGCGAACTGACCCGTATCGCTATCAAGCAGGATAAGGGCTCCGTGATGCTCGTCGAAAATACGGGCAGCGTCGAAGCGGTCCACAAGTTTAACGACAAGGGCACGATGCTTATCCCGATGGATATCGTAAGCCTCGAATGGACGGTGCGTTCTGTTCCGGATTCGAGCTATGAATTGGGCTCGGTGTCCATTACTCGTAACGAAAAGGTGATGGCGATCCTCCACGAAGGCGAACACCTGCCGGGCAACCTGGAAGGCGCACTCCTTACGGCTGTATTCGAAAAGAGCAACAAGACCCCGATTCAGGTTGTCGATACGAGCTTTGTACAGAGCGGAAACGCTATCCAGCTGAGCTTCAAGGCGAGCGACTTCGAAGTGACCCGCGGAGTTTCTGCTAGGGTGCAACTCATTGACATGGCTACCGACGCGGTCGTTGTCGATTCCCTGCTGGGCGACTCTGTCGCAATGGGCTATGCCGACGAGGTGGTGCTGCGCGTTTCCCGCACTGGCAACTACAAGGTGGCTTTGATTCTCGAAGATTCGCTCGAAGTGGCTGAATACGCAAGGGAATTCTCGGTCGTGAACGAAATCGCCTCGATTGATGTCGATAGCTGGCAGATGCTCTCGGTTGCCGCCGTGGATACCTCGAAGATCGATACCGCCGACCAGATCTTCTACTGGTGGGATGAAGTTGGCGGTACGGGTGAATACTGGCAGTATAAGCAGTTCAGCGTGGGTGATTCCATTGTCCCAACCCGCGGTGCTTGGTACAACTCGCTCGAAGGTAAATCGCTGGTGTTGCGCAAGGATATCGAAGACGACGGCAAGGACATTGTCTGGAATCTCGATAGCGTAAATACGGGCTGGAACCTGGTCGCCAATACCCATGGCTGGGCGGTTGACCTGTATTCGTACAACGCTGACCAGCGTAAGGATGTCGATGAAGAATCGGATGTGACCTTCTGGCGCTACAACGCCAAGACGGGCGACTACGATAGCGTCTTGACTATGCAGCCGTATGAAGCTGTGTGGGCTAAGGTGACGAAGAAGACGACTTGGAACATTTCTGCAAAGCCTGTGTTCGAGCAGGAATCCGATACGGTCGATACGGATTCTGTGAACATCGGCGATCCGGAAAATCCGTTGCTTCTCAAGCGCGTACTCGCAAAGACTTCGACGAAGGAACGCTGGACGCTGCAGGCGGTGCTGTCCGACAGGAACGGCAAGCGCGATGCCTGGAATATCCTGGGTGCGGGTCCGAATCCGTTCAACGCCGAGGAACCGCCTGAAAGCATGGGCGACCATGTGAACCTCTCGATTGTCGAGGGCAAGCGTGCGTTTGCAAAGTCCATCAAGCCGCATAGCGACGATATGGAATGGACGGTGTCCCTCTCCGCTTCCACGGGCCGCATCGGCTACTTGAGCCTGGTGGGTATCGAAGGCGTGAAGGCTTACGGCTATCGCGTCTACGTGACCGTGGATGGCAACACCACCGAAATGCAGGAAGGTACTCCGTTGAAGGTCTACCTGAAGGAATCTGCTAAGACCGCGACCGTGCGCGTCGTCCCGGCAACTCGTGTCGTGGCGGAAAGCTCGCTGAAGGGCCTGCGCATGGCAAGGCTCGGTGGCAAGCTGCAGGTGTCCTTCGATGCGACGGGCCTTGCCGGCACCAATGCTCGCGTGGACCTCTTGGATATGAAGGGACATGTGATGGCGACGGTTGCCGCGAAGACGGTCGAGGGTAGCAATGCATTGGTGCTGGACGCTCCGAAGTCCGGTCTCTACATGCTCCGCGTCCGCGCAGGCTCGCAGCAGCAGGCGACTAAGGTCATGGTGAAGTAGGAGCTTCTCCTCGAACTCCCGAAACAAAGGATTCATTAAATCCCCGACTACGGTCGGGGATTTTTGTGTCTATGGAGGGGCGCTTCTGCAAAAACGCGTGACCCTTGTTACGGGGTTTTGCGGAATGCTTTTCGCCCCTTTTATTTGCTACGGAAAGAACTTATTTTGTAACGAAATAAAACCGCGCTGCGGAAAAAGGGTGGGAGAAACTATGAAAATGGCTATGAAAAATTTGACGGTGTTCTGGGGAGCATTGCTATCGTTTATGGTGGCGTGTTCCCTGAATGAAACTGCCTCTTCGGTGGAAGGGGAGGCTTGCGAAACGCAGGAAGACTGCTCTGTTAATCCCGATACGCAGAATCCTCCTGCCGATGAGCCGGAACGCGATTCTTTACAGAATGAAAAACTGTCCGTCGATTCGCTCGTGGCGTCAATCGATACGGTTATTGTCCGCGATACGCTGGTGGTTTACAAGGATACGGTCTACGACACCACCTATTCTACGGATTCCTACACGAGTTTTGTATATAGGGAAAACAGGACGGGAGAGCTCGATACGGTCACGCGAAAATCCCAGTTTATCGATTGCGAATTTAATGACGACGCATTTAGCTGCCAATGGGTTGGCCAGGTCCTGGTTAACGAATACTCTTTCTACAGGATTACCGATTCAAGTCTTGCACTCTATCCGTGCGGACAGATCGTTTCTGCGCTTTATTATGATTGCAAAACGGATACGGTTTACCATGAGGCGTATCATAAAATTGTTTCGGTGCCTGTCGCAGATACATCCTTTATCAACTATGGCGATACCCGGAAAACCGATTACATTCCGCCTGACTACATTTATATGCAGGGCGACCATCCGTTTGATTCTACCGAGATACGCGCCTTCTTTGATACGCTGGATGTTTCTGCTCCGGAGATGGGTGGAAAACAGCATATTGTGTTGAATTCGAAATTGACTTTTGACGGGTTCCCGTTAACGGTGCTTTCTGTGCATTCCCCAGGTATTGTGCTTGTAGACCCACTCCCGTCGCGATGGCCGCGTACCTATTACGCTGCATCGGTTGAATATAATTTTAGTGATGTGACTCAGCTACAGTCGAATACCACGGTGACCTGGACTTTGGACTACACTCATTATGAAAAAGGAATCAAAGAGACTGATTCCATTCAGGTGACGACGTTTTTTAAGGTGGAATAGATAAGCTGGCTGCAGACTAGTTTGCTTTATGCGGGAGCACCTTTGCTGCTGCGCGTCGTAGGCTGTCTATGACCTGGATTGCGGCATAACCGATTGGCTTTGGTAACCATTCCTCGTCGAAGTCTTCTGCAAGACCAGCATCTAAAACTTGCTTGCGATAGTTGCTGAATTTTTTCTGTAGCAACTTGAACGGAATGAATCCGTTTTGTTGGGTGCTATAAAGGGATGCCGTCTGCACCTCGGCCTCGTCAAAAGCCCTTGCTAGGCTGATTTCTCTGTCCGTATAGATTTCAGCTATCGAAGGGCGTTCCTTGCTTGGAATGCGTTCGGGAGTTTCCAAAAGCTGCAGGTAGAAGGCGCCCAAAGCCTCTTGCTTTAAGTACAGGAAGAATGATTGCAAATGCGGACGGATTTCGTCGCTTTGCGTGAGCGAAATTGCGTCGGCGGGGTTTGATTCGGCGTGGCGGATGAACTTGTCGAAATTATTCTGGAAATAGACAATGGAGTCGTTTACGAGCAGCAGGCGGGTAATGTTGTTGAATTCCACAAGACTGCTGCGCCCGTTGGCGAGGTCCTTCAGGAAACTCCGCCACATGGCAAAAGCGTGTTCGGGGCCTTCGGTCAGGTAAAGCTTGATTTCGTTGTCTTCCAGGAACTTCATCGTCTCTGCCGAAAGCGGACGCTTGTTCGTGAGCAGTAAGACGGTAAAATCGGTCTCGGCGAGGTGCTTTAGCGCAAACCGCACATAACCGGGAAGGTTTTCCCCGGTCTGCTCGCTTGCGTAAAGGATGACCTTGCCGTTCGACATAAATTACCTTCTGCCGCCGCGTCCGTGGCTCCTGTTGCTGCGGCCGGCACCCTTGCGGGAGCCGCCTTTACGCGGCTTGCTTGCGACGTGGAATCCTTCGCGGTCATCGCCATGATCGTTGCGTCCGCCTCTGCTGCGAGAGCCGCGGCGTTCGAAACTCGGAGCGTCAGAATCGAACCTGCCGCCTCGGGATTTTCCGCGGCCGCCACGGTTCATGTGGCTGTGTGCCGAAACGAATTCCGGAACGTCATCGTCAAAGTCTTCGTTGGGCTGGCTCACGTAACCGAGGGCTTCCGCCGCGGCGGCGCGGTCAGCGCGTTCATGAACGTCGCGGCTGCCGTAGTCGTCGCGCGATTCACCCTGACGGCGTCGCTTCTTCGGCTCGCTAGAGAGCTTTTCGATAATGCTGAAGTCCGCCTGACCGCGCAGCGGGTCTACTCGCAAAAGGCGCACCAGCACCTTGTCGCCGCGCCGGAACGTGCGCCCGCTCTTCTTGCCGAAGGCGAGTCCCTGATCCGGGTTGAATACGTAGAAGTCTTCGCCGGCAATGTCGCGGAAACGCACCAGGCCTTCGGCAATCGGGTCTGCGATAGAAACGTAGATACCCCATTCTTCGATGCCCGAGACAGTTGCCTCGAAGTCGTCGCCAACGTGGCTCCTCAGAATCCAGCAGCTGCACACCTTGATGGCGATGCGTTCGGTCTTCTGGTTCTTGACTTCGTTTGCCGAAATCAAGTCGCAGACTTCAATCACGCTGTTCTTGCGCTCGGCGGTAATTTCGGCACCCTTGCGCGCGAGTTCACGGTGACACCACAAGTCGGCGTAACGGCGAATCGGGCTGGTAAAGTGTGCGTAGTCTTGCCAGTTCAAGGCGAAGTGGCCGAAGCTGTTGCTGTCGTAATGCGCTTTCTGCATGCTGCGCAGAATGCGGTTGGTCAAAGTCTCGTCGCCCGCGGCACGCTTCACCAAGTGTTCGTAAAGCTTGAATGCCGTCGGGTTCAAGTTCGTGTCGCCGCTGCGGGGCTTGCCCAGGTCGCGCAACATCACCGGAGAATCCTTGAACAGGTCCGGGTACATGTAGTACAGTTCCATGATGTCCTTGGTATCCGGCGCTTCATGGATACGGTAAATGCCCTGGAGCTTTCGCTTCTTGAGTTCCTTCGCGCAGCAGTTGTTCGCGATGAGCATGCATTCTTCCACCCACGAATTCGATTCGTCGGTCGTGCGCGGGAAAATCTTTTCCGGTTCACCCTTTTCGTTGAACTTGCAGCCGTATTCGGTGCTCTGGAATTCCAGCAGGCCGTCCTTGGTGCGGTTCTGCTTCAAGAGGGCGGTCACCTCGGCGAGCGCCTTGATATCGTCGTCGCCGTTCTTCATCATTTCCATCGCCTGTTCGTAGGTGATGGACTTGGTAATCTTCACGATACTGCGGTGGAAATCCCAGCTGAGCACGTTCGCGTGCTTGTCGAGTTCCATCATGCAGGTGAATGCGCAGCGGTCCACACCCTGGTGCAGGCTGCAAACATTGCTCGAAAGCTTATCCGGGAGCATCGGCACGGCGGTCCACGGCAGGTACTGCGTGTAGCTCCGTTCCAGAGCCTCTTCGTCGAGCTCGGAACCTTCCGGCACGTAGTAGCTCACGTCGGCAATGTGCACGCCCAGCCTGTAGCCCTTGGGGGTGCGTTCCACGCTAATGGCGTCGTCGTGGTCCATGGCGCCATCGGGGTCGATACAGAGAATCGTGAGCTGCCTGTAATCCACGCGGCCCTTGAAATCCTTGCCGCACGGTTCCTTGACGCCGTCCACATACTTCTTGATAGCGGGGCTGAAGTCTTTGGGCAAGTTCGCATCTTCCATGAACTTGGTCTTGACTTCGTCCCAGCTGATATTCATCGCTTCGGCAGTGCGGTCGACCTTTGCGAGGTAGCTGTGCTTGAGTTTTGGGTGCGGGTACAGCGTAAAGCTGATGGTTTCGCCTTCCTTGCCCGGGGCCTGCCTGCGGTGGCACATCTCGTACACCTTGCCGGTTTCGAGTTCGTGCACTTCCCATTCTTCTTCGCCCGTCTGGTGCAGAATGCCGCGCTTCACGCGGGTCTCATTTTCCTTGTCGTTCTGCCTACGGCTGCGGGCACCCGGACGGCGATTGTCTTCGGGGTACTGTTCCGCAATTTTCTTTACGCGCTTCTCGCGTTTTTCTTCGACAGTTTCGCCATCGCCCAGCTGGTATTCCTTGTGGCTGGTACGCTTCAAAAGCCCGCGGTCCACCATGTCGGCGAGCATCTGCTTAAAGGCCATCTTCTGCTTTTTCGGGAGGCCAAGGGCGCTGCGCAAGCGGCTACCGACCATCGGTTCGTCGCGGAGCAGTGCAATAATCTGTTCTTCGCTAGGTAAATGCTGAGCCATACTAAGCCTCCTTTTTTGCCGCTTCGGCGGCTTCGGCTTGCCTGTAAGGCAGCGCCGATGAAATCATGTTGTGCATCTCGTCGCGCAACTGGGCGACGGACTTGTCTCTAAAGCTTTCGGGCGTCTGCAGCGGGTGCACCACAATCTTTACCACACCCGGAGTCTGCGCCCACTTGGTCTTGGAAAGTCGCTTGCCGCTATCGACAATCGTCACCGGCAGGAGCGGAAATTCGTTTTCTTTAGCCATGCGGAAAATGCCGTTCTGGAACGGGAGCATGTGCCCGTCGTTGCTGCGATGGCCTTCGGGGAACACTGAAATCGTCACATTGTCTTCAAGGCGTTTTTTCACGGTGGCGCCCATACCCAAATTTTTGCGCGGGTTCCGGTGTACCGGAATGCAACCGATTCTAGTCAAGACCCAACCGAATACGGGGATTTTCCAAAGCTCCGCCTTCGCAATGAACGAGGTCATGGTAATCGAGGGCCAAATCACATTGATGTCCAAAAAACTCTGGTGATTTGCGATGAGCACGAACTTCTTGTGGTCTGGAATATTCTCCTTGCCTTCTATTTCGACCTTGATTCCCGACAACTTGAACAAAACCTGGAAAAACGGAATGCATACGCGGGTACTGTCTTCCCAGCGCCTGCAAAGAACGCCCTTGTAGAACATGAAAGGTATGCCGACGATAAAAAGTCCGACGGCGATGAACAAGTAGTAGAAAATTGCACGAAAGAATGCCATAATAGTCCTAGAAATATGGGTTTACACCCATAATGTATAATTTTTAAGGTTAAAGGAACAAAAAAAAGAAAATTTTAATAGAGAGAACTCTATTTCTTTAAGGAAATCTCTTTGTTCAACACGGGAACTTTGTCAAGTAGGTGTTGAATCGGTCGGATGGCAAGGGAGCAGAGCTTGTCCCACACCAGGGCGCACAGGAATGTGCCTGCAATGCAGATTGAAAAATGCGTCAGCAAAGATGAAATAGAGCCTGAAATGCTGGGCGCAAGCGGATATTCCTTGATGAACAGCGTGATAAGTGTGCTGTGTATAATGAATATGCCCCATACGCTTTTTGCGATGAAATTGATAAAGCGACTCTTGAAGTTCAAATTTTTGAAAAGAAGAAATAGCAGGGCTGCCTGCAGAACGACGAAAATGTTACAGTAGGATATTGCTAAAATGGGTTCGATGAACATCATGGCGCAAATGACCGCGGTGCAGAAGATCAAGCCCAATGCCGACGGAAGCCATTTCAGGTTGATTTTCTTGTGGGCGATAAAGCCGCCGACATAGTAGAGCAAGATGAAGTTGACCAGGGTGTAGCCGTTCCCGTTACCGTAAATCGAAATCGCAGAGATTGATATTTTGGTGTGCGCGAATGCGGGAATGCAGTAATCGGTGATTGTCGGGAGTATGCTAAAGAAAACCAGGAGAATCGCCATGAATATTTTCAGGCTCTTGTCGCTTGCGTACTTAAAAACAAGATTCAAAAATGGCGAAAGCATGTAAATGGCACAATAGAGCCATGCGTAGTAATTGACGAGGTTGAAACAGTACAGAAAATCTGCTAGTGAAAAGCTACCGCTTGTGACCGCCCCGATGATATACGAAATAACTTTGTATGCAATCAGGACGGTAAACAGGTAAACGACTTTTCTTACATTGACCGATTCCCTTTTGCTTAGGAAATATCCAGAGATGCAGAGGAAGGTGTTTACGGCGCAAAGGGCGAGAGCTTCAACGCTAAACAGAAAGAATTGGTTGATGAATGGAGCGCTTTCGATGTAGCTGAAGGCGCCGTGTCGATAGGGGGAGTTGTAGTGGAGCGCGATTACAAAAAGAATCAGGATGATCCGGAGTAGCTCAAAATTAGAAGAGCGTGATTCTTTCATAAGGGGCGTCCCTTACTATTGCTTTATTTTCCATTCAAGCGTCTGTCCCGCAGCGAGAGGTACGACGCCGTTTACGATTGTAGGAACCGTCCATGATTCCTTTACGACTTCGATCTGCTGCGTGGTGCGCGGAATTCCGTAGAAGTCGGCGCCAAAGCCGGCGATGAAGTTCGCGAGCTTGTCGAGGTGACCTGCCTTGTCGAATTCCTGTACGAGCAGCGGAATGGCGACCGGTGCGCTGTAGACGCCCGCCGCCCCGCACGGACATTCCTTTTTGCCCAGCTGGTGCGGGGCGGAGTCCGTGCCGAGAAAGAACTTCGGACTCCCGCTGAAGGCGGCTTCGCGGATGGCGGCACGGTCTTCCGGCCGCTTCGGCAGCGGCTTGCAGAAGTGGTGCGGCCGTAGGGCGTCTCCGACGATGTCGTCGAGGGTCATCATCAGGTGGTGCACCGTGAAGGTCGCCGCCACATTGGCGGGGAGTCGCTTGACCGCTTCGACCGACTTTGCGGAACTCAGGTGTTCGAAAACGATTTTAAGCTTCGGGAACTTTGCCGCAAGGGTTTCGACGCGCTTGATGAAAGCGGGTTCACGGTCCAGGCAGAATTCGCCGGGTTCTTCGCCGTGTACGCACAGCACAAGTCCCAGCTTTTCCATCATCGCCACTACGGGGAAAACCGCCTCGAAATCGCTGATGCCGTCGGCGCTGTTAGTTGTAACGCCTGCGGGGTAGTACTTGCCCGCGACCACGCCGACATCCATCATGTCCTTCAAATCCTGCTCCGTGTAGTTCGGATTCAGCTTGAAGGTCATTAGCGGCTGAAAATCAGCCCGCACGCTCTTTGCCGCTTCCAGAATCTGCGCCTTGTAATCGGCAATCGCCTTGGCGCTTGTCATCGCGGGAACGGTGTTCGGCATAATGATGGCGCGTCCAAATTGGGCGGCAAGGTCACGAACATAACCGGGCAGGAGTTCTCCCTGGCGCAGGTGGGCATGAAAATCGTCGGGTAAGGGGAGTAGCATATTAACCACTTGTACGCAAATCGCGGAAAAGTTCCTTGGAAATTTCGCTGTTGGAATTCAGCCAGTAGTCAAACGACTTGGGCTCGGTCAGTTTTTTGCGGTGCAAGAAACAGATGTTGCAGTCGAGTTCCTTCGATATCATCAGGTCGTGGGTCACGATGATGATGGTCGTCTTGAACAGCGTACGCATGTTGTCGATCAGCGGCAGCAGATTTCGGCGGTTGTAATTGTCGAGCCCTGCGGTGGGTTCGTCCATCAAGAGGAGCTTCGGGTCCATGGCCCAGCTACGTGCGATGGCGACGCGCTTCTGCATGCCCATGCTGAGCATGTGCGGGAACAGGTCCGCCTCGTCGCGGACGCGCATCAGGTCCATGGCCATGTTGATCTTTTCGTCGATTTCTGCAGGCGAGCCCATCTTGTGGTAACGGAGCGGAAGCGCGATGTTGTCGCGCACCCTGAGGTTTGAAATCAGTGCTCCGTTCTGGAATACCATACCCACTTGACGCTTTGCTACTTCGAGTGCTGTCAGGCGTTCCGGCGGAATGTATTCGCCGAAGTAGTAGATGTCTCCCTTTGTAGGACGCACGAGCCCTGCGATAATTCGAAGCAGGGCGCTCTTGCCCTGACCGGAACCGCCGCCGATGCAGACGGTCTCGCCGCGCTTGACGACGAAGTTCACGTCCGAGAACAGTTCCTTCTGCGGGTCGGTTTCTTCGCCTCTAAAGTAGCCCAAAGTCCTCGGCTTAGAGAACATTGCTCCTGCAATGTCCCTATAGGCAAGGTGGATATCTTCCATTCTTAAGGCTTCGTCAAACATTAGATTAGCGTCGAGAGGTTGTTCATGTATTCAACAAAGTAGTACACCGAGAGGAACACATCTGCGATAACGACATACAGGAAAGACTTGACGACGGACCTCGATGTTGCCTTGGGCACCTGGCGAACGTCGCGCTGGATGTTCAGCGCCTGGTAGCAGGCGTTTGTCGTAATGATTGCGCCAAAGACGAGTGGCTTGAGGATGACGAATACAAAGTCGGAAAGCGAGATGGCGTTCAGAATTTCGGTGCTCAGGTAGGTCCAAGTCAGCTGGATGTTCAATGCATTTCCGCTAAGGAGAATTGCTCCCTTGGTAACGAAGTACCCGACCACGATGGCGCTTGCGCTAAAGAAGATGTTCATGATGACCATGGCGATGCAGCCGCCGATAAGGCCCGGCATCACCAAGTAGCGGACAGGGTCCACACCCATAGTCGCAAGGGCGTCGACTTCGGAGTTGATAACCATGCTTCCGATGTAAGTGGTAAGCGATGAACCGCTTCGTCCTGCAATCAAGAACGCCGTGAGGATTGGTCCTAGTTCGCGGATGATCACCACCACAATCAAGCTTCCGACCACATCCGAGAAACCCATCTTTCCCATCATGGTAATCACTTCGATAATGACAACGGTACCGAACAAGGTCGCAACGATAAAGAGAATCGGGAAGACTTCGACACCCGTAAAGAACGTCTGCAAAATGATGTTTCGGGAGTCGGTCTTGAAACTTCGGCTGCTGGAGAATAGGCTCGCGACAGCTTTGAAGAACAGTGCCGCCTGTTGTCCTGTTTGAAGGTGCAACAGGAACAACCCCAGGTTGTGTAGCAACTTGGCGGGAGGTGTAAACCTATCCGAGTTTCTGTTAGCCCTTTTGATCATCGACCTGTTCTATTGCTTCCAAAATGTTTTGCCAAAGCTGATCCAGCCCGAACTTTTTCAGGGAGCTCACGCATAGCGGGTTTTCTTCGAGACCGAACTTTTCCCGAATGGAGCGCAGACCCTTTGCCAGTTCCGACTGGTTTGCCTTGTCGCGTTTGCTTGCTACAATCAGCACGGGGCAACCGGTGGCGCGGATGGCTTCGACCGTCTCGATATCGATGGCATGACCGCCGTGGCGCACATCCACCAAATAAACGAGTCCCTTCAGGTCCTTACACTTTTCCACGTATTCGCGGATAAAGTCTGCCATCTGGTCGCGTTTGCTGTTGCTGACCTTTGCAAAGCCTACACCAGGTAAATCTACTAGAAAAAACTGGTTGTTGACTTTGAAAAAATTCAATTCGCGGGTTTTTCCGGGGGTTCTTCCGACCTTGACGAGGTCTTTGCGACCCATCAGGGCGTTCATCAGCGAAGATTTGCCTACATTGGAGCGTCCGAGAAACGCAATTTGCGGCAGTCGCTCTTCGGGTAGGTGCTTGATGCTGGTGGAACCCTTTACGAATTCGGCGGAGACAATTTTGTAGCCTCCGACCATTACCGGAGCGTGGTGAACTGTTTTAGGCGGCAGATTTGCCTTGACGCCCTTCGGGGCTTTTTCATTCGGCATCATAGGCTCACTCTCCCTTCGAAAGCGCGGAGCATGGTGACTTCGTCTACAAATTCAAGATCGCTGCCCATAGGGATTCCGCGGGCAAGGCGCGTGCGCTTGACGCTCACTCCTGCGAGCATGCGGTCAAGCATCAAGGCGGTGCTGTCGGCTTCGGGGCTAGAACCCAGGGCAAGGATCAGCTCCTCGATGTTTTCGTCCTTGATGCGCTGCACCAGATCTGGCAGGTGCAAGTGCTCGGGACCGATGCCGTCCAGGGGCGAAATGACTCCGCCTAGAACAAAGTAGGTTCCCTTGTAAATGCCGGAGCGTTCAAAGGGAATAATGTCGGAACTCTTCTCGACGACGCAGATGGACTTGGCACCTTGGCGAGCCTTGCATACGGGGCAAAGGTCTTCGTCGGTGAAGGCGTAGCAGCGTGGGCAAGGGTGAACCTTGTTCTTTGCGTTGAGCAGGTTGGTCGAAAACCGTTCCACGTCGCTTTCGCTTTTCGAAAGCACATGGTAGGCAAGCCTTCGGGCAGTCTTGTGCCCGATTCCAGGGAGCGACGAGAATTCCCCGATTAACGCTTCAAGGCTTGCTGGCTCAATGTTCATTGCTAAAGTTGTAGGTCTCGTTGATGCAGAGTTTCAACTGGGCAAAGCTCAGACCGAGTTCAGCAAGGCTTGCTCGAATCGAGTCTCTGTCGTCGAGTTCCACGGCGTCGGCAAGGCGGAGGAGAGTGCCCAGGCGTCCGCTGCGGTTGAGGAGCGCATCCTGCATTTCGTCGTCGGCGGGGGCGTCGGGTAGAATGGTTTCGAGTGGGGCGCGCACAAGTGCGTCCATGCGGCTGATGAGACCCGCCATGAATGCCTTCGCGCAGAAGTCATCGTCGTTTTCGTCGATGGTGCGGGCGAGGCTTTCGAGGAACTTGGCGCGGTGGGTCGCGTTCTGGAACAGCGGCGAACTTTGCGGTGTCATGCCGAGTTCGGGGCGGGCGTACAGCATGAGCATCAGCCATTCCTGGATGCGGCTCATGCCGACCCAGACGATCGCTTCCTTGACGGTGCTGATGCGGCTGTGCCTAATTTGAGCATCGGAATTCACGAAGCGCAGCAGGTTCTGCGCAATGTCTTCGTGCTGCTGCAGGTGTTCGCAGAGGTCTTCTAGGCTCGGACGCGACTTGATGCGGAGCAAGAGCTGGAGGATGGTCGCGGAAGTTGCGTCGATTTTGCGACCCGTGACAAGTTCCGGCTTTGCAAAGAAGAATCCCTGGAAGTAGTCGTAGCCCGCTTCCTCGCAGCGCTTGAAGGTCGCTTCGTCTTCGACCTTTTCGGCGAGGAGCTTCACGCCCATCGTCTTGAAGAAGGTCGCCGCGGTCGCCATGGACTGCAGCGAATTGTCCACGACATCCATCTTCACATACGAGATGTAGGGGAACAGAGGCTTGAAACGGTTGATGAACTCTTCGTTGAAGATAAAGTCGTCGAGCGCCAGCTCGAATCCGAGCCCCTTGTAGCGTTGCACCGCCTTGACGATTGCGTCGTCCACTTCGACATCCTCGAGGATTTCGAGTACGAAGTACTTAGGGTTTAAAAGACCGAACAGGTTGTCAAGCAGCATGTTCCTGCTGCAGTTCACGAACGCCTTGTTCTTGCCGATCAGGCGCTGGATGCCAATGTTGTTCAGCACGTTCTCGAGCACCTGTGCTGTCGCGAGGACATCGCTTGCGATAATCGCGATGTCGCTTTCGGGAGAATCGCGGAACAGGAGCTCGTAAGCGTAGATTTTACCCTCGCGGTCGAGGATGGGCTGGCGTGCTAGGTAGGCAAGAGAGTTCATGGTCTAGATGCGGGCACTCTTGATGCCGAACAGGAGGATGCTCCTGGCACCAGCGTCCCAAAGCTTGTCCATGATGGAGTTTGCTTCTTCCTGCGGGACCATCGCCTTCACGGAGTACCATTCGCGGCCGTGCAGCTTGGTCACCGTCGGGGCGTCGAGTCCGGGCGTAAGTTCACATGCCTTCTGGAGAAGTTCGGCGGGGCAATCGTACTCAATCATCATGTATGACTGGGCGACGAGCTTTCCTTCGATGCGGCGGATGAGCGTGTTGACTTCTTCGAGTTCGGTCTTCTGCGGGTTGCAGAACAGGGCGGCATTGCTACGGAAAAGCGGTTCGCCCACGATACGCAGTCCAGCCTGCTTGAGAGTCGTACCCGTTTCGACCACGTCGACGATGGCGTCGGCAACGCCGAGGCTCACCGAGATTTCGACGGCGCCTTCGAGCACCACGAAATCCATCGGCTTCTTGTAGAAACCTTCGACGATGTTCGGGAAGCTGGTGGCGATGGTCGAGTTCTTCAGTTCGTCAAGGGACTGCACCGGGCTTTCGTTGGGCACGGCGGCGCACATCTTGGAGGCGCCGAAGGGGAGGTCCAGGACCTTCACCGCGGGGCTCTTTGCTTCGGCGTTGAAGTCAATGCCGGTGATGCCTGCATCGATGATGCCACGACCCACGTACATGGGAATGTCGCTGGGACGCAGGAAGAAGAACTCAATGCCGTTCTTCGTGTCGAGCTGAGTTAAAGTCTTGTAGGGCTTGGAAGCCTTGTAGCCGCAAGCCTTCAGGAGTTCCTGGGTGGGCTCAAAGAGCATACCCTTGTTCGGAAGAGCTACCTTAATCATAGTTTAGCGTACACCTCTTCGAGAGTGAGACCTTTTTCGGCCATCATCACGGCCACATAGTAGAGCACCTGCGAAAGTTCAAGGCACTGGGCGTCGCGGCTTTCGAAGCGGGCTGCCTGCCAGCTTTCGGCGGCTTCTTCCACAAGCTTCTTGCCGATGGCGTGCGGACCCTTCTTGAACAGTTCAGTGGTTCCCTTGCCTTCGGGCATTTCTTTTTTGCGCTGGCACGCCAGGGCGTACATTTCTTCAAATGTCATAATGGACCTCTTAAATTTTTACGGATGTAAAGATAGAAAAAGTGCCGAAATGAAAAATCCCTGCCGAGCAGGGATTCCGTTAATTTTCCACCATGTTGCGGATTTGGTTCTTGCCTTGTTTCTTGGCTGAAGCCACTAGCTCGTCTACCTTGAACAGCAGCTGCTTTACATCGGTAATCGCCTTGCTGTTGCAGGGAATGAGTCCGCCGCTTACCGTGACGTTTACCGTGACGGATTTTTCAAAATGCATTTGGCGAACCGCCTTGCGGAACGATTCCACCTTGGCGTAGGCTTCGACTTCAGAACCGGCATTAATCACGTACATGTATTTTTCGCAGCCGAATCGGGCGACGCATTCGCCTGCGGAGGAATCCTCGTAGCGTTGTAGCGCCTTGCCTACGGTGCTGATGATGTGATCGCCAAAGTCGTTTCCACAGTTACAATTAATTTGTTTGAAATTATCCAGATCGAGCATGGCGAGGTAGTAATCGTTGCGACGCTTCCACACGAAGTTCTCAAGGTACTGAAGCAAGTAGCGCCTGTTGTATAGCCCCGTGAGCTGGTCGTGCATCGAAAGGTAGTCGAGTTTTGCGATGAGTTGTGCATTCTTTTCGCGTTCGTCGGCGTATGCCATCAGCGAAAGGGAGCCCACGGCAAAGAGCGTAATGCCGGTTAGGAAAATGGTCACAATGAAGTCGAGGTACGAAGCATCCCTGTCGAGAGTCGTGAAGACCATGTCGGGGTTTACCCAGGAAAGGTACACGACGACCATCAGGATGACCATCGATATGATAAATGCGGCGATTTTTGCCTTTCCACGAGCAGCGAGGGCGATTAGCGCGATGGACGTGATGCAGTACAGGGGCATGCCGCTGGTGATTCCGCCGCAGAATAGGAACAGGAGTGGCAGGAGGAAACAGCTGAGCATGCAGCACATGAACAGGTAGCACTGGTTGTATTGGGTCGTCTTGACGGCTATAAAGGCGATGACGAAGCAGAGGACCGCGCAGCCGAGGCTTGCAAGCGACGCGGCGGCGTTAAATCCTTCAAAAACCGTAAAAATGGCGGAAAATGTCGCCACAATGGTCACAACTACCAAAATCGACCAGAACATCTTTCGTTCTAGCGTATCCTGAGCTTTCCAGAATTTTTTGATAGCCTTCACCATATGATGAAATATAGTTTGAAAATCTAGGGGTTGAAAAGATATTTCGGCTTTTTTAATCTTATTTTTTAATGACCGATTTGAATTTTATCTCAAGTTTTTATATTTCAAATGGTTAATAAAGGCTGAAAACGGCAATTTTTTTGTAGGAATTCGTATGGAACTTACACCTTTGGATATTCGTAACCAGACTTTTCACAAGAAAAACTTTGGCGGTGTCGACCCTGAAGAGGTCAAGGCGTTTCTAGAAACTGCCGCCGGGGCGTTCGAACAGATGTCCAGAGACAGGACCGACCTGACTGAACGGCTCAAGGTTGCCGAAGAGCGCGTCAATTACTACCGCCAGATTGAAAAGACCATACAGGATGCCGTCGTCACCATGCAGCGCACCGTTGACGAAGTCAAGGCGTCTGCCGAAAAGGAAGCCGAACTCATCGTCGCCGAAGCGAAGGCGCGTGCCGTTCGCGAGGTGGAGTCCACCAAGAAGGAGGCCGAAGAGCTCCGCATGGAAATCGAACAGCTCAAGCAGCTGCGTACGAACTATTTTATCCGCTGTCGCGCCCTGATTAAGGGACAGGAGGACCTGCTTTCGGCGATGGAAAACGACCAGCGTATGCAAGAAGAGCTGAAGGCTCGTCCGGCGGCTCCGCAAGGAAATGTTCTCGCCTAATGAAAATCAATATTAAAGTACATGCGAGAAGCAAACGCGAAAGCGTCGTGAAACAGCCTGACGGCAGCTACAAGGTCGAGGTGAAGGCGCCTCCCGTAGATGGAGCTGCCAACGAGGCTATTTGCGAACTTCTGGCGTCGCACTTTGGGGTTCACAAGAGGGATGTATCTGTGGTGACGGGGACCACCAACAATAAGAAGGTTGTGGAAATTGTAATGTAGAAGCAGGTGTGGTATGAAGGTGTTTGATTATCGAAATCATCCGACTTTAGTGTCTGCGATTCTGTTGATTGTGGCAGGAATTCTTTTGAATGTGGTTCCTGCACGCCTCGCCCTGGCCATGGGGATTCCCCTCTACCTGGACTGTACTGGAACAATTATAACCGCCATGCTCGGTGGAAACCTCCCGGCGGTGATTGTCGGCTTTGCTTCGAACGCCATCAACGGGATCTCCGAGCCCGAGACGATGTACTACGGCGTCATCAGCATCTTGATTGCGGCGATGGCGACCTTCTATTACCACCAGCGCTTCTTTACGAACATTCCTAGGCTCTTTGTCGTCATCGTCTCGTTTGCCATTATCGGCGGCGGCGTCGGCTCGCTCTTCACCTACTTCCTTTATGGATTGAATTTCGGTCAGGGCGTAACGGCTCCCTTCGCGAACGCGTTCCACGGGGTGTTCGGCTATAGCAAGTTCGTGTCGCAGCTTCTGGCGGACATTATCATTGATGTGTTCGACAAGGGTTCTGTCGTGGTTGCCGCGGTGTTCCTGTTCCGCTTTATCCCGCGGCGCCTAAAGAACCACTTGAACAAGGTGTTCCTGCGCGACTCGAGCAATAGCCATGCGAAAAAGACCGTGAAACATTCCTTGCTGCACAAGGTGGTGGTGCTGGTCATTTTTGCCCAGGTGCTCCTGGGGGCTCTCGCCTGTACCATCGGCTTCTTCCTCTACCGCGACAACTCCATCAAGAGGTTTGTGGATATTGCGACAGGTGTGACTGAAGCGGCGTCACGTGTTGTGTATGCCGACCGAGTCGATGAATATATCGCGATGGGCGACAGCGCCGAAGAATACAAGCATGTCAAAAGCATCTTGTATGGCATTCGTGAAAGCTTCCCGCAGACGAAGTTCCTGTATATATATAAGATTGAACGGGACGGCTGCCATGTAGTGTTTGACCTGGATACCGATGGTCAGCCTGGCGGAACCGCTGGAGAAATTATTCCGTTTGATCCGACCTTTGAACCTTACTTGCCGACGCTTTTTGCCGGTGGTACCATCGATCCGATTATTTCGGACGACCAGTTCGGCTGGCTACTCACGGTGTACACTCCGCTTAAGAATTCGAGCGGACGGACCGTTGCCTATGTGGCTGCAGACATTGACATGACGGAAATTTCCGCCGACGAGGCCATGTTCTTCATCAAGATGCTTTCGCTGTTCTTTGGCCTTTCGATTATCATCATGAGCGTCATTATCGAACTGGTGAACCGCGGCGTTGTGATTCCCGTGAACCGCATGGCTACGGCGGCGATGAAGTTCTCTGGAACGACCATGATTGCTAGTTCCATGGATAACGAAAAGGTGAACCTCGAGCAGATCAAGCTTGCGGCTGACCGCGTGGTCGACCTGAAGATCCAGTCTCTCGATGAAATTGGAAACCTTTACGACTCCCTGCAGGCGATGGCCTCCGACACCTACAACTTTATTTCGCAGGTGCAGGGGCAGGCGGAACGAATCCGCAAGATGCAGGAAGTGATTATTATGGAATTCGCTGAAGTCGTCGAAGCCCGCGACAAGAGCACCGGTAATCATATTAAGAAGACTGCCGCCTATGTGGAAGCTTTGGCCGAACAGCTCAAGAAGGAAGGCAAGTTCCCCGACGTGCTCACCGAAGAGTTTGTGCAGAAACTCAAGCGCGCAGCTCCTCTCCATGACATCGGAAAGATTGCCGTGTCCGACTTGATCTTGAACAAACCGGGTAAGCTCACTGACGAAGAGTTTGGCATCATGAAGAGCCACACCACCGAAGGTTGGAAAATCCTTACGAAGATGGTGGAAAATGCGGGCGACACTATTGATGCAAACTACCTGAACGAATCGATTGACATGGCCCACTACCACCACGAGAAGTGGGACGGCACGGGTTATCCGACAGGAATCAAGGGCGAAGAGATTCCGCTCTCAGCAAGAATCATGGCGGTTGCCGACGTGTTCGATGCCCTGGTTGCCGAGCGCGTGTATAAGAAGCCCTTCACCTACGAAAAGGCGATGGCGATCATTACCGAAGGAGCGGGCAGGCATTTCGATCCGGAAATTGTCGAAACATTCACGCATATATCTGAGAAGCTCTACAGCGAAAGGACGAGGCTTGATCAGTCCGGCTCCGAAGCGAGCATCGAACTTGATAAATCCACGGCTCCAGAAAAGAGTGACGCCCCGAAGTCGTAGAGAACAGGGGTGAAACGCTTTGCTTGTAGGTAGCGGAGCCTTGTACTCGGCTATTTCGAACAAATGAACTGTCGTTTCGCCCCTTGATTTTGTACTTTTGTCGCTTTTGTGATCGGTTGGGAAGGCCGTTTCCGTTTTTTTTGTTAAATTTGCGGTGAAAAATAAACTGAAACGAACTGTGGGAGGACCTATGAAAGTTGCTTTGGTTACAGGTGCATCGAAGGGAATCGGCAAGGCTTGTGCCTTGCGTCTTGCCCGTGACGGCTACACGGTCGTGGTGAACTACTCCAGTTCCGACGAGGCCGCGCAGCAGACGCTCGACCAGATCAAGGCCGAGGGCGGTGACGGCATGATTTACAAGGCGAACGTGGCCGACCTCTCCCAGGTGAAGGTCATGGTCCGCGAGGTGTTCAAGGCTTACGGCCGCATTGACGTGCTGGTGAACAACGCAGGTATCGTTCGCGACGAATACCTGATGATGATGAATCCCGAAACCTTGGACAAGTGCTTCGACCTGAACGTGAAGGGTTACTTCTACTGCGCACAGCAGGTGGCCGTGAAGATGTACAAGCAGAAGTCCGGCGTGATCATCAACATGAGTTCCGTGTCTTCGAAGTTCGCTCTCGCGGGTCAGGCTGTCTACAGTGCCACGAAGGGTGCCGTGAATTCGCTGACACAGACGCTAGCCAAGGAACTGGGCGGTTTCGGTATCCGCGTGAATGCCGTGGCTCCGGGCTTTATCGCAACAGATATGATCGGTGCGATTCCCGAAGAGACCCGCAAGGGCTACCTTGAAAAGATTCCGCTCAAGCGCTTCGGTTCTGCCGACGAAGTCGCAAACATCGTGTCTGCCTTGGCCTCTGACCAGTTCGCTTATGTGACCGGCCAGGTGTTCGTGCTCGACGGAGGACTTTCCCTATGATGAACATTTACGAAATCAGCGAAAAGATTGCTCAGCGTCCGCCGTTCCAGATGATCGAGCGTGTCACGGAACTTACGCCGAACGAATCTGCCGTGGGCATCAAGAACGTGAGCGTGAACGAGCCGTACTTTACGGGACACTTTCCGGGAACCCCGATTATGCCGGGCGTGCTCATTGTGGAAAGTTGCGCTCAGCTTTGCTCGCTTGTGATTGAAAAGCCTGCCGAAGATTTGGAAAAGAATCTCTACGTGCTTTTGAAGATTGACGGATTCAAGTTCGTGAAGCCGGTGATTCCGGGTGACCAGCTTGAAATCTCTGTCAAGAAGACAAAAGAAGGCGGCGTGCTGGTCGGTTTTGACTGCGTTGTGAAAGTGAATGGCAACGTTCATGCGAAGGGTGCCCTGACCTTTACGAGCATCCCGAAAGAAAGTCTCGGAAAATAATGAAAAAGAAGAACCCGCTGTTCGAACTTTTCATGCAACTCGTCATGGTGATAGTCATCTACACCGTGCGCGTCTATTTGTTTGTTTGGTACCGCCCGAAGGTGACCTTCGTCGGTGAAACCGTAAAGTCCCCGCGCCTTAAGACGCCCTCGGTGATTATCGCGAACCATACGAGCATGTGGGACCCCCTGATGATGCTCGCTATCTTTTTTCATCACAAAAGCATCGTGGTGGCAAAAGACCAGATCGAAGACCCGCATTTCAGCTGGGCGCTGACCCGCGTGAAGTGCGTGATTCCTTGCGACCGCTTTAACATGGATACCGAATGGGCGTTGCTCGCCAAGCGTGAACTGGAAAAGGGAAACAATGTCATCATTTTCCCCGAAGGCAAGTGCCGCTATGACGGCCTGCTGAACGAATTCAAGACGGGTTTTGCATTCCTTGCCCGCAGTACGGGTGCACCGGTCTTGTCGGTGGGAATCGATGGCATTTATAAGCGTGGACACCGCACGCAGATTGTCGTGAGCGAACCTGAAAAGATTGAACGCGTGAAGGGAATCCCGTCCTCGAAGCACTTGGCCGAACGCAGCGAATACTTTAGGCAGAAGGTCTGGGGACTCAAGCAGCGGGCTCTTGGCGTAGACGATGCGCCGGTTTTGCCTGTTGCCGCGGATACACCCGAGGAGGTGCAGGCGTGAAAGTCGGGTTGGCTCTAGAAGGCGGCTCTCGCCAGACGATGTTCAGTGCGGGCGTACTCGATACGCTCATGGACGAAAACATCCAATTCGACTATGTGTCGGGAGTCTCTGCGGGGGCCCATGCGGCGGTCAACTACATTACGCACCAGCAGGGGCGCCTGCGTTTCATTGTACTTCCGACGCGCCTGCAAAAGGGAAAAAAATGGGCCAGCAAGTTTATCGGAATCCAGAAGGAATTCTACGCGCTGAACTACCTTTCGGCAGATGGCGAGATGCCGCTCGATTTTGAGGCTTACCGCAATTCAAAAGTTGAATTTGAAATCGGCCTTACCTGTTGCGAGACGGGCCGTGCCGAGTTCAAGTCCGAAAAGAACGATAAGAAGCGCCTGCTGGACTTGATCAGCGCAAGCTGCGCCTTGCCGATGATTTTCCCGATTGCATCGCTCGACGACAAGCACTATGCCGATGGATGCATTACCGCGCCGATTCCGTTCGAGCGCGCCTTTGAAAAGGGCTGCGACAAGGTGGTCGCCATTTCAACGCATTATCCGGGCGAGGCAGTGACCGACTTCCGCAAGTACCGCGCGATTTTGAATCCGATGTACAAACGCAAGTACCCGGATCTTTTCCGTGCGCTCATGATTCGCCTCAAACGCTATGAGAAGATGTTTGTGCGGATAGAAGAGCTCGAAAAAGAAGGGCGGCTGTTCTTGATCCGTCCGGTGATTGACTTGTGCGATCAGTTCGACACCAACATGGAAAAGATGAACGAGTCCTACGAACACGGCGTCGAAATGGCTAAAAAACGCATGGAAGACTTGAAGGCGTTCCTTGAAATATAGTCCGGGGCGGCAAGTCCGCTGAAATGGGTGGACAAGTTTTCTACATTGTGACTTAGCCGTCTAGTTAGATGTCTACAGGGGCTAGATTTAGTGAGGACAATATGAAAGTCTTTCTTAAGACATTTCTCTTTTTTGTGGTTTGGTGTTTTTGCCTTACAGCGTGTGGTTCGGATTCAAAGTCCAGTTCTGTTCCTGAAAATGAAGATTCCGCGGAGCAGGATTCGCTCCGAGTTTCCGACCGCGACTCAAGCGGCGTTTCCGATGTCGATGTAAAGGCCTCGGATGCCCCGGTGATTGTCAGCAAAATTGAGGACTACCGCACGGGAGACTCCATTGGCATCGTCCAGATCGGCATGTACATTTGGATGACCGATAATGTGACTAGGAGAGGTGTCGGAACGTCGAGTATCTGCTACGGCGAAGAAGACGAGAACTGCGAAACTTATGGCCGGCTTTTTGAGTTGCCGTCGGCAAATTCGGCATGCCCCTCGGGATTTGACCTTCCGTCTAAAAGGGACTGGAGCTGGCTTGGCGACTACAGCTTGATGTACCCGGAAGCGGTGAGCGCCCTGCAGTTTACCTATGGCGGCTACTGCATCGACAGAATGGATTCCCTGGATTGCAGGGGCCTAAATTCCCAGGGAAAGTATCTGGCGTCCGACGGTGTCGCTGTGCTTTCGCCGAAGTCTCCACTGCCGACATTTGAAAATACGCTGAAGCTCGGCTATTACCAGTTGCGCTGCATGACATACACCTACATCGTCGCAACGAAGAAGGATTTGCCGCTCTGCGATTCGACTAGTAAAAATAGGCTGGAGCCCTTCTACGTGGTGAGCGAGAAGAGCAACTACCGCTGCCTTGGAACTCGCTGGGAAGACGACTTTAGTGATGACTGCGACCATGTCATTACGGGAACGGCGGTAACGATCAACGACACCATGTACATTTGCAAATACGACGGATGGAAGGTGGCCAATATCTACGACGCCCGCGAAACCTGCACCGAGGAAAACGACTCGACGACGTTCTTGTTCAACGGGGAGCGCTACGTGTGCGAAGATGGCGGATGGCGCCTCTTTACCGAGCTTGAAGAAAAGTTCGGCTATTGCCGCAGCGACCTGCTGGGAACCTTCGACACCCTACGCGTCCGCAGCGATTCTGTTATAAAGAGGGTGGAATACATCTGCGATACAAGTGGCTGGCGACGCTCCGTGATGACAGACCATGTGGGATTCTGTGACAGTACCAAGCTCTACAAGAAGGTCAAGTTCCAGGATACGGCCTATGTTTGCCGCAATGACGAATGGCAGAAATTGACGGAACTTGAAAAAGAACTGGGCGTGTGTACTCCCAAAAAACAGGATGTGATCGACACGACAGAAGAAGGAAGAGGCTACATTTGCGATAATACCTACTGGCGCCTAGTGGAGTTGGAAGATTACATCGGGAAATGCGATTCTACCAAATTAGAGAAAATAGCAAAATCTGGGAATTATAGCTATTACTGCACTACAAGTGGCTGGCACCAGATGAGTAATCTGGAACTTGATCTTGGAATGTGTACCGATAAAAACGACAAGTCCGTCAAGAAGGCGAAAGACGGAACCTATTACGCCTGCAAATATTCGAGGTGGGAAACCGCATACATCACGGATGTCTTTGGCTATTGCGATAGCACCTGCCAGTACAAAGAGATTGTCTTCAACAACAATAAATATTACTGTCTTGGAAAATCCTGGACGACAAAGACCCGTCAAGACAGTGCCATGGGGTTCTGCAAGACCGACATGTTTAACAAGGTGGACTCCATCGTTGTAGATAAAAATACGGAGTACTACCGCTGCACGGGCTCGGAATGGGTTAGACTGAACAATAACGAAGTTCGGTTTGGCATTTGCTCGTCCACGAATGCGGGCGAGGTAAAGCGAGTGACGGATACGGCTTATGTGTGTTCCAATGGGCGGTGGACTGATGGCGGTGCGGACAGCTATCTGGGTAGTTGTAAGTGGAGCAATACCGGTGAGGCGAAAACTTATCGTCGAAAGCAGTATGTTTGCCATGACCCCTATTGGACCGAAATGACTGCTCTCGAAAAGAATCTGGGAACCTGCAAGGAAAGTAATTGCGGCACTGCGGTGAAGGATGGCAGCTCGTATTATGTATGCAATTGCAAAAAACTTAAATGGGAAACCTCCTCGGCGACGGATTGGGAATTGGGGAACTGCCCCGCCGATACGGTTTTCTACAAGCAGTTGAAACCGACCTGGTATTACAAGTGCATTAATGCCCGTTGGCAAGCTGTTACGGACCCGTTTGAAATCTATGGGCAGTGTGGGCTCGGCAATAATGTGGAACCGAGAACGGTCGTGCTACGGGATCAGGAATTCGCCTGTGACAAGAACAACTTGAAATGGAATGATTGGGTCGCCTTGGAAAGTATCGACAGCGTAAAGGGGTACTGTACCAAGGCGATGCGGTATGACACTTTGTTCTACGATGGTACCTACTACATGTGCGATTCGACCACCGCTAGCATCACCACTCCGAACTACAGGAAGTATTACTGGAAAGAAGTGACTATTCGCGAATATATGCGCGACTGTAATGCGTCCAGCGAAGGCAAGGTGATGTTCAACGGCTTCAACAATAGCAGGTGTTCCAACGGCAAGTGGACGGGTATTACGACCGAGACGATGACCGATTCCCGCGATGGTCGAAAATACAGGGTGTTCACGGCCGGTGGAGTCACCATGATGGTCGAAAATCTCTCGTATGCGACTGCGGATTCCAGCTGGTGTATCGGAAATTCTGGTAGCTGTAGTAATGGTCGCCTTTACGCATGGTCGTCGGCCAAGAAGGCGTGCCCCTCGGGCTGGCGCCTACCGGGGCGTGGAGATTGGAGCGATATAAATGATGTCTTGAAAGCCGTTGGTAACGATTATTCATATTACGGAGAAGGCTGGGACAAGGATAAAGGCGAGGATCTTTATGGGTTGAATATTACGCCGACAGGGTTCTATGAATTCTATATGCAAAATGGTTCTGATCCGATGACGATGCAGTCCCATTCTACGAGCGGAGCCTTCTATTGGATTGAGGATGAAGAATATATGTCTTTTGGCATGACTTTGAAACCGGACAGCTCTGCGCAATATGTAAACGCTAAGATTATCGGGCTGGGTGTTCGTTGCATTAAGAATTAAAAAGGGAAAGGAGTATGATATGCCAATAGTTGTTTTGTTCGCGGCGTTGCTTCTGGTGATTACGGCATGTGGTGGCGATTCGGGAAGTTCCGCCCCTGCTCCAGAAAACGATAACCCGTCCAGCTCGGTAGAGCCTTTGCGGTCTTCCAGTTCTGTACAGATTACAAGTGCGACGACCGTTGTGGATTCCGATGCCAAGGAAATCAACGACGACACTCCTGTCGATGGCAGGATGGTGGATTCGCTGACGGGAAATTCCTATAAGACTCGAACGATCGGGATCTACACGTGGATCAACGAAAACTTGAGCGACAAGAATCAGTCTGTCAAGAGTGCCTGCTACGCCTACAAGGAATCCAACTGCACCCTGTACGGCAGACTGTATATGAAAAAAAATGCCGAGGACTTGTGCCCTAGGGACTTTTTCATTCCCACAGTTTCCGATTGGAAATACCTGATGCAGGAAGACCCGCGTTCGTTCAGCTATGCGGGGGTGTGCTTTAAGTATGATTCTTTGGAATGCGCGGGTATTAACGATTCGGCGCAGTATCTGGCGTCTAATGATTCTGCGGTGGTGATGAACCGGTATGGTGATTTTTCGGAGACATTCAGTCTCGATCATGGCTTTTATTCCTTGCGCTGTGTCCGGTACCGAAGCATCGTCGCGTCACATTCCGACCTGCCCGAATGTAACGATCAACTCCCTTCGATGTATGTTGTAGAGAAAGATTCTAACTATCGGTGCTATAGAGGAGAATGGGATAGCTATCGAGTGACGCCAAAAGTTTGTCAGTCCAGTGAGGAAGGCGAAAAGTACCTGGTGAATGGACTTGTGTACATTTGCAAGTCCGGCTACTGGGGGCTCACCACCGCCGACGATACAGGAATCAAGTGCACCAGGAAGCATGTCAACGAGGAATTTTATGTGAACAATGTGCGTTACGCCTGTACGGACACCGGCTTCGTTGAGTTGACGTATCCGGCGTCGGTTCTTGGATACTGCTCGTCAACGCGTGAAGGTACGGTTGCCGAAGCCGATAGTGGTAAATATTTTACATGTGAACAAAACCGCTGGAGAAGTGCCACCGAACGGGATTTCCTGGGGGTGTGCGATGCTTCCTTGTATGGAGAAATAAGAACGGCCTTTGGGACGCAACATTATACATGCGTCAGGGGGGTCATTTGGGCGAAGACTACCGAGCTTGAAGAACTGGTGGGCGGATGCAAGCTCGAAATGAGTGACTCCGTCATCACGAGTCCCATTGACGGAGCCCATTATGTTTGTAAGAATGGCGAATGGAAGGGCGGGAGTATAGAAGAAATTTTTGGAAAGTGTACTAAAAGTAATGCTCACGACACGATCAACGAAGGCACTATTACATATATGTGTCTGGCGGAAGCGTGGGATCTTATTGACAACCTGGATCGAAATTTGGGCTTCTGCACCGATTTGAGTGTTGGCAACAAGGGCGAACATAAAGGGACTATCTATTATTGCAAATACTATGGTGGCGAATATAAATGGATGACCGCTTCTACGGCAGAAGAAAAGTGGGGCTATTGCCCGACAGATACGACATTTGTCAAGGAACTTGATGGCGACTATTACAAGTGTGACCATGGAACTTGGAAATCGTCATCCTCAAGCGAAATTTTCCCTTATTGTCGCTCCGCGAGGGGCGAAAAGAAGGTGTACCAGGGGGTAGAATATGTTTGCGATACGAGTGCTTATCAGTATAACGGGGAATGGTTTGCAATGACGTCTCTTGACTCGGCTCTGGGAGGATATTGTCGGACATCGATTTTGAATAAAGGTGTTTTGTTGAATGGGCAAGTCTATGTATGCAAAGTCGATAGTCTGTTAAGTTATAAGAAAAGCTGGTCCTTGGGCACTATGCAAAACTATATGAGAGGTTGTACTGAAAAACGCTTAGGAGAACGTGTGTTCAATGGGCTAGATACAAGTGTGTGCGTTTATAATACGTGTTCTGCTAAAATCCCAAGGACTTATTATTATGACGGAAAGTCCACGAGTGCCTGTATTGAATATTCTTCGGGATATATGTGGCAGCCTATTGTTCGTGATAGCCTTAAGGATAAACGAGATGGAAGGGTGTATGGTGTTGTAACAATGGGTTCACAAAAATGGTTGAACTACGATTTGCATTATTGGGTTTATACAGCTTATGGTTCTGATGGCTATACTTTTTCAATAGATCCGAAGGAGTATGAAGCTCGAGAACAAATATATAGATCGTATTACTATAAATGGACCGATGCTATGGGAAAAAAGGATATTTGTCCCGATGGGACGCATATTCCGTCCTTGGCGGAATGGAAAACTCTTTTTGATTATGCGCAGAAGTTGTCGCCGACAGAAGGGCTTTTGGCTTTGTTCCGGAGGTGGGATATTCGAACCAGTTATGTAGGAACTGATCTCTATGGCCTTGGTCTTAGAAAGGATGGCTTTGTGGATATGGATTATCTTCCTCCCGGTAATGATCCCAGATCGCATCTCAACGGCGACTATATGGCGGCCTATTATTGGGCGTCTGATGTAGGGGAAACTGATGGTACGGCTAGAGTGATTCATGTGGATACGACCATGACGGTTAATTATCAAACTGGAGCCCTGAAAGAAGACGCGTACGCCATTCGCTGCATTGTGGATTGATGACCGCTCAATTCCTGCGTCATTGCGAGGGCGTAAGCCCGAAGAGGTCCATTACTCCTGTATGCTTAAAGCACTGCGCGCGCTTGTAGGCTGCTTGCCGAGCAGCTTGTAAAGCCTGCAGCGGAACAGCGGAATTGCCCCGATAACCATGGTTGCGACCACGGGGATGGCGAGATAGGCGATGCCGGGCCTGTTGAAGGCTTCGCGGAAAAGCAAGCGCATAACCAGAAGAATGTACCAATGCACCGCGAGAATCACGAGCGCGTTGCGCGAGATGTTGCGGAGAATTCCCTTGATGATGCGGATAGGTGCGATGTCTGGTAGTTTGTCTGCAAACATGAATGTGGCGACAAGACCCGCAATTCCAAAGAAGGAACTGGCGAGGAATACGGGGAACGATTTTCCGAGGTAGTTGTTCATGATGCTGAAATTCGGATCCGGGATCTCAATGCAGGCGTAAGTGACAAACGAGATGATTGCTGCTGCCGCGAGAATGGTGCCGTTACGCAAAGCACCCACGTCATTGCGAGCCCATGTGGCGAAGCAATCCATAGTAAATTTGTTTACTGCGCCTTTGCACAGCCATCCGTTTGCAAAGAAGAACAACACCGTCAAGTCGCGCTCGATTCCGAGCGGCAGGCGGATGTGGTTCTTGTAAAGTATCCAGCCGCTCGCAAGGCTTGCAATGGCGATGATTATGGTCGCTGCCCGCGGCGCTTTTATGCGACCCGTAACTTTTTGCACCCCGTAAAATATCAAGCTCACAGAATATAGCGTGAACACGAACCACAGCGGTCCCGATCCGATGGAAGATTTTCCGGCCACAAATATTTTCGCGAGGTTCCAGTAGATGTAATCCCACACGGTCGCGATTTCGGGCTTTATATTCATGACCGTCATGCGCGGCGCCTTCGGGAACAAGTCAAAGTTGTAGAGCACCGGATCTAGCGCCAGAAACAGGAGCGAAAGCAGGATGTAGGGGAAAAGCAATACGCGCGTCTTGTGAATGAAGTAGCTTTTGAAATCAGGAAAGCGCCGCGTGCTGAAAAGCATTCCCGAAATGAAGAAGAACGCCGACATGCGGAGCGCACTCAGGTGTAACATCCCCATTTGCGCCTGCGGGAAGGACTGCTCCACGTGATAAAGGCACACGAGCAACAACACGAATCCCTTGAACTCGTCAATCCACCCAATTCTTGCCGCCACCTTGTCACTCATGCTTCGTGCTCACCATCCCCGCATTTGTCATGCCGGACTTGTTCCGGCATCACCGTTTTTAATACCACCTTCTCTCGTCTGCAATGGTCGTCATGGGCCCGTGTCCGGGGAATACGACTGTTTCTTTCGGGAGCGTGAGAAGTTTGCTTTTAATCCCGCTTACAAGTGCATCGTCGTCCCCGCCGAAGAGGTCGCTTCGGCCTCTGCTACCCGCAAACATGATATCGCCCGGGAACAGGAGCGGCGGAACATCCTTCTGCCCGTTCACTTCGCCCGGGTTTTCGCAGTAAAACGCGATGCCGCCGGGGGAGTGCCCGGCCACGTGAATCACCTGCAAACGAATGCCGGGCACCTCGACGGCATCGCCCTCGGCAAGGTAGTTGCCGAGTCCGGGCGAAGGGGTGCGCAGCGGGAGCCCGAACATCTGGCTCTGCTCTTCCTGCAGGTCAAGCAAAAAGGCGTCTTCCTCATGGGCCTCGGGCTGCACACCGTACTTGCGGGCGACAAAAGCATTGCCTAGCACGTGGTCCAGGTGCAGGTGCGTGTTCAGCAGGTGTCGCACGGTCAGGTTATTTGTGGCAATATAGTTCGCCAACGCCGCTTCTTCGCGCTCGTTGCTGACACTCGGGTCAATGAGAATCGCATCGCCGGAATCGTTGCTTAAAACGAAACCGTTCACACCGAAGGGATTGAATGTAAAAGCCTTTAGTTTCATTTTGCTTTAATATAAAAAAGAAGGCCCGATACTTTTTGCTCGGGACCTTCGCCTTTGAACATGAACTATACAATGTGTGATGTGAAATGTCTCATCTCACACTACACATTTCTAACCTTTCAATTCCCAGGTCGTGCCTTCCTTGGAGTCCTTGATGACCACGTTCATGGCGGCAAGTTCGTCGCGGATGCGGTCACTTTCGGCCCAGTTCTTGGCGGCACGGGCTTCCTTACGGGCGGCAATCAGCGCTTCGATCTTTGCGACATCCACGCCGTCGTTCGCACCCTTCTTGGCATATTCTTCACGAGGTTCGTCGAGCTTCAGACCGAAAATCTTGTCGAAGTCGGCAACGAGGGCTGCCTTTTCGCCGTCATCGATATCGCTCTTGAGCATCGTGTTCATGATACCGAGGGCACGCGGCATGTTCAGGTCGTCACCGATGGCGTCCTTGAACTCATTCTGGAAAGCCTTGGCTGCGTCGCTCGTAATCGCGGTAGCCTTGCCAATCAGCGGGTCCGTCTTCTTATGCAAGCTCTTGAGACCTTCCTTGGCGCCTTCCAGAGCTTCCCAAGTGAAGTTCAGGTAGTTGCGGTAGTGGCTGCCAATCGCGAAGAAGCGGTAGTCAAGAGGGTTGAAGCCGCGGTCCATGAGGAGCGAAACCGTCAGGAACTCACCGCTGGACTTGCTCATCTTGCCGAACTTCTGTTCGGTGGTGCCGTCTTCGAGCTTTTCTTCGCTAGCGGTGCGCAGGAATTCGCCGTGCATCCAGAAGCGGGCGAAAGTCACGCCGTTGGCGCATTCGCTCTGGGCGATTTCGTTCGTGTGATGCACGCGGATGTGGTCGGTACCGCCGCAGTGAATGTCGAGGGTCGGGCCATTGTACTTCATGGCCATGGCGGAGCATTCAATGTGCCAGCCAGGGAAACCAACGCCCCACGGGCTGTCCCATTCCATGGCGCGCTTCTTGTCCTTCGGGCTGAACTTCCACAGGGCAAAGTCGGTGGCGTTCTTCTTTTCGCCCATGTCGATGCGGCTACCCTTGCGGAGGTTTTCCACGTCGAGGCGGGCAAAGTCGGCGTAGCGCGGGAACTTGAGGCTGTCGAAGTAGATGCCGTCGCTGGTGCGGTAGGTGTAACCCTTTTCTTCCAAGGTCTTCACCAGTTCAATCTGTTCCTGGATATGCTGCGTGGCAGGGGTCCAGCGGGTCGGTTCCTGGATGTTGAGGCGGTGCCAGTCGGCCATGAACGCGTCGGTGTAGAACTTCGCGATGTCCCAAACGGACTTGCCTTCGCGGGCGGCGCCCTTTTCCATCTTGTCGTCGCCGGAGTCGGCATCGCTGGTGAGGTGGCCCACGTCGGTGATGTTCACGATGTGGTTCACCTTGTAGCCGTAGTACTTAAGCGTACGGACCAGGAAGTCTTCGAAAATGTAGGTGCGGAGGTTGCCGATGTGGGCGAAATGGTACACCGTCGGGCCACAACAGTACATGCGCACGGCGGGAACGCCTTCGGGGAGAGTGAATACTTCTTTCTTGCGCGATGCGGTGTTGTAGAACTGTAGAGCCATTTTTGCCTCCGGTTAGTAAATGCGGTGCGGAATGCACCGGACGCGACCAAATTTAGTAATTTAACATCGAGGAACATAGCTATATTATTTTCTATGAGTGAAAATCTTGTATATACGGTCAAGACAGACCGCTTCGAAATGGAATATGCCCGTATCGGCACAGGTCCCAAACCCCTGGTGGTCATTCCGGGGCTTGCCATCAAGAGTGTCATGAAGTCGGCTTCGGCGCTGTCGGCACCTTATAAGATTTTCCTGGAAAAATATACGCTGTACTTCTTTGACCGCAAAAAGGGTGCTGTTCCGGGTTATACCCTGCAAGAAATGGCGGATGATCAGGCAGAGGCGCTCAAGGCGATGGGCCTTTCGAAGGTCGATGTCTTTGGTGTGTCGCAAGGGGGTATGGTGGCGCAGTATATGGCCATCCGCTATCCGGAGCTCATCAGAAAACTGGTTCTAGGTTCTTCGACGTCGAGGGCGGAACCTTTGCAGCTGAAAATCATCGGACGCTGGACGGAACTTGCCGAAGCCCACGATGCGACGGGACTTGTGGAATCGTTCATTGACAACTGCTTCAGTGAAAAGTTCGCCGCACGCTACCGCCGCGCTCTTTTGACTATGTACCGAGAAGTCTCCGATGAGGAACTGGACCGGTTCGCGATATTCTCCAGAGCCTGCGATTTTGTTGATACCTTCGATGACCTGGGAAAGATAAAGTGTCCGGTGTTGGTGCTCGGTGCGGGTAACGACCTTGTGACGACTCCCGAAGCGTCGCAGAAAATTGTAGACAAGTTAAAATCCGAAGGCGTCGCTTGCGAATCGCACATGTACGAAGGCTGTGGCCATGCCGTGTTCGACGAGCTTCCGGAATACAAAGAACGCATCTTTAACTTTCTGGAACGCGAATAGGAATCCCGATGCCAGAAACCGCCGCAAAACCGCGTTACGCGTTCGTGGATCTCGCCAAGGGAATCTGCATTATGCTGGTGGTGTGGCACCATGTGGCAAGTACCTGGGGGCTTGAAACTTACCCGCTAAAGGAAGCTGTGTCGCTTTTCCGCATGCCGCTTTACTTTTTTCTGTCGGGGCTGTTCTTCAAGGAATACGCGGGCTTCTTTGATTTTGCCCGCCGCAAGGTGAACAAACTCTTGATTCCGTTTGCGTTCTTCTTTGTGGTGCTTTCGTGCATTTTCCCGTTCGTGCTGTGGTATTTCCACTTGCGGGCAAACCCCGGTGCCGCCGTTTGGTATTCGTTCGTGTGGAAGCAGAACTTCCCGAACATTCCCGTATGGTTCCTGTTGAGCCTGTTCTGGACGAACCTTATCTTTTACGGACTCTACCTTGCTTCTAAGAAGTTCCCAGCGCGCTACACGACTGCCGCTCTCGTGGCCCTTTCCGTGGCGGTGGGGCTCGTTGGCTTTTTCCTGGGCCGTTACAACATCAAGCTTTCGCTGTTCTGGGCGTCGTCAATGGCGGCGATCCCCTATTTTTGCGCGGGCCACATCGCATATCGCTACACGAAGATCCTTGCCCCGAACCGCTTCGACCGCTTCAACATTCCCTTGGCGCTCCTTGGCTTCGGAATAGTCGCGCTATTGTCGCTCAAGGCTCCGCCGGAATCGGTAAGCTACGTGAGCAACCGCTATTGGATTCCCGTGTGGATGGTGTACTCGTGCGGAATTCTCGGCACGTTGGCAGTGCTTTTGTTGTCGAAGGCGATTGGGAAGCTTCCGCTGGTGTCCTACTATGGCCGCTATTCCATCATGGTCCTGGTGACGCATGGCTGGGTGCAGTGGGGGCTTATCAAAATACTTCGCGAATCTCTTCATGTGCATTGGCCACGTCCGGTTTCGCTTGCGGTGGTGTTTGTCGCGACCATGCTGCTGTATTTGGCGATTATTCCGTTCATGAGGCGTTTTTTGCCACATGTGACCGCCCAGAAAGACGTGTTCTAATCTTTCCTACTGCCATTCCGCCTTTCTAGCTTTTTTCGCCGCATTTTTGTATATTCTTCCGCGAAAGTATTTGATTTTTGCGATTTTTCGGAGATTTTATGGATTTAGGTGCGCTACATTTTCAGAATCCCGAGGCCTTCTGGCTGCTGCTTTTGGCTCCTGTACTTATTGGATGGTATGTCTATCGTGAACACCGCCGCAAGAGTACTATCAAGTTTCCGGCGCTTTCGATAGCAAAGCGTGCCGTCCCGAGTCGCCGCGTCAAGTTCCGCCATATTGTTCCTCTGCTCCGCCTTACGGCCCTTTGCTGCTTTGTCGTGGCGCTGGCCCGCCCGCAGAACGCCATGGAAGTGGAGTACACCTCCACAGACGGCGTCGACATCATGCTTGCACTCGATGTTTCGGGCTCCATGGGCACGCTCGATATGCTTACTCGCATGGAACAGGCAAAACTCGGCGTGATGAACGCCGAACGTATCCTCAAGTCGGGCGACTACTGGAAATATAGTCGCTTGGGCTATGCGCAACAGGTGATTGCCGATTTTATCCAGAAGCGTCATAGCGACCGCATCGGTCTTTCTGCCTTTGGTTCCCGTTCCGTGACGCAGTGCCCCTTGACTCTCGATTACGGTTCCCTACTCGAAATCTTGAAAGCGTCCGACGATCTTGCCCGCGATTCCGTGATGAATAGCCGCACGGCCATTGGAGACGGGCTCATGAACGCGCTGGCGCGCTTGCAGAAGTCCGAGGCCAAGTCCAAGGTGGTGGTGCTTTTGACCGATGGCCGCGACAATGCGAGCGTCGTGCCGCCTATGCGCGCAGCCGATGTGGCGCAGTCGCTGGGAGTCAAGGTCTACACGGTGGGTGTCGGCAAAAGGAACGGTAAGATCCTAGCCTTTCAGCAGAATCCGTGGACAGGGGAAATTTCTTGGGGCGAACGCGACATCACCCCCGAAGAAGGCATCGACGAAGGCGTGCTGAAGTCCGTGGCGCAAAAGACCGGCGGGCGCTTCTACCGCGCCGAGAACAAGGAAGAACTCGAAAAGATTTATTCCGAAATCGACGAACTCGAAAAGACCGAAATCGAGACGGTTGCCTACGCCCGCTATGCCGAAAAGTTCTACCCGTGGCTTTTGGTGGGTGCAGTCCTTATTTTGCTAGAACTGTTGCTTGCGAATACGCGCTTTGTGCGCATCCCGTAATGGAGGTGTCTGATGCGATTTGCTGAACCGATGTTCTTGTGGGGCTTACTGACGCTCCCTCTGTTTGCGCTCCTTTTTGTGTATGCCTACCACCGCCGCAAAAAGCTTGCCGCCCGATTTGTTTCGCTATCGATGTTGCCTAAACTCTCGACTTCGGTGTCGCCCTGGCGTAGGCTTGCGAAGGTTACGATACTTTTGTTTGCGATCGCATTCCTGTTCGTCGCCTTGGCGCGTCCGCAGTGGGGCCGCAAGATGGAGCATATCGAGCGTCGCGGACTCGATCTGGTGCTGTTGCAGGACATTTCGCTTTCGATGCTTGCCGAAGATGTGAAGCCGAACCGCCTGACCCGTAGTCGCCACGAGATTTCGGCGTTCCTGGAATCGCTTTCGGGAGACCGCGTGGGGCTTGTCGCCTTCTCGGGTGAAGCCCAGGTGATGGTGCCGCTGACGCTTGACTATGGCACGGTGCAGATGATGCTCCGCGAACTTGCTCCGGGCTGGCTCATGCCGGGAACAAACCTTGAAAATGCAATCCGCAAGGGCATGTCGCTGTACAAGAATTCCGGAAGCGCCGGGCAGTATTCGGTGATGATTCTCATGAGCGACGGTGAAGAGCTTGAAGCCGCAGCGGTAAATGCCGCGAAGGAAGCTGCCGAGATGGGTATCCGCATCTACACGATCGGTATTGGCTCCCGCGAAGGCGTGCCTATTCCCGTGCCTTCGAAGAACGGCGAAGTCGCCTACAAGAAGGATATGCAGGGAAACATCGTGACCACCCGCTTGGAAGACGGTACTCTGCAAGAAATCGCAAGCGTCACCGGAGGCCTGTATTTCTATGCGAGCCCGGGCGAGTTCCAGCTGCAGAAGGTGCTTACCGAAATTGCGAGCTTGGAAAAGAAGGAACAGTCGTCAGACCGTATGGAAAACTACCAGGACCGTTACCAGATTTTCCTTGGCCTTGCCGCACTCCTGTTCCTGATTGAAGCGCTTGTGTCCGAAAGGGGCCGAAAGCGTCGCGTTGGAGCTGGCCGGTTTAGCTAAAGGTAAAATATTTTTACCATGTGTTTGCACGCTATTTGCACACTTGCTTAAAATGCAAAAATCTTTTTAGGTGCTTTTGGGCACCTTTTTTGCTATTATTTGGGAAAGGTGTAAAAAATAGGGCGTAATCACCCCGAAATGTCCTATTTTAAAGGTTCTGTTTGGTTTTTGTTCATCCAATTTTACACAAAAATTCGCTATTTTGCGATTGATTAAAGTAAATTTTGGACGATAAGAAATAGTCAACCAACGGAGTCTTTATGCTAGACCTTTTAGCCGTTCAGTCCGGCACCGCCAATGCCACTCTCATTACATTGGCGTATACCTTGATTCTCACGTTCATCCTGTCCTCGGTGATTGCCTGGACCTACGAAAAGACCTTCCTTGGACTTTCCTATTCCAGAAACTTTGTGCAGGCGATCGTCTTGAGTGCGGTGGTGGCTGCAACCGTGATGCAGGCCATTGGCGACAACGTGGGCCGCGGTCTCGGTATGATGGGTGCTTTGTCGGTGGTGCGTTTTAGAACGAGCTTCAAGGATCCCCGCGACATCATGTTCGTGTTCGCCTCGCTCGGTGCGGGTATCGGATGTGGTGTGTATGCCTGGGGTGCTGCCGTTGGTGGTACGGTTGCGTTCTGCCTGGTCGCCTTCCTTCTTTCGCGTACGGGTCTTGGCACCAAGCACTTCTTTGACGGCATGCTCCGTTTTGCACTCCCCAACGAAGCGGGTGTCCGTGGCCAGATTGAAAACTTGATGAAGACCAGCTTGAAGACCTTTATCCTGATTACGATGCGCGAAGTCGACGGTGGTGCTCGCCTTGATGTGGCCTATCAGGTCCGTCTCCGTGCGACTAAGCCCGCCGCAGAAATCCTGAGTGAACTTTCTAAGATCGAAGGCATCTCGGACGTGCAGTTCATGATGCAGGATGCCACGACGGAAATGTAGGAGTGAGTATATGAGCAAGCTTGAAGATTTAATCGATAACTTCTGGAATACGCACAAGAACAATGCCGGTGTGGCCTACCTTTACGGACACAAGCTTTCGATTGCTTGGGTGCTTTGCGTGATTATCGCCGTGATCCTGGGTATTGTTTATCAGGGCAAAATCGCTACGTTCCAGGGAATAGCCGAAGCGACTGAAACTATCATCAGTGTTCCGAGTCCGACCGAAGTGGTCAAGGTGCATGTGATGCCGGGCCAGTCCATCAACGCGGGGGACACCATTGTGGAACTCAACCGCCCCGATCTTACGCTCCGTATTGCCGAAGTGACTCGCGAACTGGATGCCAGCGAAGGCCGCAGCAACCTTTCTGCCGCCGATATCGATCAGAAGGTGGCGGCGGTCAAGGCGGACCTTGCCACGAAGACTCTTACGCTCAAGTCCGAAATCAACCGACTTGAATCGGAATACAAGAAGAACAAGGAAATCGCTTCCAAGCTCAAGAGCCTCAAGAATTCGAATTCAGCAACTGACGGAAACGATGCCATGGCAATGCAGATCAAGAGCCTGAAGAACGAGCTCGCCGTGGCTAACGCCAACGCCAATGAACAGATCAAGCTCCTCAAGAGCAGCAACCGCCTGCAGAAGGATGCCGGCAAGAGCGAAATCGAGAACCTGAAGAAGGAACTCGATGAACTCAAGAAGCAGCAAGAGGAGCTGATCCAGGTTGCCAAGGAAAGCTGGGTCGTGGGTTCCGTGAATGTCCACGATGGCGAAAAGGTGTCGAGCTTTGCTCCGATCGTGACGCTTACCCACAAGTCTCCGACGCTTGTCCGTGGCTACATCCACGAAAGAATGTACCAGCGCATGGATGTGGGCGAAACGGTGAAGGTGAAGACCCTGAGTGGCACGGGCAAGCCCGTCAAGGGCAAGGTGGTGGGTCTTTCCAGTCGTATCGTGGAATTCCCGGTACGCATGTGGAAAATGCCTGAAATGCCGGTTCACGGTCGTGAAGTGATCATCACCATTCCTAGCGAAAACCCGTTCCTCCTGGGAGAAATGGTCACTATCTCTGAGTAAGAACGTCATTGCGAGCACCCTTGGGTGCGAAGCAATCCATTGGATGAAATTTTATGAATCGTTTTGCTTTTATTTCTTTGCTTCTGGTGGCTCCGCTGATGGCCTCTCCCTTGACCTGGGAGACGCTTGTCAAATCTGCCGATGAAGACCTTCGCTACCAGGCTTCGCAGAAGCGCGCAAACATAGCTTCGTCACGCAACACCAAGCTGTGGGAAAAGCTTGAGTTGCGCTACAAGCTCGACGGCTTTAGCTTTGCTAGCCACGACTTTGAACTGCGTCTCACGCCGAAGCCCTTTGGCGAAGGTTCTGCCGACCGTGCCCACTACGAAGCGCAGATGGCATACGCCAATGCACAGTTGGCCGAAGACCGCGGCATATTGCTCTACGACCGCTACGAGCGCGGCATCCACTACCTGATGCGCCAGCGCATCCAGCGGCTGAACCAGGAACTCTACCAGGTCAATTCCGACCGCATCGAAGTCCTGCACATGAAGGCGGGCTCTGCAAGTTTCAATCCGCAGGACCTGATGTCTGCGCTTGAAAAGGAAGCTTCGATCCGTGCCGCCCTCATCAGCGATTCCAACTCGCTCCAGAATTCCGAAAGGAAGCTCCGTGTATGGATTCCCGATTTTGATGGTGTCGAGCTGGATTCGACGTGGCTTCCGTCCATGGAAGAAATTGAGTCCCAGCTTTCGGGTGGCATCGAAGTGACCGAAGACTACCCGCAGCTTGCGATGGCGAAGGGCAAGATGGATTCCGAAAAGGCCCGTGCCAAGCAGGATGTCGCGAGCCGCCATGATTACATTTCCCACATCGGCATTGGATATTCCATGAAGGTCGAGTCCCTGATGAAAAAGTACAAGGACCTGGACTACAAGGATGTGGTTTCCGGCGTCTACAGCGACTATTACGACGAGTACATGGAAAAGGGTGGCTGCTCCGAGTACGATACCAATCCGCTGGGCGAACAGGTTTGTGTCTCCTACAATGAAAAGTACCTGCTGACCAAGCTGGTGGACGACAATGATTCCCGCCGCACCCGCGACAAGTTCTTTGCAACACTTGCAATCAAGCTTCCGTTCTTCGACAGCAACAAGGACAATGACTTGCGCAACCAGGTCGCCGATCTCGATGCCGAAGGCGATTACATGGCAAAGCTTCGCGACGTGAATGTGAAGGTGAACCGTCTTGTAGAACAAATTAACGGCTACCTCGCCCAGTGGAAGGTCCAGAAGGATTTCGCCGACAAGGTAAAAGAAGGCAACATCTTTGAACAGTTTGCAAAAGACGCGGGCTCTGATCCGCTGCTTTTGCTGCGCGCTCGCGAAAGCGCCATCGAAAGCGAACTGAACGCTGCAAAGCTTGAAACGACGATTTACGATCTTTACCTGGAACTGCTCCAGTATGCAGGAAAGCTTTCCAAGGAAGGCGTGCAGAACCACCTAGTAGGGGGACTCAAGTAGTATGGCCGAGGCCCGCGGATTTAGCCTTCTGGAAAGGTTCGAACTCAAGTACCACATTCCCGTGGAATGGGCCGATCGAATCGGTGCCTTTCTTGCGCCGTACTGCGAAGAAGACTACTACTCCAAAATTACTCCGGGCGGATTCTACTGGATTACGAACCTCTACTTGGATTCTCCGTCCTGGACGTTCCTCGGCTGGAAAAAGAAACAGCTCCTGGACCGCTTCAACATGCGCATTCGCACCTACGGCGAACACCCGGCTCAAGACGGAACGTTCCACTTTGAATGCAAGCGCAAAATCAAAAACATCTGCTATAAGAGCCGCGGCACAATCAAGGGAATCAACCCGGGCGAAGTCTGGAACATGAAACCCGAAGACTGGCCGTGCAAGGGCGAAAAGGACCGCATGTACGTGAAGGATTTCTTGTACAAGACGGAACTCTACAACGCCCATCCGCGCCTTTTGACGCAGTACAAGCGCCGCGCCTGGTTCGGACTTCGCGAAGAATATTCCCGCGTGACGATCGATACCGGCATGCGTTTTCGCGAAGAGAACGGCTTTGACTACACGGTGGATCCGCACTACATGCATTCAACGGGACTTCCGAGATTTTTCCAGCCGGCCTGTGATGCGGTGCTCGAACTCAAGTGCCCGTGTTCCCAGGTGCCTTACTGGATGTTCGACCTGATCAAGTTTTTGAACTTGAAACATGCTGCGTTTTCCAAGTTTGGCAACGCCGCCGCAGAATGGAAGCGCGTCTACGAGAATCCGCGTCGCTTTAAGACCCCTTATTGGACAAAGCTCGCCGTCGGCTCGGGCGAAAATTATTAAAATAGAAAAGAGTTTAACGAGGATACCTTTATGGATATCAAAAAGAAAATAGTAATGGGAATGGGCGCATCGGCGCTGTTCTTCCTTGCGGCCTGCTCTTCTTCGGACTCCTCTTCGGCTCCAGAAGAGGACGATCCCACCCTGTCTTCTTCCGTAGAAGGTTCCGACCCGAACTCTTCGGGCGATGCCTCTACTCCGGGTTCTTCCAATAGCTCGGGCGATCCGTCTACTCCGGGTTCTTCCGCCGAAGAAGTGGTCGATGAAACGGTGACCCAGATGGCGATTTCCGAAATCATGTACAACGCTCCTGATGCATCGGAAGTGGAATGGGTCGAAGTGACTATTGCTAGTGGCCCCGACATCAAGAGCATGCTCGCTTCTGGAGTGCGCCTGGATGGTGCGGTGAGCTTCACCTTCCCCGATGAACCGTTGGCGAAGGGCGAATATATCGTGGTGACCAACGATCAGGCGAAGTTTAAGGAAATGTACCCCGACTTTTCCGGAAGGCTCTTTGGCCCCTGGGACAACGACCCTGCCACGGGTGAAGTCGCCAAGCTTTCGAACGAAGGCGATGTGATTGACGTGAAAATTCTCGGTGACGGTGACGTGAGCTGCTCCTTCAGCAAGGAACCTCCTTGGCCGTCTCTTGCCAATGGCAAGGGTCGTACGCTTGTGTACAAGAAGGGTAACGCTGCTCAGGCTACTTCCTGGGGCGCAAGCAAAATTCTCAAAGGTAATCCCGGTGTCGGTAACGACGAATGGCTTACCACCTCGAATGTGCGTCTGAATGAAATCATGCCGACCCTAACGGGCGCGACGGCGTGGGTTGAACTTTACAATGCCGGTGCCGAACCGGTCGATGTGACGGGCTGGACATTTGAATCCAAGGTTCGCGAAGAAACGCTTACGATTACGTCTGGCGTTGTCCCTGCCGGTGGCTACCTGGTTCTTGACGCGGAAACCTCTTTTGACAAGAAGCTGATCGTGAGCCCGATTGGTGGCGCCTACTATCTGTACGGTGCAACGGAAGGCGACGAATCCAGCTTGCTGCTTCCGTCTAGCAAACTTTCGAGTGGTGTCGTCGACTTGGCCGACGGCTCTACGGCTCAGGGTGCCATGGTTTCTGCTACCAAGGGTGAAAAGAATTCTTCGCTCTACATTGGACCTGTGGTCATCAACGAAATCCACTACCACCCCAACGAAGAAGATCCGAACCAGGTGGAATTCCTGGAACTCAAGAACACCTCTGCCGAAGACATTACGCTTTACACGAAAGTGGAAGAGGGTAGCGGTAGTCGTGGCTGGAAGGTCGAAGGTATCAACATGGAATTTGCTTCCACGGATGTTCTGCCTGCCGGTGGTCTCGCGGTGTTGTTCCCCGAATCGCTCGCTACGGCTTTGGGCGAATCTATTCTGCGCAAGCGTTTCACAATTGCAGACAATGTCCTGATTCGTTTCTATAAGGGTAAGCTTTCGAACCGCGGAGAAACCATCGCGGTGAAGAAACCCTACGCCGTGCTGCCGAGCAGCTCTTCGCCGAACGTGGATCAGTGGTATTACGACTGGTCTGATGCAACCCTCTATAGCGATAGCTGGAAGGGGAGTGTCGATTACAAGAAGGCGGACGGTCTTGGTTACAGTCTGCAGCGCAAGGACTTTACCACCATGGGTTACGAATCGGCTGCCTGGACTGTTGGAGAGCCGACTCCGGGCAAGTGATTGTAAACCCGTGCTGACTGTCAGCGTTTTATAAACGAGTTGTAAGAGTCTTATAATACATTTTTTGTAAAAAGTAAGGTAATCGCCCCTTTGGGGCGGTTTTTCTGTATAGAAAAATTTATTTTTATGGTGTTATGAAAAAGAGTTTGTTTTTGGGTATTGCAGCGAGTGCTGCCGTTTTTGCCGCGCCCATTTCGCTGTCGGATGCGATTGCGATGGCGAAGGCGGGCAATTCGCAAATCAAGGCGGAAAAGGCTAAAGTGGATATGGCCGAAAGCGGTCAGACCGAGGCTCGTTCGCGTTTTATGCCGCAGCTTTCGCTTACGGCAAGCGTGACCAAGATTAATGATCCGATTTATATTGACCTGGGAGAAATTCAGCAGGGTCTGAGTGGTCTTGCCGGCGGTCTTGCTTCCGTTGGACCTGCGGCGGCTTATTCCAAGGCATACATCGATGCTTATAACAAGGCGCAGGCCGGTTACGAGCAGGCGTATGCCGGAGCCATGGCGCAGGGAATGAGCGAAACCCAGGCGAATGCTTTTGCCCAAGAAAAGGTCGGTGGTACGGCACAAGAAATTGCTCAACAGACGGCTGACAAGTATGCGGCAGACAGTAAGCAACAGCTGGATGCGGCGAAAGCTCAAATCGATGACGCTGATTTCCGCATGAAGGTGCAGGACGATGTGTTCTTCAACGCTCGCCTGACAGCCATCTGGCCTATCTTTACGGGCTTCAAGATTTATTCGGCATACGACGCCGCCAAGGAAAATGTGAATGCCAAGAAGGCGGCGTTCGACATGGCGCAAAATACCATCCTCATGGATGTCGCTACCAAGTATTTTACGCTCCGCTTAGCTGAAGAGTTGACGGTGCTCCGTGAAAGCACCAAGAAGAATTTGGAAGAACATTTGGCGCGTTCCAAGAAACTCGAAGAAGGCGGACAGATTAGCAAGGCGGAACGCTTACGTGCAGAAGTCGCCCTTGCCGAAGCGGAGAATGCGCTGGAAGATTCCTACCGCGACCAGACCCTTGCGCGCTTGGCACTTGCAAGCTTGCTGCACACCGATACGAACATCACCGCGATTACTCCGGTCTTGGCGCCCGAACAGACCATGGCAATGGATGAGTTCAAGCAGCTCGCAATGGATAGGCATCCGGGACTCAGGCAGCTGCGTACCGAACGCAAGCGCAGCCAGGATGCGGTGAGTGCCGCGCGTGCTGATTATTATCCGACTGTGGCTCTTTTTGCCTACAAGGAACTTTATACCCGCGACCTGACGCTCCTGGAACCCGATTGGGCGGTGGGTGCCAAGATGCAGTGGGACTTGTTCAAGGGTGGCGAGACCCGTTCCAAGGTAAGTAATGCCAAGGCGCTGGACCGCTCGCTTTCGAGCATGGAAGAGCAGACCATGGATAACATCGGGCTCCTCGTGGAAAAGCGCTGGCGTGAAATGGAACATGCAAAGAGCCGCTTGGAAAGCCTGAAGAAGACTCGCGAACTTGCTGAAGAAGCGCACCGCAGCCAGACGCTTGCTTACGAAGCAGGCCTTGCCACGGGCTTGGATGTAGTGGATGCCGAGCTTGCACTTTCGCGCTTGCAGGTGGCTGACTTGAAGGCGCATTACGATGCTGTGCTGGCGTGGCTTGGCTTGCTCGAAGCGAGTGGCGAAGTTGCTAATGCCGGTGAGATGCTTAAGGATATAAAGCCGGTCGAAGAAGCGAAGGCGGAAGAACCGAAGCCCGCCGAATCTGTTACGGCTCCCGCTGCTGTCGAAACGGTTCCGCCCGCTGTAGAAACCGTTGCAAGCGACTCTACAAACGCTGCCACGAGCCCCTCAACAAACGTCATTGCGAGCGAAGCGAAGCAATCTACAGCGGCTGATTCCGCCGCGACTACTCCGGCTAATTCGCCCGCAGCCCCTGCAAACTGATTTTAGAAACGGAGAAAAAAGATGAACGTCTTGAAAGTTATCGGAAAGGTCTTGGTCGTCTTGGCGTTGATTGCCCTGATTGGCCTTGGTATCGTTACCTTGCAGAAGTTCGCAACTGAACCTCGCGACGCCTATTTGCAAGGCCAGATGGAAGCTCGCCGCGTGCTTGTGGCGGGTAAGGTTCCCGGTCGCGTTGAACAGTTGTTCTTCCGTGAAGGCGACATGGTCGAAAAGAATGCCATCGTGGCAATTATCAGCAGCCCCGAAATTGAAGCCAAGAAGATGCAGGCACAGGGTGCTTTAGGTGCCGCTCGCGCTCAGGCGAACAAGGCTAAAAATGGTGCCCGCTCCGAAGACATTACGGCCCTCAAGGCGATGGCCTCGCGCGCGCAAGATGCCGCAAACCTTGCAAAGAATACTTACGACCGCGTGCAAAAGCTTTATAACGAAGGCGTGTTGCCGCTCCAGAAGCGCGACGAAGCCGAAACCCAGATGAAGGCGTCCCAGTCTGCCGCCGACGCCGCCAAGGCCCAGTATGAACAGGCCCTCGCCGGCGCCCGCAGCGAAGACAAGGCTGCCGCAAACGCACTCGTGATGCAAGCGAAGGGCGCCAACGCCGAGGTCGACGCCTATCTCGAAGAAACCAAAATTCGCGCCCCCATCTCAGGCGAAGTCTCCGTGAAGCTGGTCGAAGAGGGCGAAGTCGTAGGCTCCGGCATGCCGGTAGTCGCCATTACCGACCTCGACGATTCTTGGGCGGTATTTCACCTGCGTGAAGACTTGCTCAAGAACGTGTCCAAGGGCAAGACCTTCAGCATGTTCATTCCGGCGCTTGACAAGAATGTCGAAATGGAAGTCAGCTACATTGCGTCTGTAGGCGATTACGCCACCTGGCGCAGCTCCAAGGAAAGCGGCGGCTTTGACCTCAAGAGTTTCGAAGTGCGCCTGCGCCCGAAGGAAAAAATCGAAAACTTACGCCCTGGCATGAGCGTACTTTTCCCGGTGGACCAGATTCAGTAAGGTCGTAATCGTGTTCCTTGATGTTTTAAGGGCGATTCGCAAAATCTATATCAGTCACAATATCGTGTTGTGGCTGGTGCTCCTGATTTTGCCGGTGGTGACATCGGTCTTTATGGTGAATTTCTTTTCGGCCGAAATCATTCAGCATGTGCCGATTGGCCTTTTAAAGCAAGACCGCTCGCAGCTGGCCGATAAAGTCGAAATGGCATTGCGTGCAGACCCCGTGCTCGAAGTCGCGGTGGAATGTCATGACCGTAGCGAATGCGAACATGCGGTGATTCGCGGTGACTTGCAGGCGTTTATCGTGCTCCCGTACGACATGGAACGCCGTGCGCTCCGGCTTGAAACGCCCGTGATTCCGGTGTATTCCAGCGGCCAGAATTATCTTACGAATACGTTTGCTGTCAAGGAAATCCGTTCGGTGATTTCGACGATTGGCGCCGACCTGTTTACCAAGCAGATGGATGACCCGATTCATGTAGAACTCAAGTCCGTGAGCAATAATAGCGGTAACTACCAGGGCTTTTTAGGGCTCGGGCTTGTGACGGCGCTTTTCCATTTGGCAGGAATTTTGGCGGCGGTGTACCTGTTCAGTTTTCCGTTCCGCGATCACCGCGTCCGCGAATTCTTACAGGCGGCGGGCGGCTCGCGCGTGGTGCTTGGCGCTGCGACAGTTTTGCCGCTGGTCGTGATTCAGTGGCTGTCGATGGTGGCGGTGTATGCGTATGCTCGCCGTGCGCTTACCCCAATGACGTTCGATGAATTTGTGGTGGTGTCTGCAGGGCAGTTGGCGATGATTCTCGCTTGTTCCGGAGCGGGGGCCGCCTTTGTGGGCATTACGGGCAACATGCGTATGTCTTCGAGCGTGGCGGGCGTTATCGCCGGCCCCGCGTTTGCCTTTGCGGGGCAGACTTTCCCAGTGATGGCGATGCCCTTGGTGGTGCGTGGCTTTGCTTTCCTGCTTCCGCTCACGCATGTTTTAAAGGTGCAGTCTACCATGCTCTTGGGCTCGGTCGGCAAGGCGCATGCCTGGGAATCGATCGTGGTGCTTTTGTTCATGGCGCTGTTCTGGCACCTACTCGCCTCAAAATTGTTGTTCTTGCGCTGGAAAGTTGCCGAAGAAAAAGAGGCGGATTGGGAAACCCGCGAAAAGTTGCACCTGAAGGATAAGCTGAAAAATATTGCCGGCACCGTCTATTCGGATTTGAGTATTCGCAAGGCGGTCGCATCTGAAATTGCCAAAAGAAAATTGCATAAAGGAGGCAAAAATGATTGACCTCTTTAAGCGACTTTTCAAGGTGGCGTTTGCCGAATGGAAGCTTTTTTACACCGACCCTGCGGCGGTGCTGTTGCTGGTGGTGGCGGGCGTGCTTTACGCCTTCTATTACCCGACGCCTTACATGAAACAGACGGCTACAGATGTGCCTGTGGCGGTGGTGGATCTTGACCATACGGTCATGTCGCGCGAACTCACGCAGATGTCTGCCGCAGCCCAGCAGATTGATGTGCGCTATGTATTCTCGGATGTCCGCGAAGCGGAACAGGCTATGGCCGAAGAAAAAATTTATGGCTTCATGGTGATTCCCAAAGACATGGAAAAGACGCTCCGCAACGGCGGCAAGACGAATGTGAACGTGTTCACGCACGGCGCCTACGTGATGCTCCACGGCAACATCGGAACGGCTTTTACCACTTGTGCGCTCACGGTGGGCGCGACTACAAAAGTCAAGCGGATTGCTTTAGGTAAAAAGGTCCCGGCCGCAAAGGCCATCGCCATGCGCGACCCGATTCCCATCAGCGTGCAGACCATGTACAACAACACGGGTAGCTACTCCAACTATGTGGTGCCGAGCGTACTCGTACTGATTTTGCAGCAGACGCTGGTGATTGGCATTTGCATTCTGGGTGGTGCCCGTGCTCACCGCAAGTTCCGCAAATTGCAGCGCGATAGTTCTGTAGAAAATGAACTGATGCCTTACCGCTACTTTGGGCGTTCGCTTGCGTACTTCTTGCACTATTGCAGCTTTATCCTGTTTTATCATTTTGTGGTGTACAACGTGTTCGAATTCCCGCGCCGTGGTGAAATTTTGCCGATGGTGGCGTTTGCAATCGTGTTCCTGTTTTCGGTCATCAATTTCGGGATGGTGCTTTCGCAGGTGTTCTTGCGCCGCGAAACGAGCATGCAGCTGTTCCTGTACATGAGCATTCCGATTCTGTTCCTTTCGAACTTCAGCTGGCCTACCGAACTGATTCCGGCGTGGATGAAGGGATTCTCTTGCCTGTTGCCTTCGACATTTGCGATTCCGGCATGGCTTGCCATAGAACAGCGTGGCGCCGACATTTATGATGCTGCATCGCTGTTGCTGCCGCTCGCTTTGCAGGCGGTGTTCTACCTGTTGCTCGGGCTAGTGCTGACAAACCTCCGCGATGGTAGCAAGCTGCAGACTGGCGATATGTAGGCGCTTTGCCGCCCGCATTTTTGTATATTGCGGTTAGAGGTAACAATATGATGTTTGATCCTTTATACATGATGATTCTCCTGGTCACGCTTGCCCTTTCGGGTAGTGTTTCTTGGATGGTCAAGTCCCGTTTTAACGCTGGCCAGAAGGTCGGCATTTCCAGCGGCCTTACGGGTGCCGATGTGGCGAAGGCAATCCTCATGGATGCGGGCATTACCGACGTGAAGGTACTGCAGCATCATGGATTCTTGTCGGACCATTACAATCCGCTGAACAAGACCTTGAACTTGTCGCCTGAAGTTTATAACGGCCGCAATGCATCTGCCGCGGGCGTTGCCGCTCACGAAGTGGGCCACGCCATTCAGCATGCGCAGGGATATTTCCCGCTGTGGCTGCGTTCGTTCATTGTGCCTGCCGCAAACCTCGGCTCGAATCTCGGCCCGTGGCTTGTGATTCTCGGCATCATCCTGATGAGTGCAGGCCGTGCGCTGGGCTATTCGCTCGCCGTGGCGGGTGTGCTGCTGTTCGGTATCGCGACACTCTTTACGTTGGTGACTGTGCCGGTAGAATTCGACGCTTCTTCCCGCGCCAAAAAGGTGCTTGCTCGCCTCGACATCGTGGCGCCGGGCCGCGAATACAATACGGTTTCGGGTGTGCTTTTTGCCGCAGGGCTTACCTATGTGGCAGCCGCCATCGGCTCTATTATGCAGTTGCTTTATTGGGCGTACCGAGCCGGACTTATCGGCGGTCGGCGAGACTGACACGAAGTGTCATCCTGAGCGAAGTGCAACGCACGAAGTCGAAGGATCTCTATTTAATCGTTTGAATGGACTTCGATTGACGAGAAATCGTCATCGTCGTCTGAATCAGAATTTTCATTAGCCTGGGTGTCGTAGAACGCCTGGGCTTTTTTCATGAACGCTTCAAATTCTTCGTCCGTCATGTTGTCAGCGGGCTGCGGCTCTTCAGAGGAGATTTCTTCTGCAGGCTCGATCGAGGCGTCGACAGGTTCTTCGCTCACGTCATCGCGAGGAGTCGTAGACAACGAAGCGATCCATTCCTCATTTTCTTCCACCGGCGTTTCTTCAACGACCGGTGCGACGGTTTCTTCGACGGGCGCGCTTGTTTCTTCCGCAACCGTTTCAGTTGTCGTCGCGGCTGTGTCAGCAACAGGTTCTGCAGGTGCGTTCTCTGCCGGGGCCTGAGTCCCTTCAGCCGGAGCATCTTCAGTCGGAGCCTGGGCATTTTCCGTCGCCTCGTCTTCCTTCATCATTTCGGCGAACGGATTTTCCTGCACTTCGCTCAAGTCTTCGCGACCTTCGAGCATGGCGGTCAAGTCTTCTTCGCTCACGTTCCGTCCGCGTTCCGTCCACAGCACGGCTTCGCGCATCACTGCGGCCAAGTCGCCCACGGTCTGTTCCTTGGAGCGTGCAATCGCCTGGTTGCGAATCGCTTCTACAAGGCCCGGCTTCACGTCCGGATCCTTGCTGAAGAACACGGTCTCGTGCGCCATTTCTTCGGCGTAGTCGGCATTGTTCTTCTTGCGGTAAATCCAAATCGGTCCGAACAGTTCACTCTGACGGAACACTATTTCATCCGTCTTGATCATCTCGAGCATGGCCATGAAGGTCACCGCCGCCACAATCGGGTGCGAATCGTTGTCGAGCAAGTCTTCAAATAGGGCGCGGCCATTCACCGCAAGATAATTGTTGATTGCCTGCTGACGGTCCTGAATAGTTACGTAGTCGAGTTCGATGTGGTGAATCGTTTCCGAAATCTTGGTCTTTAGGCTCTTCTGGTAAGCGCGGAAAAGCTGCCAAATGTTTGCGTCAGCCAAAGTCTCTTCGTCGGTCTGCGTCTTTTCAAGGCGTCCGCGGGAATACGTACCGAAGTTTTCGCTTTCCATTTCTTGCAGCCCGCTCGCCACCTGCTTAAAGCGCTGGTATTCCAGCATTTCCTTCATGAGCTGTTCGCGGTCTTCGTTGTATTCCGCTTCCATCTCGGGGTCGCGCTGTTCGGCCGGCAAAAGTTCCTGCACCTTTAAGGCCATCAGGCGGCTCGCCATGTACAAGAAGTCCCCCGCCTTCGACAGGTCGGTGCCCTCGTACTCGTTTACCCACTTTAAAAACTGGTCCGCAATTTCGGCAATCGAAATCTGTTCGAGCGGAACTTCCTTCTTCTGAACAAGATACACCAGCAAGTCCATCGGGCCATTGAACGCCCCAATGCGTACTTCGTATTCTTCCTGTTCTTCGACTTCGGTCATTTACGGTAAATGTAGTTAAAATCATTCGGCCTGAACGCATTTTCAGAGCGCGAAGGCGAATTCCACTCGGCGATTTAATCTTTCAATTCTTCAATTTTGACGAGCATCTTTTCGGAGAAGTGTTCGAAAGCGTTGATGTAGCTGTCGTAAACTCGATTTAGCACAGCCTCAAACGCTTCTTCGTCATAGACATGTGTTGCGGAGTTTCGGTCTTTTAACATCTGCAACCAGGTTTGCTCATCATCAATGAAATTATACTTGAAACCAGCCTTGAGGATTTCGCGCGGAGAACCATTCTCGGCTTCGTTAATGGCGTGGGCTCGCATAACTTCTTGTAAAGTTTTCCATGACAACTCAAAAGCGAGACTAAATTGTCCGATAACACCAGTACGATAAATTTCATCGCTTTTTGCCATATCGCGATTGGAGTTTTTCAGCACGTCAAAACATGCAACAAAGTTGTCAAACTTTTGCATAAAGCAGGACTCCCTCGCGCTGGATGTTGTCTTTCAATTTTCTTGAAGCAACTCCGTCCATGTTAATTACATCGAATGAAAGCAAGGTGTCTGCTTTTTCTTCAAGCAGTTCCTCAAAATGGGCCAGATTGCCGCCGGACACCGCGAGGTCAATATCACTGCGTTCGCGGTTTGTACCTCGTGCCCTAGAACCAAATAGAATAACGCGGTCAAGGAAACATTCCTTGGCAAAGGTCTCTATCTGGTGTATTATGTTTATCGGCAAGTTCATTTGATGCTCCATTTACAATATACATTATTTACGGGAAGAATGGGCATGTTTATTGCAAGAAGGGGGCCGTATCCCCCTGGTTCGCACTACGTTGCTCTCCACCCCCTCGCCTAAGGGCGGACAGCACTTAGCACTTTTAGTGCTTAGTGCGCATGGCCACCAGGGTGGGGTTCCACCCCCTAAAACCCCCGAATTGTCACTTCCGCTTGATGCGGCACCTCCTTTTTCCCTGTCATCCCCGCTTCTTTTGTCATGCCCGCGTAGGCAGGCATCTCCTTTTTTACTATCATTCGTTTTGACATAGCTTGTGGCGTAAAAACCGCAGGCGCGAGTTTAACGTAGAGTTAGCTCTTATTCTCGTAATGGAAATCTGGTAAATTTTCAATGTGCACGAGAGTATGAGAGTGAACACTCACGTCCAGCAATGGGCGTGGGTCGTTTGTTCTTGTTTCGTGCATAGGTTTACCAGAGCCTCCATTACGGCAAGTGCATTCGACACCACGCTTTTTTATGGATTGACTGCACGACATAAGGGCTAAAGGAGCCCTTATGAGTCTGTTCGAAAAGCTGCAAAAAGCCTCGTCCGAAGAAGATGTGAAGGCAGAATACATCAAGGCACTGCACCTTAAGCAGGTTCAGCGAAACCTGATAGATATTCAGACGCGCGAAGTTTGGTTTGAAGCGAAATTTGGCTCCAAGAAGTCGCTCTACGAGATGTTCACGCAGCTGCTTTTCTACATCCACCGAGCCCTCAAGGACGGCGAGCATATCCCTCCGTTCCTTTGCGTGGTCGATAGTGTCAAGGCCGCCATTATGAAGACCGATGTCGCGCTCCCGCTTTTACAAGACAAGAACATTCATATCAAGTGGGGCAAGTCCGCCAGCGATGTAACGCAGGATGCTTTAGACATTGTTTCGCAGTACATCGGCACACATTTCGTGAGTTTCAATATCGAAACGCACGAGAAAGAATTTATCGACACTTTGCGAAACGCCATAGAAAAAGGCGAAATCATCCGCACGCAAATTACGCCCGACAATCTCAAACAGGTTTTCGACAAGTGGGTCGAGACGGTCGGCAAGGAAATCGTGAATGCGGAACCTGAAAACTACGCAGAATTTTTCTATGCCGATGTGATGAGTGATGGCAAGGTCAGTACCCACGAACATTTGTCTGCAGAGTTGCTACACAAGGGCAATAAGCCGATATTCTTGCTAAACGGAAAGACCTACGAAATCGCAAGTATGGATGGTTACAGCCAGTTTTGGGCGATTTACGATAGGCCGCCCAAAGAGGAATTCCGCAGTTACTTGCTGGAACGCCGCGACAGCCTGATTCCCGTTGATGAACGGACTTTCAAGGGAGCCTACTACACTCCGCTCAATGTAGTTGACAAGGCTTACGACTTGCTAGAAAAGACGCTTGGTTCGAACTGGCAGAAGGACTATTATGTGTGGGATATGTGCTGCGGAGTCGGAAACCTCGAAGCCAAGCATTCCAACCACCGTCATCTGTTCATGAGTACCCTCGATCAAGAAGACGTGAATATCATGAAGGCGGCAAAAATTTGCGTGTCTGCCGAGCGTTTTCAATATGATTATTTGAATGATGACATTACCGATAACGGAGAGATTGATTACAGCCTTACAAATAAAATTCCACAGACTTTGCAAAATGTAATTCGCGATTCAAATGAGGGAAAAAAGAAACTATTGGTGCTGATAAACCCGCCGTATGCGGAAGTCGGAAGCGCTTTTAATGCTTCTTCTAAAGATAATACCGCTAAAACGGGTGTAAATAAAACTCGTTTTGGACAATACGGAATGAAAGAATATGGTAAAGCAAGCAATGAACTGTTTACTCAATTTGTAGCCCGCATAGCAAAAGAAATTCCAAACGCGACCTTAGCGATGTTTAGTAAAATGAAATATATCAATGCGCAAACATTGCAAACATTTAGAAGTCGGTGGTGGGCGAAATACCAAGCTGGATTTGTTGTTCATAGTAAGTCTTTTGAAGGATTGAAAGGTGATTTCCCAATAGGTTTTTGTATATGGAAAACCTCCAACGCCATTGTGAGCGAGACGAAGCAATCCAAATATGCTTTCCCATCTGAAATTTCCTGCGAAGTTCTCAATAAGAGTACAAACCCTATTGGTGAAAAGAAATTTTATAACGCTCCAAATGAAAGATATTTGGCCACATGGATTGACAGGCCGGAGCCGAATGCTACAGAAATAATCCCATTAAAAAACGCTATATCGCCTGCAACAAGAACGACTGATTTGAGATGTAAATTTTGGAGCGATGGCGCTGTAGGCTATATGCGGGTGAATAGCAATGATATGCAACAAGCAAACGACACATCGCTTTTCTCTTCTGGTTATAGTGGTGGACACGGCTTTTATGTTAATTCTGAAAATTTATCAGATTTGGCTATAGTTTTTACCGTAAGAAAAGTTGTTGTTCACACATGGATAAATGATATAGACCAGTTCCTTCAACCAAATTGCGAATTACCTGATGAATTTAAAAATGACTGTTTGGTTTGGATGCTGTTCAATGGATCGAATCTCACCGCCAGCGCAAACGACCTTGAATGGAACGGCAAAAAATGGAGCGTTGTCAACCACTTTATCCCTTTCACCGAAGAAGAAGTCGGTGCAAGCGCTCGCTTCGAAAGTGATTTTATGGTGCAGTATATGGACGGCAAAAACTTCAGCGCCAAAGCTCAGGCTGTCCTAGACGAAGGCAAGAAAATTTGGGCAGCCTACTTTAAGCAATCCTTCAACCACAAAATTCGTGAAGAATTAAAGCTTAACCGCCCCGATGTCGGCTGGTATCAAATTCGCCAGGCACTGAAAGCCCAAAACGAATCCGGCAACTCCGTTCCCGTCAGCTTTACAGCCTTCGAATCCGCCTACAAAGCCCTATCCGAAAAACTCCGCCCACAAGTGTATTCCTACGGATTCTTGAAATAAATTGATTTTTGCTTATCATGTAATTTGCACTGCTCTGTAAAACAAAAATGAGCGAACTCACTAAAGAAGAATTTTACCTTTTTAGACTATAACTAAAAACAGCCTCCCGTTAGGGAGGCTTGCTTATAACCTTGCGGCGTAGCCGCGATTATTCCAATAACCAGCGGAGCTTATTCCACGGTCACGCTCTTCGCGAGGTTGCGCGGCTGGTCCACGTCGTTTCCGCGGAGCACCGCGATATGGTAGGCGAGCAGCTGTAGCGGAATGCAGGTGAGAATCGGCATGAGCATGGGAATGGTTTTCGGCACCTTGATCAGGTGGTCCGCAATTTCGTCGAGCGGGTGGCAATCTTCGGTAGAGATTGCGATCACCTTGCCGCCGCGGGCCTTGATTTCGCGCACGTTGCTAATCACCTTATCGAACAGGGCGTCCTTCGGGGCAATCACCACGACGGGCATGTTCTCGTCGATAAGTGCGATCGGTCCGTGCTTCATTTCGGCGGCGGGGTAGCCTTCGGCATGGATGTAGCTGATTTCCTTGAGCTTTAAGGCGCCTTCCATGGCAACTGGGTAGTTGAAGTGGCGGCCTAGATACAAGAAGTTGTTTGCCTTTACGTATTTCTGGGCGATGCCTGCAATCTGGTCGCTGAGCTGGAGAGTCTTTTCGACCAGTTCAGGAAGTTCCTGCATCGACTTCACGATGTCTGCGCCGCTTTCGAAGCTGAGTCTGCGCTGGCGTCCGAGCAAGAGCGCGATCATCGCAAGTACAGTCACCTGGCTGGTGAAAGCCTTGGTGGATGCGACGCCGATTTCGGGGCCTGCGTGCAGGTAGACGCCGCCGTCGCTGGTGCGGGCAATGGTGGAACCCACGCCGTTACAAATGGCAAGAGCGGTGGCGCCCTTCTGCTGGGCTTCCTTAAGGGCGGCGAGCGTGTCGGCGGTTTCGCCGGACTGGCTGATAGCAAGTACGAGCGTACCCGGCTTGATAATCGGATTACGGTAACGGAATTCCGAGGCGTATTCGACTTCTACCGGAACGCCTGCCAGGTCTTCGATCATGTATTCGCCGACCATGCCAGCGTAGTAGCTGGTGCCGCAGGCGGTGATGATGATGCGGTTGATGTTGCGCAGTTCCTTGATGTTGGTGTCGAGGCCTGCGAGCTTGGCGTTGCCTTCGGCGTACAGCAGGCGACCGCGCATGGTATTGCGGAGCACTTCGGGCTGCTCGAAAATTTCCTTCAGCATGAAGTGGGCAAAGCCGCCCTTCGCGATGGAGTCCGCGTCGAACTCCACATCCTGTACCTCGTGCTGCACGGGCTGGCTGTGCGTATTCAGCAGGTTATAGCCGTCGTTCTTGATTTCAACGATGTCGTTGTCGTCCAGGTACACGACTTTCTGCGTGTGCATGATAATCGCAGAAACATCGGAGGCGAGGTAGAATTCGTTCTGCCCGATGCCTAAAATCAGCGGGGAGCCGCGGCGGGCGCCAATCAGCGTGCCGGGTTCGTCGCGGCAGATGACGGCAAGGCCAAAGGTTCCTTCGATGAGAGAAATCGCCTTGAGTACAGCTTCCTTCAGATTGCCCTTGTAGTAGCGGGCTATCAGGTGCGCGACGACTTCGGTGTCCGTTTCGGACTTAAACTCGATTCCCTCGGACTGCAGCTTCTTCTTCAGCACGGCGTAGTTTTCGATGATGCCGTTGTGCACAATCGAAATGTTGCCATCAAAGCTTTGGTGCGGGTGGGCGTTTTCCTCGGTCGGGGCGCCGTGGGTAGCCCAGCGGGTGTGCGCGATACCGATGTGCCCATGAAGCGGGTGTTCCTTGATTTTGGCTTCAAGTGCGCTGATCTTGCCCGATGCGCGAACCGTCTCGATTTTGCCGTCGTTGATCAGGGCGACTCCTGAACTGTCGTAGCCTCGGTATTCGAGTTTCTTGAGACCGCCGATTAAAATGGGCAAAGCATCATTTTCACCGATATAGCCGACAATTCCGCACATAAAAAATCCTTTATTTGTTAACGGATGTTAATATACGAATTTCTTTTGGTAAAAATGGATTACAAATGGTCTTTTTCGTTAGGAATTTGTTATTTTTTCCCATGTCTAACCAAAAAGAGGAATAAATGAACAAAAAATTGCTTATTGCTGCAGGCGCTCTCGCCTTTGCTTTGACTGGTTGCGACCAGATGTGCCAGGGTCCGAAGACCAAGACCGCCCTGGTGACCGATAAGGATAAGTACAGCTACGCTCTCGGTGCCCATTTCGGTAACCAGGCTCGTTTCCAGCTGGTGACTCGCGACTCTATCGATCTGGACCTCGACCTCTTCATCCAGGCTTTCAAGGAACGCTACAACAGCGATTCTGCTCATTTCTTGATGAACGACTCTGTGATTTTCCAGACCCTCACCGACCTTTCCCAGGCCCGTCAGGCTGAAAAGGCTAAGAAGGACAGCCTCGCTGCCGAAGCCAATAAGGCTGCTGGCGAAGCATTCCTCGCCAAGAACAAGACTGCCGAAGGCGTCGTGACCACCGAATCTGGCCTCCAGTACAAGGTGATTACCGAAGGTACGGGTGCAACTCCGGCCGATGGCGACATCGTGAAGGTTCACTACACCGGTACGCTCCTCGACGGCACCAAGTTCGACAGCTCTGTCGACCGTGGCGAACCGCTTGAATTCCCGATCGGCGCTGTGATTCCGGGCTGGACCGAAATGCTCAAGCTCATGAAGGTGGGCGGCAAGGTCACCGCTTGGATTCCGAGCGACCTCGCTTACGGTCCGCGTGGCCGTGGCCCGCAGATTCCGGGTAACAGCCTCCTCGTTTTCGAAATGGAACTGATCGATACTCACGCTGCCGACGCTCCGGCTGCCGAACCGGCAAAGCCCGAAGCCAAGAAGGCTGAAGTGAAGGCTGCTAAGGCCGAAGCTAAGCCCGCTGCCAAGCCGGCTGCTGCTCCGAAGGCTGCCGCCGCCAAGCCCGCAGCTGAAGCCAAGCCTGCCGCCGCACCTGCTGCTAAGCCCGCTGCTGAAGCCAAGCCTGCCGCAGCTCCTGCTGCTAAGCCCGCTGCCGAAGCCAAGCCCGCCGCTGCTCCCGCTGCCGCCCCGGCTGCTGCTCCTGCCGCACCTGCAGCAGCACAGTAATCGGCTGACTTAAAAAGATTAAGAGAGGTCCGCGTCACAAGCGCGGACTTCTTTTTTTTGCATTCCATTTTTCTATCTTTTCCTATTATTTTGAGGTGGTCGTGAAGCGTCTTTTATTTGTAGCACTATCCGCATTTCTAGCATTGTCGCTGTTTGGCTGTAACGAGCAGGAAAAAATTCAGAATCTAAAGGCGGAAGGTGATAGGCTCCGCGCCAAAGTGGATTCGCTCACCAGCGCAATCGAACAGGCGCAGACTCTTCCTGGCAACTGGTCGGTGCAAAACGACACCGTGCGTGCAGGCGACGGACTTTTCCAGGTGCTTGTCCGTATGCAGATTAACGAGCGTGAACGCGGAAAAATTGTGCTTGCGCTCCAAGATAGCGTGGAACTTTCCAAGTTGCGCGTAGGGCAGGTCTTCTACGCGGCTATCGATTCGCTGGGTAGCGTGCAGCGTTTTAGGTACGCCCCGAATCCGGCGACGGTCCACATGCTTAGCCGCACCGACTCAGGCTATGTCTACAGTCTTATCGAAAAGCCGGTGACGCGTCGCCAGTCCATTTTCGAAGGCGCACTCACCGAAGGCAGCACACTGAACGGTACGCTTTTCAAGGTGGGAATCCCCGGTCGCATGGTGGGTATTGTGAGTGGAGTTCTGCAGTGCAAGGTGGCTTTCCCCTTGGCTCGCGCCGGCGATCGCTTCCGCATTCTTCTTGAAGAAACCTTCTATCAGGATTCCATTTGGATTTCGGGTAAGGTCGTCTATGCTGAGTTCGACGGTCGCATCGTAGGTCACCACGAAGCCTTCCGCTATGAGGATCCGGACCCGAAGAGTTCCTTCAATGCCCATTACACCGAAAAGGGCGAAGCGCTCGTTTACGACGGGCTCCGCTATCCTCTCGACCGTTTGCATGTCACGAGCCCCTTCGGTAACCGCATCCACCCGATTACGGGTCAGCGCAAGATGCACGCCGGTATCGACTACGGTAGCCCCACCGGCACTCCCGTCTATGCCGTCGCCGAAGGTATCGTTACGGTGTCCGGCTTCGACCAGTTCAGCGGCAACAAAATTGCCATTCGCCACAGGGACAATTCCGAAAGCTGGTACATGCACTTGTCCGCACGCGGGGTAGGCGTAGGCGCGAAGGTCTCCGCCCGTCAATGCATCGGCCGCGTGGGTTCCACGGGGCGTAGCACCGGTCCGCACCTGCATCTCGGCTTCAAGAACGAAAAGGGCGCCTGGATCAATCCGGCGTCCAAGACGATGATCGCCGCGCCGAAGCTCGAAGGCGAACGCCTTGCAAGGCTTCAGAAGGAAGTGGCGGAAATCCGTACGCAAATAGAGGCGACTCTTGCCGCCCCAGCCGTAAAGGCAAACGACACCACCGATGTGATGGTGCGTATGCGCAATTTATAGAAGCTTGAATCTAAGCTTCAGGTCCTTTCTTGTCGGGATCTTTCGCTCGGAATTTTTAGATGTAATTTTGGAGAAGTGGTAGAGCCGTGTTGTGCCGTATCCGGCGGTGCGCAGCTCGGTGCCTTCCTTGACAAGTTCGATTGCCTTCTCCATCTGTTTTTCGGGATCGTCAATTTGGTAGTCGGGAACGATTCCCACATCATGGTAGGTTTCCCAGTTCCTATCGTAGCCCTGTATGGCGGTGACGAGCGCAAGTCCCTTGGCGTAGGTGTCTATGACTCCCTGCCCAATCGCCTTGCCGTAGGAGAGCTGCCCGACGATGGGAGTTTTTTTGTTGACGGAAACGGATGAAAGCACTATTTCGGCGCAGCTTGCAGTGGATGTGTCAGCAAGAAGGACGTAGTAGCGGTCTTTGCCGAGTCCGTCCCTGGATGCTGTGTAGGTTATTGTGTCGAAAATCTGGAAGAATTTCCAATCGTCTCCGTCCCAAATGGAGTCGGCGTTCGTTTGTATGTCGGAGATGATAGTGTCGCCCATAGCGAGGAATTCCGCTGAGATGGAATTGCACTGGTCCGTTTCACCACCAGGGTTTCCGCGCAGGTCGATAATCGTGGACTTTGCTCCAGCGGTCTTTCTCAGCGCCGTTACGAATTCACCGTAGGTTCCGCTGTCGCTGGGGGTTGTTACGGCAAATTGCGTAATTTTGATGACCGGTATGTCATCCTTGTAAGACAAGATGACGGAGGGCTCCTTGAATTCTTCTAGGGTAATGGCGATAGCAACCGTTTCCAGTCCGCGCTGAACGGTTATGTTGACGGTGCTTCCAATGTTTCCCGAACACATGGTCTCGAAGTTTTCCTTGCTCGTGATGTGCAATCCGTCAACCTGCAAGACGATGTCCCCTTCCTTGAGCCCCGCCTTCTCGCTGGGGGAACCGGAGTAGACCTGTGAAATGACCAAAGCCGCCCTTGTAGAGTCAAACTCCGCTTCGGCACCGATTCCAATGGTATAGTCGGTTTCCATGACGCTTGCATAAATTACTTTGGCGACATAGGGGTCGAAGTACTGGGTGAAGGGGTCCTTCATTTGGTTGTACAGGTAGCATACATCGTAAAAGTCTGCCGTGCAGTAGCTTTTGTCTTCGATGTCAGATATGGAACCTTTGCCCAGGTAAACTTTGTAGTCGTCGGCAAGTTCGTTACGTGAATGGCTGTAGAGGTAGGCTAGGTCCAGCACGGCGTAGTTGAAGAAGACTTCCCGTTCGATCTCGTCATCGATTTTTTCCATTCCGGGAACATACACTTCTTCTGGAATGTCCAATGCGCTGTCGTCGCTACTGTTGCTGACAGTCTGCGAACATCCCCAAAAACTCAAAGCCGATAAAATGCTTGCGGCAAAAAAATGTCTTATACCCATGTAAACCTCCGCCTTATCGAAATATACTAAAAACTACTCGTCATCGCCTGGTAAAAGAGCGCCTTCGGTAAAGGTCTTCTGGCGTAGGTATTTCTTTGCTTCTAGGAGTGAACCGGAAGACTTCTTGGACTTCTTGCCGTAGAACTTTTGGATAGCGTCGAGTCCGCATTGGTATGTTGCGCTTTCGCAGGTGTAGTCGGGGGTGACGCCGACCTTGTTGTAGGAATTTCCCTTCGGTGTCAAGAATTCTAGGTTCGTGATGATGGCAAGCGCCCCCGCGGGAGTTTTCCAGGTGCTCTGCCCGATTCCCTTGCCATAGGTGGCTGTCCCTGCGATGGGGATGTCGGCGCCTTCCTGGATGGCTGCTGCGAAAATCTCGGCGCAGCTTGCGCTGTTCTTGTTCACCAGCGCAACGAATTTACTCTTTTCACCTGCGTCGCCCGATTTTGCCACTTCGGTTTCGGTCCGGTGGATGGATTCTCCGTCGGGGGCGAAGGTGCGCCAGAAGCGTGTCGAAATGTCCCCGCTTTCGATGAACAGGTCCGCCATGGCGGTGCAGTGGTTCACGTGGCCGCCAGGGTTGTTGCGCAGGTCGATCAGGCGCGGCTGCGAGTAGTTTTGCGTGGAGTCCAGGTACGCCTTCAGTTCGCCGAGTGTCCCTTCTTCCCTGTTTACTGTGTTCAGCTTGAAGCTTGTGATGGTGATGACGACGGTCTCGTTCAGGGTGTCTACAAAGATGGTCGGCGCGTAGACATCTTCCTTGGTCATCTTGAATAATGTCGTGTCGCCCTTGTAGGCGACCTTCATCGAGATTTCCTTGCTGTGAGAGAGCACCGAATCGTAGGTGGCGTACGCCGCATCTCCGGTAATTTCGACTCCGTTCACGTTCAGGATGTTGCCGTAGCGGGGGACCTTTGCCCTTCCGGCGGGGCTCTCGGCGTAAACGCGTGAAATGGTCAGCGGGTGTTCCGTTTCTGGAAACACGTTGTATTCCATGCCGACATCGCCGGGGACGATGCTCGTGTTGATGTGTATGGAGGTCTCTTCGCTTTTGGAGGGGGGGACGTATCGAGTAAAACGGTCGGAGAGCTTGCTGTAAAGTTCCGACACGGAGTCTCCGTTTTCGTCTAGCTGTGGCAGTTCGTCTTCGTAAAGGTAGGTCCGCTGCAATAGCCAGTAGTTATAGGAGTATTCCGTCGGTTCAGGCGTGCTTTTCACCGGTTCCAGAAAGTCACTACAACCGGCTAGAAAAAGCGCGAATACGGCTGCGAAAAAATGTGTAATGTGTAATGTGCAATTATTCATATATCACTCCACATTCCACATTTCACACTGCGCTGAAAGCGCTACTGGTCGATGCTCAAGCCCTTCTTGTCGAGGAGCACGCGCGGGATGCCGCCTTCCATCGGGTTTTCGACCACGGAAATCGTTTCGAGGCTGTCGCATTCGGCGAGGCTTTCGGGGAGCGTGGCGAGCTGGTTTGCGTCAAGCACCAGTTCCTTGAGCTTCTTCAGGTTGCCAAATTCAGAGGGGATTGCGCCCAGGTTGTTGCCCGACACCATCAACACTTCGAGCGATTCCAGGTGAGACAGGTTCGCCGGGATAGTGGTGAGGTCGTTGTTGTCGAGGTAGAGTTTTTTCAGCTTCTTGAGCTTGCCCAGCGTGGCAGGGACTTCGGAGAGCATGTTGTCGTGCAGGCTGAGCTTCACGACGTTTACCCACTTGCCCACTTCGAGGGTGAGGTCCAGGAGCTGGTTCTTTGCAATGTTCACGGTTTCAAGCTTCGTGAGCTTGCCTACGGAGTCCGGAAGTTCGGACAGGCTGTTGTAACCCAGGTAGAGGTGTTCCAGGTTAGAAAGGTCGCCGATGGTCTCGGGGAGCTCCATCAGGTCGTTTTCGCTCACGGAGAGCTTTTTAAGCTTCTTGAGTTTGGAAATGTCGTCGGGGAGTTCCACGAGCATGTTGCGATCAAGAATCAGCTCTTCGAGGTCTTCCAGTTCGAAAAGTTCCGGGGGCAAAAGCCTCAGTTCTTTTTGGGACAGGTCTAACGAGGTTGCCTTTTCGGCCTTGGCTTTTTTAATGATATCTAGCAAATTCATGGGAACGTCTCCTATATTGTAAATCATAGCATTTTTGTTCAGAAAAGATACGGCAATCCCGAAAAAAAGTAAAAAAGTATGATTTTTACACAAATGTTCACTATAATTTGGTAGTGTTTTTGAAAAAAAATGAAAAAAGTTGTCTTTTTTTTTCCCAAAGACTCATTTTGAAACTATTTTTAGGGTGCAAAATACGATAATAAGGGTAAGGTGCCTCATTTGCACCCGACTTTTGCTATTGTAAAAATAACAGAACTGAGGAAAAAATGGAACTAACCAAATCGCAGGAACGCCGTCTAGCATTCGTGGCTAGCCTCTTGAGTCTCAATCCGAACGACCCTACTGACCGAATTAAGGCACTCCGGCATCTAAATCTTGATGAAAACGGCTGCTTCCATGGTTTCCAATATTCCCAAGGCTTTATGGAGTTCTTCATCTTCCTCGATGAAGATACCCCGCTTGAAAAGGTCGTGGCTCACTTGAATTCCGACCTGAAGCAACTCCAGATTGCAGTCTTCCGCACGAGCGATCCTCCTAATCCGTTCTTCATGTCGCTCCGCGAAGAGGCTGACCCCTGGGCTGTTAATAAAATTTCTGACGACGAAGAAGAGGAAGATTCCGATTCCCCGGCAAGCCGCCCCTACATGGAAACGCTCGAAATTACGGTGCTCCGTACCCGTGCGACCCGCGACATTACCGACTCCGAACTGGAACGCACCCTCAAGGATATGCGCCGTAAGCTCGGCATCTGGAAGAACGAAGTCAAGGCAAAGCTCGAAATTATTGCCGAACACGACGACTTGACCCGCGACTTCCGTAGCGCCGACGACAAGCTTGAAATCGTGATGGATTCCGATCCGCTTCACCTGACCTCTGATCACGGTGAACTGTTCCTCGGTTTCTGCCCGATTCGTACGATTTTTGACTACCACGTGAACCTGGGTAAGCGCCTCAAGACGAAGCACAACATGGCTATCGTCTCCAGCAACATCCGTACTTACCTCGGTAACCTCACCCACACGAACGCTGCTTTGATCGATGCCTTCCAGACCATGGAACGTAACGACGACCAGAACGTGAACGTGGATGACTTCCCGTTCCTGCACAACGGTATGACCCTTACCGGTGATGACCTGCGCCTCAAGGAACGCGATGGCAAGAAGGTGCTCTATATTGAACGCCCGAAGATTATTAACGGTGCCCAGTCCCTGTTCACCTACGAACAGTACGCCAAGAAGAGCAAGAAGCCGGTGAACCCGCAGGTGCTCGTGAAGGTCGTGGTGCCGTATCCTGGTGCCGACAACTTCCTGAACCAGGTGACCATGGCTAACAACCGCCAGAACCCGGTGTTCAGCTACCATCTGCGTGCCGCTGACGACCTGCAGTTTTTCATTTGGCAGCGTTACCAGGAAGAAGGCTTCACTTACGTTTATAAGGATGGTGTTCGCCTCAAGGCCCGTACCCGTAAGCTCGAAGTGCGTATGCGCCCCGAACTGGCAAAGACCCTCTTTATGATGGACGGCAAGCTTTCCGAATGCCGTTCCAGCGACTGCATTTTCGATAAGGAAACCCTGTACCAGCGTTGCTTCGGTGCGTTTGTGCGCGTTTCCCCGGATAAGGAAAAGGATTTCGTCCGCAAGACCATCGCCTTCACCAAGGCTTGGCAGCTCCTTAGCCGCTTGCCGATCAAGATTCGCCGCGTGACCCCGGGTAAGGGTGTCTCCATCGAAGCGAACGACGATAACCCGCTGACCAAGATCACTTGGAACGGCCGCCTCGAAGACAAGTTTATATTCCGTAGCGCCGTGAAGGACCTGGTCGTGGCTCTCGCCCTTAAGCATTGGCTCATTTACGGTGATCCGATTCAGGATTTCGAATGGCTGGTCGAAAACGAACTCAACTTCAACGATTCCATCCTCAAGTATGCTTCCAAGATTTATACCGACGACTTGAAGGGAATCCTGATTTCTGAATTCAAGGACAATCCGGCTTACTACGACACCATCACCACGATCGACAAGGATAGTGGCGAATCGGTGGAACGCCGCTTGTGGAAGGGCTTCAGCAACACCGCCACTTACGACAAGATGATGGATCTTCTGTGCAAGAAGAACCCCACCTGGGAAAAGTGCCGCGGCGGAATCGAAGCGTTCATCTAGTCGATTCCTACAAACTTCTTCCATCTTTATTATTTAAACAAAAAGAAACAAAAGTCGTTGACTAGCTCAACGGCTTTTTCTAATTTTGGCTACGAAAATCTTACAAGTACAGGAGTTCTTTACAAAATGTGGAACGAAAAGTATATCGCCAAGCTGGATAGCTACCTGGCTCAGGCCCAGGCGGCAGGTGGGGCTGCCCGTGTCGATAAGCAGCACCAGTCCGGAAAGTGCACCGCCCGCGAACGCATGGAAATGCTGTTCGACGAAGGTACGTTTGTAGAAGTCGGTGCGCTCCGCAAGTCGAGCAACCGCGTGCTCAAGGAAAGCAAGGTCGTCTTGGGTGACGGCGTCGTGACCGGTTACGGCAAGGTGAATGGCCGTCTGGTGTTTGCATCCTCCCAGGACTTTACGGTGGGTGGCGGCTCTTTGGGTCAGTGCCACGCCGAAAAGATTTGCCGCGTGATGGACATGGCTGTGGAAGCCGGTGCTCCGTTTGTCGCCATGAACGATAGCGGTGGAGCCCGTATCGATGAAGGCGTGTTCTCACTCGCTGGCTATAGCGCCATTATGGCTCGCAACGTGTGGGCTTCCGGCGTGATTCCGCAGATTGCCGTGATCATGGGCCCCTGCGCTGGTGGCGCCTGCTATTCTCCGGCTCTCAGCGACTTCATTTTCATGACCCAGAACACCAGCCAGATGTTCCTTACCGGTCCGGCTGTCGTGAAGCAGGTGATGGGTGAAAACATTACCGCTGCCGACCTCGGTGGCGCTCCGGTGCATACCTCCAAGTCCGGCGTGGCTCACTTCATGTACGAAGACGACAAGAAGTGCCTCGAAGGTGTCCGCAAGCTCCTCAGCTACTTGCCGCAGAGCAACCGCAAGGAAGCTGCCGAATGCAACTGCAAAATTGCTGAAGCCGCCAAGAACGACGAAGGCTTCTTCAAGAAGCTGTTCTCCAAGTCCGAATCGAACGAAGTGGCCGCTTCCTTCGACAACAGTGCCTCTATCCAGGACATCGTTCCGGATAACTACAAGCAGGCTTACGACGTGAAGTCCGTGATTGCCGCCTTTGCCGATGCCGACAGCTTCTTTGAAGTGCAGAGCGACTGGGGCAAGAACGTGGTGATCGGCTTTGCCCGCCTGAACGGTGAAGCCATCGGTATCGTGGCTAACCAGCCGAAGGTGCTCGCCGGTTCCTTGGACGTAGACGGTTCCGACAAGGCTGGCCGCTTTGTGCGTTTCTGCGACGCGTTCAACATTCCGCTGCTCGCCCTCGCTGACGTTCCGGGTTACATGCCGGGTTCCAAGCAGGAATACTCTGGCATTATCCGCCACGGTGCAAAGCTGCTTTATGCCTTTGCCGAAGCGACCGTGCCGAAGGTGACACTCATTCTGCGTAAGGCTTTCGGTGGCGCCTACATTGCCATGAACAGCAAGGACGTGGGTGCCGACTACGTGTTCGCCCTCCCGATTGCCCAGGTGGCTGTGATGGGAGCCGAAGGTGCCGTGGAAATCATCAACAAGAAGGAAATCGCTGCGGCTCCGGATCCGGTGGCCGCTCGCGCCCAGTGCATCGCCAAGTACGAAGAAGAACTGATGAACCCCTACGTTGCCGCCTCCATGGGTGTGGTCGACGAAGTGATTCACCCGGCCGATGTTCGTAAGCGCCTGATTGCCGCTTTTGATGCCTTGAAGACCAAGGAACAGAAGCGTCACTGGAAGAAGCACGCTAATATTCCGCTGTAGTTTCAAACCTGCGGTTGTAAACAAATTAACTTTTTTTTGAAAACGGCTCGCTTTGCGGGTCGTTTTTTGCTTGTGTAGCGAAATAAAACCCGTTTATATCGTTGAAAAAAAGCTAAATTCGCACAAATTGCGGGATTATTCCCATAATCTAGGTGGTTTTGCCAGGGGCAAATTCAGTATTTTATGGAATAGCCTGTAATAAGGAAACTGTGTTTTTTGAAGGTCTAAAACGCTTGTGGCCTGTGGCGGTTGTCGCCCTTGCCGTAGGAGTCGCCTGGTCCCAGAGCGATTCTGTCTCTGTTGTGTCCGCAAGCGATGCCGAGGTGTCTGAACCTGATCCGGCAGAGACCGAATGGCAGCCGACTTACCAGTACATTTCGCTCCCTCCGTCAGTCACTCCCCTGAACGGGTTGCTGCCCTTTGGCGGTGTGGGTTCTTCGCCGACGCTCATGAGCAATGCGAAGGGGCAGGTCTTTAGCCACGATATTGATGTGTCTACCCGTGAAATGGATGTGAGCGAAAAGCATGTGAATTCCGTTTCCCGCGACACCATGACGCTCTGGACGGCGCACTATCCCGAACTGGCGGACTACGTGTCCGACATGTACAGCGTGGGGCAGAAGAGCCTGTGGTTGAACGACCTGGTGGGTAAGGCAAACGACGGCTATGAAACCCCTGAGACGGGTTCGGTGTTCGACATTACGATTCCGGTGACGATGCCTGCGTGGATGCGCGACTTCGGGCTCGATAAGCCGAAGCTGATGCTCCAAGGTACCATGGATATCCGCTTGAAGGGCTACGGTGAAAAGGACGATGCCGAAGGTAGTACCAATACGAGCCTTTGGCCGAGCCCGACTTTGAACTACACGCCGAACTTCATGGTGAAGGGTAAAATCGGTCCTTACATCACGGTTGAAATCAACAACGTGGAAGAAGGTCTTGGCGCCCGCAACCAGGTGCGCGTGGTTTACGAGGAATCCTACAAGGATGAATTCGAGGACTACATATTGCAGCGCGTGGAAGCTGGTACCACAAACCTTGCTCTTACCGGTACGGAACTCACGGGTTACTCCGAGAACCACCAGGGGCTGTTCGGTATCAAGGCGGACTGGAAGCTTGGCGACTGGCGCCTTACGACCATTGCCTCGCAGGATGGCGGCGATCAGGAAGAGTACAGCCTGAAGGCGAGCGAATCGACCACGGAATTCCAGATTCTAGACAAGCAGTTCATTGCTTACCGCTACTACTTCCTGAACCACGAGGCGAGAACCTCTTACATCAACGCAGCAATTGCGGGGCGTAGCACATCGAGCTACCCAGCGACGAATCTCAAACTTTATAAGCGCGGCGCCACGAATACGACTACCGGCGTGATCGACAATGTGAACGTGGTCTATGTGACCCCCAGTGGCAAGACGATCAAGAAGAAGGTGGAACGCCTAGTCGAGATTCCGGGAAGCGAATTCACCTACGATTCCAAGACCGGCGTGCTTAAGGTGAACGGCGTGAACCGCAACACGCTCCTTGCAGCGAGCTGGTCGGGCGATGGGACCGGTCGTGTCGGAACGACGGTGAACGACGGCTCCTCGGTGGTGCTTATCCAGTGGGATGCGACGCTTTCGGAGCTTGCAGACATCGACAAGCTCATGCTTAGGAATGTGTATTCTATTGGCATCTCGGATGCGAGCTCGTCGAGCTTTGTGCTGCGCATGAAGAACAAGTCGGGTATTTCGGGTTCCTACTTGAAGACTTTGGGCCTAGTGGATACGACGACGGGTACGCCGCTGGTGAACGACGCGACGATATTCAAGAAGGATGCTTCGGGTAACTACACCGGTGAAATGTGGCTCCCCTGTAAGCCTCTTTCGGAATACAGCGGCTCGAAGGCGACGGAGCTTGCTCGACAGAACTGCTTGGAACCGCTGAGACTCCTGGATTCCTCTTCGGCGATGGCGCAGCTGTATACGCTGCCGGTCTACAACTTGTCGCGCTATACGAACCGCTTCTACTTTGAATCGGTGGGCAAACGCCGTAACTCGGTGCTGAGCGTGCGTGACCCGAGTTCCAGCTACTCGGTGAGTGGAAGCTCTTGTATGGACATTTCTCCGGGAACCGAAAAGGTGACGGCGGGTTCTACGACCCTTATCCGCGGCACGGACTACGAAGTGAACTACGAGCTAGGCCAGATTGAACTTTTGAGTGAACGCGCCCTTGACCCGAACAAGGAAATCAAGGTGAGCTACGAATGCGAACCTCTGTTCGAAATCGATAACAAGCTTTTGCTGGGCGCCCGCGCGGAACTTCCTCTCGATTTGTATGGCATGGGAGCCGGCTCCGTGTTCGGTATCACCGCCCTCTACAAGAGCCAGAGCACCACGGCGAAGACGCCGACGCTTGGCAACGAACCTTACTCCAGCGTGCTGTGGGGCATGAACCTGCGCTTGCAGGATACCGTTCCCGCCCTCACCGAACTCGTGAACTTGATTCCGGGCATCAACACGACGGCGCAGTCCAGCTGGCGCTACGAAGCGGAATTTGCGGCAAGCCGCCACAACGCAAATACGAGCGACGAAAACTCCGCGCTGGTGGAAGACTTCGAAACGACGACTTCTGGACTTACTTATCCGCTTTCTCGACTATCTTGGTATCATGCGTCTCCTCCGGGCGGCGTGTCGTCGAACCTTTCAACCTACATTGCGAACCAGGATTATAAGCACAAGGGTGAGTTCATTTGGCACAGCAACAATACTGAACTCTACAAGAACATCTATCCGTCGGTCGGTAATTCCGATGTCGATAACCAGCACCTGACCGTGCTCAAGATGACGCTCCGCGCTAACGACAACTTGTCGGGCAATTCGTGGGGTGGCGTGATGCGTCCGAACAGCGAGTACTATCAGGACCTGAGCGACATGAAGTACATCGAAGTGGTGGCGCGTGGTAATGTGGGTTCCATTTACCTCGACTTGGGTCTGGTGAGCGAAGACCTTTCGATTAACGGTGCTGCGCCGAACGGCTTGTACGATGGCGAAAATGATCTGGGTACGACGACGGCGCTGCACGACAAGGGACTTGACGGAAAGACGGGCTCCGATGAAATCGACTCGGTTTGGGACTGCCGTGTCAGCGGCTGTATCGGCAAGGAAATGAATACGAGAAATTCGGATGCATCGACGATAGACATTGCCCGCGACAACTTTGACGAGGATCTGGATGACGAAAGCGACCCGCCGGTTTTCATTAACGGAACTGAAAAGAATTCTGGTGAACGCACCTATGATACCGAAGACATCAACAAGAACGGCTCGCTGGATACCGACATCAGCTTTGTGCGTTACCGCATCGACCTCTCCGACGATGACAAGCTGCATTTCGAAGAACTCAAGAACGGCTGGCGCAAGTGGCGCATTCCGCTGAACCAGTACGATACGATTGTGTCCCCGAACGGTAGCGACTACGCGACGATTCTTTCGGAAGCCCTGTTCAGCAGGCTCTGGCTAGGCAACCTGAACAACGGCGTCGCCGAAGCGAAGGTGCAGATTGTAAGCCTCGCCGTGGTCGGAAACGCCTGGGAAGAAACGAATGTCGCCGACTTCTACCAGACCTCTTCTACGGAACATTCGCAGATTGTCGAAGTGAACGGCGTAGAAACCAAGGTGACTGAATCGGTCGCTTCTAAGGACACAACCTACATCAACGTAACGACGATCAACAACCGCGAAAATGCGAACAAGTATCACAAGTCTCCGAACACGACGACGGAACGCGATTCCGATTCCAACGCCCCGTTGAAGGAAACGGCGCTGGTGGTAGATTACCACAACATGAGCCCCGGTCAGGAAGTCGGCATCACGCGTATCTTTGAAACGGATGTGAAAGACTTCTCGAATTACCGTTCGCTCAAGATGGAAATCCATTACGAGACGGATGCGACAACAGTTCCGATTCGATTTGCGTTGCAGTTCGGTGAAGGCTCGCTCGAAGGTTCCAACGATTACTACGAATGGAGCTTCCGCCCGGTCAACTACACCTGCAAGGGTTCCGAACGTCCGCAGGACTGCCACGAACGCAACTGGCTCGACAACGCCTTTGCGATGGATGTCGCCGACTTTACCGACTTGAAGAAGGGACGCCGTCCGCCTTACCTGAATGCCGTAGAGAAGGATTTGGGTGGCGAACGCGAAGAAAAACTTCGCCTGGTGGGTAACCCCTCCATTACGAGCATCGACTGGATGCGCTTTGTAATCATTGCTGACTCCAGCGCTTCCGAAGACGACCTCAAGGGAACCTTCTGGCTGGATGATCTTCGCCTTTCTGATATGGATACGGAATGGGGCTACGCGGCCCGTACGAGTGGACAGGTGAACTTTGCGGACTTTATTTCGCTGTCGGGTGCGGTGCGTTACCAGGACGGTGCGTTTGCAACGCTTTCGACTTCGAATGGCTCTCCCAAGCCGAAGACTTCTGTGGCGGCGTCCCAGCTCGATGTGGCGGGTGACTTCACGATGAACCTGAACAAGTTCCTGAACGATAGCTCCGGTTACCACATTCCGCTTTCCTTGGGTTACCACAGTTCAACGAAGCGCCCCTACATGAAGCCCACCGATGACATGATGCTTGAGAAGAGCAGCTTTGTGGATATGACGGGCGACATGTTCCAGCGCAAGCTGGAAGTGGATGGTGACAAGGAAGAACAGGAACTGCGTGATGCTGCGGAATCCAAGGGCTACCAGTCGTATGTGCGCGACAAGTCCTTCGGTATCAGCTACCGCAAGGATTACCATGCCCGCGACTCCAAGATTGGCGACATTATGTCGCAGATTTTCCTAGACCGTCCGGCGTTCAGCTATTCTTATAATGAATCCGAAGGGCGTGCGACGACTTCTGCCGACTCGACTTATTCTTACCACACGATTATCGAGTATAAGTTGGGTACTTTCAGCATGTTCAGGTTCCGCCCGATGGAAGGACTCGCCAAGTATGACTGGCTGAAGCCTTTGTCAAAGACGGAATTTGAACCGTGGCCGCAGACCTTCGACTTGACGATTTTCGACTTGAACTATGTGCGCTATGTGAACCAGAACCGCGACCCGGATTACGTGGAACCGCAGGTCGATAAAATAGTGACCTACACGACGGAACTCAACCACAAGTTGAATATGCGTTGGAACATTTTGTCGTTCTTGACCACGAGTTACTCTTTGAATATCAAGCGTGACATGTATGGTGGCGGCGACCGCGAGGCGTTTGTGAAGAAGAACTTCTTTACTTCGCGCGATGGCGGCCTCTTTGCAAGCGACTACATCTTTGACTTTGACCATACGGACCGCCGCGTCTATGTGTCGGGCGACAGTATCGTGGCGATTCCTTACGATACGATTCCGAGGGTTTCTGAAAACGGCGATACTTCCGCCATCGACATGTTGAACCCGGAATCCTATGAAATCCGTTACGATACGACGGTGTTCTACAAGGTGGACAGCGTGGGTCACAGGGAATATGGTCGCTCCTATGGTATTTTGCGCAACGAACGCGCCCGTTCTCAGCAGTTCAAGATTGGCTTTAATCCGCGTCTGATTCCGTTCATCCCGTTCTCCACGAACTTCAGCTCCGATTTCAACCAGCAGAAGACCATTCCGGATGATTTCGACTTCAAGGACGAGACGATGATCGAAAAGAACTACTGGACGATCTCGCAGACGAACCGCTTCGAATTTGCTCCGTCCTTGAAGGTGCTGGATTTGGCGCGTAGCTTCGGTAAGGAAAACCCGGTGGCGAACGCTTTCGATAAAATTAAGTGGCGTGAAGTCCGTTTCAACTGGCAGGCGAGTACGAACACCGTGGGTGAAAACTTTACCCTGGCTCAGTTAAACGAGGAACAGGGCGTGACTCCGATGCAGTATTACCTCTACGGTTTGGGTCTTGGCAACGGTTACAAGAATCGTGGATTCTACAACATCGTAACAGGCGACATGGGGCTTGACCACCGCGACGACTATCTGCGTTTTGCCCAGTATAGAAACCGTCATGTCGATACGCTTGTGTACCAGGGCAACTTTAGGCATTCTGTGTCGCGTCAGTTCCAGACATCGACTGGTATTACGCTTCCGATTTGGGATATCGGCGTGACGGGTGATTTGCAGTGGAAGGAAGACTTCTCGCAGTCTAGAGAATATCCGCTGTATCTCGATACGACGACGATTTGGCCGAAGATTGGTGTCGGTGTCACGGTGCCGAACTTTGCGCAGCGCGTGACGATCTTGAACGGGTTCCGCAGCGTGTCTACGTTCCATCGTTTCGATTATACCTATACGACGACGGTGCATCCGTTCCAGAGTGCTGAAGATTCCTGGTCGCAGAGCATCAACTTCAACCCGCTTATTCGCGTGACGTTCCTGCTGCAGAACAACATGCGCATCGAAAACAGCGTGCGTATGAAGATTGAAGATACCGACCGTCGCCCGAAGGAAGAAGTCATTGGCATAACGACCTGGCCGGATTCTGTGGGCAATAGCCGCGATACGACGGATTACTTCTGGGAAACGCCGTGGATACACACGTCGCTGTATAATGACTTCATGTTCAACATTGGCGATGACTTTACCATTACCTATCCGTTGAAGCTTGATAAGGCGGTAAAGTTCTTCAAGTGGTTCTTCAAGTTCAAGAATTCGATTGACTTGAAGTTTACCGCCGGTTACGACTATAAGAAGACTATCCGTAAGCAGTACGACCCGGATGAGGGTTACGACAAGTGGAATAAGGAAAGTGGTACCGACGGAATCTTTAGGCAGTGGAACTTCGATGACGGCTTGCAATATACGGTCTATAACCCGAAGCTGTCGCTCACGGAGCGCACGGTGCCGTCGCGTACGCATGAATGGTTTGTGCGTCCGAGTGCGGGCTATCAGTTCAACAAAATTGCGTCGATGAGCAGCTATATCGAATATCGCCAGATTCACGAGAAGCTGGATGACGAAACTCCGCACTTGCGCCAGATTCTGCAGTTCGAAATTGCACTCATGCTGAGGTTCGATTAGTGGCTAGAGTCGCGGTCGGGATGAGTGGCGGTGTCGATTCGTCGGTGGCTGCTCTGATGCTTTTGGAGCAGGGTTACGACGTGTTCGGCGTAACGCTGCGAGTGCTGCCGCCGCTTGCGAATAATGGTGCGAATCCCTACGACCCCGAAAAAGATGAAAGCGTATTGCGCGCCCGCGCGGTTGCGAAGAAGCTCGGTATCGAGCATTTCGTGGCAGTGTGCGATGACGCCTTTACGGAACGTGTGTTGAAGCGCTGTCACGATGACTTCGCGGGGGCGCGCACTCCGAACCCCTGCTGCTATTGCAACCGCTATGTGAAATTCGGCTGGATGATGGACTTTGCGCTGGAGCATGGAGCCGACTTCCTGTCGACGGGGCACTATGTGAATGTGAAGGAGGTCGGCGGCGTGCGTAGGCTTTTCAAAGGTCGCGATGTTGCGAAAGACCAGAGCTACTTCTTGTTCGGTGTACCCGATTCGGCGATGGCTCGCGTGGTGACTCCGCTGGGCGATATGGAAAAGCCCGAGGTCCGCGAAATAGCGGCAAAGCATGGCTTTGAAAATGCGAGCGCGAGCGATAGCCAGGATATTTGCTTCGACATTTACGGCGACGATTACACGAATTTTCTGCAGGATCGTTTCGGTGCGATGACACGCCCAGGAAACTTCGTGACCGAAGACGGAAAAATTCTACGGAGTCACGAAGGTTACCACCGTTACACGGTGGGGCAACGCAAGGGACTTGGCGTTGCTCTGGGCGTCCCCGCGTTCATCAGGAGCGTCGACCCAGCGACGGGCGATATCGTAGTGACCGCCGACAAGTCGGCCGTCTCCGCCACCGATGTCCGCATCGAAAACTGCGTTTGGCACGGCGTGAACCCCGCAACGGGTCGCGCCTATGCTGCTGGCGACACCTTCGAGTGCCTGGGCATGGTCCGCTACCGTCAGCGTCCGACTCGCTGCATGGTGAAAATCCTGGAAGGCGGCTGCGCACTCGCCAGTTTTGAACAATCCCAATTTGCAGTCACCCCTGGCCAGTGCGCCGTATTCTACGACGGCGATATGGTACTTGGCGGCGGCTGGATTGTCCGCTAGGGATTTTCATTGCGGGTGTGGACATTTTCTATGATGAATGTCAACACCCCGGAATAAAAAATAATCGTTTAGAGCCTTGTTAGTGTATTTTTCAGATAACCACCTCCGAAGGAGGAGGTGTTTTGAGGAGTATTATGAAAAAGTTTGGATTTAAGGCATTAAGCGGAGCTTTGTTACTCGGTGGAGTCGTTTCCGCGTTTGCTGCCCCGGGACTCACCGTGAGCGGCACCGATCTCATGTACAACGGCAAGAAGATTTTCTTCTCGGGTGCGAACCTCGCCTGGAGTGACTACAACTCCGATGTGGGCGATTCCCCGCTGAACGAAAACGCTTGGCGCAAGGCTGTCGAGGGTACGCGTGCCGCGGGCGGTAACGCCATTCGCTGGTGGCTCTTCAATAATATGAGCCAAAGTCCGGAAATTGATCAGAGCACGCATCTGGTTTCTGGCCTCAAGGCAAATACCATCGCCAACATGAAGAAGGCCTTGGACATTGCCGAAGAATACGGCGTGATGGTTTCGATGTGCCTTTTCAGTCATAACCTGATGGAACCGAATCAGTGGGGCCTTTACGACGATAAGCTGGACATTACCGCAAACACGCAGCTTTTTGAAGACGCTGGCACCAAGGCCTTTATCAACAATGCGCTTGTTCCGGTAGTAAAAGCAATCGGTAACCATAATGCGCTCATGACCTGGGAAGTATTCAACGAACCCGAAGGCATGACAAGCGTGGGCTGGACCACCAAGAAGCTTGACAAGGCCGTGCTCCAGAAGTTCACGAACAAGATTGCGGCGGCAATCCATACCACAAACCCGGAACTGCTCGTTTCTACGGGTAGCGTGAATATTCAGTATCAGAGCTGGTGGAACGATGCCGAACTTATCGCAGCCGGTGGCGAAGCGAACGGTACGCTCGACTTTTTCCAGACGCATTACTATCCGTACTACCAGAACGATGCCGTGTCTCCGTTCGTGAATACGGCGGCCCAGATGGCAACAACGTACAAGTACGACAACAAGCCCATGATTATCGGTGAATTCCCGGCAAGCGGCTGGAAGGGCGATACTTATACTACAAGCATGGCGGCCAAGACCCAGATTTCGACCGAAGAATGCTACCGCAAGGCCTTTGACGGTGGCTACGCAGGCGCACTTGCCTGGCAGTACATTGGCGACAAGACCGAATCGAACTTTGGCGGTTACACTTACACCATCGACCCGGCTCTTGATGCCATGAAGGCTCTCGCCGCTACCGAAGAAGCAAGCATCAAGATCAAGGATGTCGCCATCAGCCAAGAAGGCGGTGACGGCAAGATGGCCGTGACTTATGGCGGCGACAACGCGCAGATCGAATACCAGAAGACTTGGGACTTGAGCAAGGCCAATACGTTTACGTTCGAGGTTACTAATAAGAGCGAAAGCGATGCACAACTGAACTTGATTTTCAAGCTGACGGATGCGTGGACATGGACCGAGGTGGAAGGCCCCTGCGAAGTAGCCGCGGGCCAGTCCAAGACTTGCTCGTTCGATATTTCCAGCTATACAGACCGTAACAAGACTTTGAGCGTCGTTATCGCAAACTACGCTGCTGGCTACACCGGCACCATCCTTTACGACAATTTCAAGGCGGGCGACCAGGTTCTCTGGGACTTCAACGAAGACAAGTACGATGCCTTCAGCCGCGGTTTTGAAAACACCGAAGAGATGATTCCCGAAATAAAGATCGTGTTTGGCGACTTTACGACGGGTCTTGGCTGCATGCGCCCGAAGGTTGCTGGCGCTAAGGCTTTGCAGGTGAATGGTGGAGTTCTGAGCCTCACGGTATCGCGTCCGACGGATGTCGTGGCGGAACTCTTCGATGTCACTGGACACAGCGTGGCAAACCTCTATAGGGGAAGCCTTGCCTCGGGCACGCATCGTTTCACGATCGATGCGGCGAAGGGCGTGTATTTTGTGAAAGTGAGGGGCCAGGGCCTGGATCTGACTCGAAAAGTGATACTCAAGTAGCGAGTTCGCTGGTGTAGAGTCCGTAACTCTCTAAAAACAAATTAAGGCGCGGATGATGATTCCGAGCCTTTTTTTAATAAAAAAGGCTGTTGTGAGATTTTCATCGCATTTGCATATTATTTTGGGGAGAAATACGTTTCTCATGGCGAGTTCTAATATATATTTGGAGTGTAAAGAGGATTTAACGTGACTGTTTCTCATAATAAGACCATTTTGATTGCTGATGACGACCGCATTTCTATAAAGCTGGCCGAATTTGTGCTGCAGAAAGATGGCTACGACATCGTCACCGTGAATTCGGGCGAAGCGTGTATTGAATACCTGAAAAAAGAGCATAGTGTCGATTTAGTGCTTTTGGATATCGAAATGCCCGAACTGAACGGCATTGAGACTCTTGAACGAATTCGTGCAGATGAATCCATTGCCGATACAAAGGTGTTCTTTTTGACGGGGAACGAGTTCAGCAGGTATGAAGATGTTTCCAGACGCTTAGATGTGCTGGACTTTATCTCGAAGCCGGTGTATGGTCCCGAGATTTTGGAACGTATCAACAAGGTGTTTGCGAATGAATCGGCAAATGTCAGGGATACGGTGCTGGTCGTTGACGATGACCGCATGAACCTGAAGTTCGCAGAACACATGTTGAGTTCCACCTACAATGTCATCTTGGCTCAGGACTATCAGGAAACGCTCAACAGTCTTTCGATGGAGCGCCCTTCGCTTGTGCTTTTGGATGTTCACATGCCGGGCATGAACGGCTTTGAACTTTTGTCTGAAATTCGAAAAATCAAGGCGTGCAGTGACTTGCCTGTCGTGTTCTTGACTGCTGACAGCGACCGGGAGACCGAAGTGCGCGTGTTCAGGGAAGGGGCTCAGGATTATATTCAGAAACCATTTGTTCCTGAAGTGGTGCTGGAGCGAATCAAGCGAATCCTTTCGCTGCGCAAACTGCAGGTGTCGCTTGAAAGTGAGGTGGATCGGCGGACTGCTGAACTCGAAGAAAGCAGGCGTAAGCATGAAATTTTGTCTTTGCAGGTCGTAAAGACGCTTGCCTCCGCGATTGACGCCAAGGACCGTTATACGAACGGTCATTCCAGCCGCGTGGCAAAGTACAGTAAGGAAATCGCCCTTCGCGCAGGAAAGTCCATCGAGTATCAGGATGAAATCTATTTTGTGGCGCTTTTGCATGATATCGGAAAAATCGGTATTCCCGACAATATCTTGAACAAGAATTCAAAACTTACGGACGAAGAATACGAGACGATTAAGCAGCACCCAAGCATCGGTGTGGAAATTTTGAGAAACATCACCGAAATGCCTAATATTGAAATCGGTGCGCATTACCATCACGAACGCTTTGATGGAAAGGGATACCCGGAAGGACTTGCCGGCTATGAAATTCCTGAAATAGCTCGCATTATTGCGGTGGCGGATGCCTACGATGCGATGAGCAGTCGCCGCAGTTACCGTGCGGCGTTGCCCCAAAATATTGTCCGTGAAGAAATCGTGAAGGGACGTGGGTATCAGTTTGACCCGGCCTTTGCCGATGTGATGCTCAAGATGATTGATGAAGATGTCCGTTACGAAATGTGTGACGACGGTCTGACGCTGTAAAGGGAAACTTCGGAGACCGACTATGGAATCTAACGAAATTTTCGAAGAAAATGACCGTCGGGTATTGAAGACGCTCACGCTAGTGATGCGCTGGCTTTGGGTCATGTTTCCTCTGATTTATGTCGGAAACCTGGTTGGGCTTTTTAAGATCGACTACTACGAATTAAGTCTTCTGACCGCAATCGCTTTTGTCATTTTGTGGCTACCGACATTTATAGAACGCATGAACGCTTCGCTTAAGACGCGCCGCTATTTCTGTGTGCTTGGCATGGCGAGTATTATTGCGATGCTTGCCACCAATGCCAATATCGGTGTCTACATGACGTATGCGCTTGCCATGGTTACAAGCCTATTGTTCTTCGATGCGTCGTTCACGCTCAAGATATCGATTGTTAGCTATCTGTTGATTGTCGTGTCGCTTTTCTTTAGGGCGTCGGGCGCTAACCATGGTGAATTTTCGTCGGACCTTTTCTGGTGGGTGTCCAGATCGGCGGGCTTTTTGATTGAAGCCATCGCCATGACGCTTTTGTGCATCACGATTGCACGGCTCACGCACCGACTGCTAGAAAACCTGGATAACGCACGCAAAAAGGCGCAACGTTCCGATGAACTCAGCAGGGCCTGGGCCGAGGCCGAGGAAGCGCGCAAGAATGCGGAATCGGCGAACATGGCGAAGAGCTTTTTCCTTGCGAACATGAGCCACGAAATCCGTACCCCTATCAACGGCATCCTGGGAATGAATACGATGCTTTTGAAGGAGTGCAAGGACGATTCCTTGCTTGAATACGCCCGCAATATCCAGAATGCGGGACACACGCTATTGTCGCTCGTGAACGATGTCTTGGATATTACCAAGATTGAATCGGGCAAGATGGAACTTCAGATAGGAAAGTATGACCTATTTTCTGTATTGAACGACTGCTATTGTGTCGCCAATCCGCGTGCTCAAAGCAAGGGACTGGAATTCAATATCAATGTAAATCCGAAGATTCCGTCGCAGCTGGAAGGCGATGAAGTGCGCCTGCGTCAGATTATAAACAATCTGCTTTCCAATGCCATCAAGTATACTCCGATGGGTACGGTGGATTTGTTGGTTGATTTTAAGTCGCTTTCTGGCGAATGGGATTCTCGTCGGATGGAATTGGTGGTCGTTGTCGCTGATACGGGAATCGGAATCCGTTCTGTGGATCGCGACAAGTTGTTCCAGAGTTTTGAACGCATCGATCTAGACCGCAACAGAAACATCGAAGGGACTGGGCTTGGGCTGAACCTGACCAAGAAACTAGTGGAGATGATGAATGGTCGCATTCTGGTGAAGAGTGTCTACGGTTCCGGTTCTGTTTTCGAAGTGCGAATACCCCAGAATGTGAAGGGGGACGATTCTATCGGAAACTTTATGGAACGGCATAAGGAATTTATTTCGTTCAATAGCGGAATCAGAAAGTTCAAGGCTCCAAAGGCTCGGCTGCTGGTCGTTGATGATGTCGCGATGAACTTAAAGGTGGTGAGTGGACTGCTCAAGGAGACGGAGGTTCAAATCGATACCGCAACCAATGGCGAAGATGCACTTGAATTGGTTGAATCGAATCATTATGATTTGATTCTTCTAGATCACATGATGCCTGTGATGGATGGTATTGAAACGCTTCAGTGTATGAAGGACTTGAAGGGCTTTGATATAAAAAAGACGCCCGTGGTCATGTTGACGGCAAATGCGGTTGTCGGTGCAAAGGATGCCTATATTCAGGCTGGCTTTACCGATTACATTACGAAGCCAATCCGCGAAGAGGTCCTACTCTCGACCGTGAAGAAGTTCTTGCCCGAGGAGTTGATTGTTGAGGTAGATTCAGATAAGAATTTGGATAAGAAGAATGAAAAATCGACTATGGGTGCCATGGGTGCGCTTTCAGATATTCTAGATACCTCGATGGGACTAGGCTATTGCATGAACGATGAATCGTTCTATCGGGAAATGCTTGCCGAATATGTCAAGAACGATAAGCGCGTTGAATTGGAAAATGCTGTTGCAAAGGGAGATATCGAAAGTTATCGCATAGCAATTCATTCGCTCAAAAGTACTTCGCTTACTATTGGCGCTGTTCAGTTGTCCGAAATGGCGAAGGCGTTAGAAAGTGCTTGTAAAGAAGGCAATATAGAGTATGTTCGTGAACAACACGAAAAATGCATGGATGCCTACAAGATGGTTTTGGATAAATTATCTAAATTTCTAGAAGCTGGAGATGTGTAATGTGAAGTGGGTTTATTTTATTTCCGCGGTAATCATCGCTGTCATCATGGCGGGGTTGCTTGCGACAAATGTTAAAAAGAAAAATACCGATATCACTCGCGAAAAGACCAAGGTCGCGATGATTATGAACGGTTCTATCGACGATCATAGCTGGGGACAGTCCCACTACGAGGGAATGCAAAAGACGGCGAAGGATCTGAATCTAGAAGTTTGGTTCCGTCAGAATATTCCGGCAGATAAGTCTTCTGAAGATGTAATGGAAGGCTTGATTGGTGCGGGCGTGAAAATCATTGTGGTGAACTCCTTCCAGTTCGGGCCCTATATTCAAAATGTCGCCGCCCAGCACCCTGATGTGAAGTTTTTCCATGCGTCGGGTGTAAAGTCCGCGCCGAATGTGTCGACTTTCTTTGGCCGCATTTACCAGATGCGCTACCTTTCGGGACTTGTTGCGGGTAAGCAGTCGAAAACAGGGAATGTCGGCTATGTAGCTGCGTTTGACATCCCAGAAGTCGTGCGCGGCATCAATGCGTTTACGTTGGGCGTGAAGAAGGCGAATCCGGACGCCAATGTGATTGTTCGCTGGACTAAATCTTGGGAAGATGATTCGTCTTGCGCCTATGCGACGCGCGCTCTTTTGGCGAAAAACGATATCGATGTGCTTGCGATGCATACCGATAGTCGGGAACCCATGCGCATTGCAGATTCTCTTGGAATATGGGTGGTGGGGTATAACTTGGACAATGCGGAGTTCTATCCGGACCATTTCTTGACCGCACCCGTATGGAGATGGGAAAAATTCTACACTCCGCATATTCTTGAAGTGTTAAAGAAAAAATTTGTAGGCCAAAGCTACTGGGACGGCTTTAGTTCGGGCATTGTCGATTTGTCTCCGTTCACGAGTCATGTGAATCCGGAAGCGGTTGCTCTGGTTGCAATCGAACGGGAAAAGATACAGAAAGGATCCTTCGATGTCTTTTACGGACCCATCGAAGACAATGCCGGAACGGTTCGTGTCAATGAAGGTGAAAGTATGTCCGATAGCGACATGCTGAATCACTTTAACTGGTTTGTGAAGGGGGTAAAGATCGATGAAGAGTAAAATAACCATTGCGACTTTAGTCGCGGTCATCGCGTTCTTTGTATTGCTGTTCGTTTCCTTTGAAAAAATCGGAAACGAGGAATCCGCGAAGGTGACGAAGGCGCCAAAACTACGTGTGGGCTTTGTTCTGCTAAGCGACACGGCGGATAACGGCTGGAACGAAACTCATTACAAGGGCATTCGCGCCGCATGCGATAGCCTCTCCGTACAGGCGTCCCTGACCATTGACATTCCAGAGGTGCGTGAACCGCTTTTCAAGGCGGTGAACGACATGATTGCGGACAGCTTGAAGATCATCGTTCTTACAAGCTACAGTTACCCGATTCTCATCAAGGATGTCATCGAAGCACATCCGGAAGTGACTTTCTATGGAATCAACTGGGAATACAGTGCGCCCAATTACAAGGCGTACTTTGCTCGCATATACCAGGCACGGTATCTTGCGGGTATTGTTGCGGGCGCGATGACAAAGACCAACCATGTGGGCTACGTGGCTGCCATGAAAAATATCCAGGTGTATAGGGGGCTGAACGCCTTTATTTTGGGTGTTCAGAGCGTGAATCCAAAAGCGCGCGTTTATGTACGCTGGACGAATTCTTGGAACGAAGGTGAAACGGAAATCGAAAATGCGAACAAGCTCATCGATAGTTCCGGCATAGATGTGATCGGGTTTCATCAGGATAGGGCCTATATCATTGAGGTCGCCGAAAAGCGCGGCCTGTATTGCATCGGAAACCATGTGGAAAATAACAGGTTCTCTCCCAAAATGCTAAGCTCCATTGCCATTAACTGGGGTATCATCTACAAGGACTTTATCCAGGATTACATCCAGAAAAAGGATAACGAAAATATGGATTACTGGATTGGACTTGAAAAGGGTGCCGTGGGACTTTCCTTCTATTCGAGCGAAGTCCCTGATTCGGTGAAGGCTTTGGTCAATGACGCTGCCCAAAAAATTAAGGATGGCTACAATATTTTCTCAGGGAAAATTGTGGATAGCGAAGGCAAGGTTCATTCCGAAGAGGGGGAAACCATCGGTGATGAAATTTTGCGCGGCGACATGGAATGGCTGGTGAAGGGCGCGATTGAACCATGATTAAGAAGTTAGGCGTTCGCCCTCTCATAGGAATTCTGTTCTTCGTCTTGGTCCTCCTCTTGGTGGGGGTGTTGCTACGGGTTAAATTCTCTAGCCTGTTTCAGAACTATGTCGAAAAACAGGTGGCGTACCAGGCGGAAAACTACGCGTATGCGGCGGGTGACCGGTTGGTTCTTGAACTGAAATCGCTGTCGGGACTTTCTGCAAGTCTTTCGGCGGACATGAAGGATTTGGATCGGCTGCTCGATGCGCAGCATGATCCCAACGGGGATTACTACTATGGTGTAATCGCCTTGAACGGCAATATGATTTATGCCAGGGATACCACGCCCATTCTTGCGTCCGATTTCAAGGGGATCCCTGAGTCGTTCCATGGCTCTAAATTTATAAGCTATTCCAAGGGAAAGGGACTTATGTTCTCTGCTCCCGTATACAGCGGCAAGAATATCAAGTATGTCCTTTACCGAATATATAAGGAAGAAACAATCATCAAGAACTTTGGTGTGGTCTGCTATGGTGGCAAGGGCTATGCGGTTCTTAAGGATGCAAGCGACAGCATTATCGTCAAGTCGTCTAACGATACTCTTGGAAGCGATTTGTTATGGGGCGAGCGCGGCTACGAGGCGATTCGTGAAAAGCTGGTAAACGGCTTGAATGTCTCTATTGCTTCGGCGGTGAACCATGAAATCGACGGTTCCGGGTATTACTATTTCCAGGCGGAACTCAAGTTGCCTGGCGTGTCCTTGGTGGGCGTAGTGCCTGCAAGTGTGGTTGCCTCGGAAAAGGATAGCATCTCGTTTTTGATACTTTGGGTGTTCGGCCTTTTGATATTCATGTTTACCATTGCGATGGTCTATGTGGTGGTTTCTGAGAAGAAGGCTCGCAAGAACAAGGAACTGATTCGGGAAAAGGAAAACGCCGAAAGTGCGAACAAGGCGAAAAGTATCTTCCTTGCGAACATGAGCCACGAGATCCGCACGCCGATTAATGGTATTCTGGGTATGGATTCGATGCTCCTCAAGGAGTGTAAAGACGAGACCCTGCGTGATTACGCGCTGAACATTCAAAGCGCCGGACATACGCTGCTTTCGCTCATCAACGACATCCTAGATATCTCGAAAATCGAGTCCGGCAAGATGGAAATTTTGCCTGTTCCCTACAGCGTTTTCTCGGTACTCAATGATAGCTACAACATGGTGGCAATCCGCGCTCGCGACAAGAACCTGGAACTGAATCTGGACATCTCGCCGGAGATCCCGTCGGCACTACTTGGTGATGAAGTGAGGATCAAGCAGGTCATTAACAACTTGTTGTCCAACGCGGTCAAGTACACCAACGAAGGCTCGGTCACGTTGTCGGTCTTTACGACCGAGAAGGTAAAAGATAATCCCGCTGAAGGGGAAAACTCTAGCCAGGTGGAGCTTTGTATACAGGTGAAGGACACGGGTATCGGAATCCGTGAAAGGGACCGCGAAAAGCTTTTCAAGAACTTTGTCCGACTCGACGAAAAAAGAAACAGGAATATCGAGGGCACGGGGCTTGGATTGAATCTGACAAAGCAGCTGCTGGATATGATGGGTGGAACCATCGAGGTGGAAAGTGTCTACGGTCAGGGCTCTACCTTTACCGTACGCCTTTTGCAGGACGTCATAGATGCAGCGCCGCTTGGAGATTTCCATAAATGGTATAAGGCGCAGACGGCCGCTCTAGATGCTGCTCTCGATCGATTTGTCGCGCCCGAGGTGAGGGTCTTGCTTGCCGATGATATGCAGATGAATCTGAAGGTCTTTGCGGGACTTCTTAGAGACACCCAGATTCAAATAGATACTGCAGCGAACGGTGCTGTGGCATTGCAGCTGATTCAAAGTAAACATTACGATGTTATCTTCCTGGATCATATGATGCCGGTGATGGACGGTATCGAGGCGTTCCGTCAAATGAAACAGTTGCGGGATTATCCCAACGAGGGGACTCCTGTGGTGATGCTTACGGCGAACGCTGTGACTGACGCGAAGCTCGATTATATGGAAGAGGGCTTCTCGGATTACATGGCAAAGCCCATCCGCGAAGAGGTGTTGCTATCGACACTTAGGAAGTTCTTGCCGAAGGAATTGGTCAAGCCGGTGGGTGAACCCAAGAAGACGGAAACGGCCACTGCTGAAAAACTGGAGAACTTGTCAGATATGCTTGACACGGCGACGGGTCTTGCCTATTGCATGAACGATCAGAATTTCTACAACGAAATGCTCGACGAATATGTCAATGGCGACAAGACGGATGAGCTCGTTGAATACTTTGAGAAGCAGGACTTTGAGTACTACCGCATCACAGTGCATGCTGTAAAGAGTACTTCGCTGACCATTGGCGCGAACAAGGTTTCCGCCGATGCGAAGGCGCTCGAAATGGCGTGCAAAGAAAATGACCTTGACTATGTCAAGGCCAATCACCAGGCGTTTATCGAGGAATACTCTAAGCTGATTCAGGCGCTTCGGGCGGAACGCGGGCTATGACGCCTACGGTGGCGCGCGTTGCCTTGACGAGGTCGGCGGGGGCTACTTTTAGCTGCAGGCCGCGTTCTCCGGCGCTCACGTAAATGTAGGGGAACTGCATCGCCGTTTCGTGAATGAATATGGGGAAGTTCTTCTTGAGTCCGAGTGGACTGCAACCGCCACGGATATAGCCCGTAAGAGGTGTCAGATCCTTGAGTGGAACCGTATCGATTTTCTTGTTGCCACTCACCTTTGCCGCCCCCTTCAGGTCTACTTCGAGGTTCCCCGGAACGACGCAGATAAGGTATCCGATTTTGTCGCCGTGAACGAGAATGGTCTTGAAAACCTGATTGATGTCTTCGCCGAGGCTGTCGGCTACATGCTGAGCGCCGAGATCGGTTTCATCGACTTTGTAGGGGATCAGTTCGTACGAGATTTTCTGACGGTCCAGGATACGTGCAGCGTTAGTCTTCTTGATTTCCATAAACGAAATACCTTTTGCTCAAATATAGGATTTGATTTTACCCTTCAGAAAGCGGGTCACTTTCTTTTCGAATAGCTCGTGCATCGCGATGGCGATGGATGTGCAAACGACAACTGAAACGGCTATTTTGATGTAGTTGTTGTCGATATTCCAGGTTCGGTATAGGTAGCTTTCGATGTTGGTGTTGAAGGTCTGCGCCATGAAAAATGCGTAAGACGCAGCGCTTGCATAGCGGAGGACTGCCAAGTTCTGTAGCCTTGGGGATTTGAGCCCGGATAGCGTCATAATCATCAGCATAAATGCGGGAAGCGCCACCCAGTTGTAGAGCATGTAATTGCCGACGGATATTTCGTAGTGGACCGCGACCGAAACGATAAGGACTAGGGCGACAAATTCGACAGCGAATGCTTTGAGGCTATACAGGAACTTCGCCTTTTGCGGTAGCGAACAGAGAAGCGCACCGATGAAGAATTCGAGTCCCCTGTAAAAAGGGCTTGCGTAGATGGAATTCGTCGAAAAACTGTGGACGATAAACGGCGCCCATAAGAGGGCGAAGGCGCAGACGAGAATCGTTGCAATTTTCGCCTTGGTCCCCAGTTGCTTGATGACTTCTTGCATGAACGGGAAGGCGAGATAGGCGAGCAGCAGACACGAAATAAACCAGGTGCCGTCATGATGCGAAACTTCGAAAAGTGAAGAGTAGGTGGATTGCAACCCGAGCATGTCGATGGGGGCAAGCAGGATTTTTTGGGTGAGTGTTTCTTTCCCAAAGCAAAGTACATAGATTAGCGCAGAGGCGTAGTACAGCGGGATAATCCCGATAATTCTCTTCAAATAAAAATTCTTGAGCAAACGGATGTCAATGAGGTTTTGCTTGTTGTAGGTCAGGAAAAGGACGAATCCCGAAAGCATGAAGAATGCCGTCATGAATATGGCGCCCATCGAAACAAATCCGTTGAGTGGACCGTAACTGCAATGATGGTGTATGTGTGTGTGAAAAATGAACACCATGAAGACGGAGAGAACCCTGAAAAGGTCGAGCCCTGCGGCGCGCTCCGAACACTTGCTCTTGTCGATAATCATAGGTCAAAAATAAAAAAGCCCGCGACGGAGGTCGCGGACTTTTGCTTAAAGGTTAGCCGTTGATTACAGCTTGATGCTGCAGCCCTTGGCGTTCCAGATTTCTTCGGCGTACTGCTTGATGGTACGGTCGGAGCTGAACTTGCCCATGCGAGCGACGTTGAGGATTGCCTTTTCTGCCCAGGTCTTCTTGTCCTGGTATTCCTCGGCGACTCTCTTCTGCATGTCAATGTAGCTGCGGAAGTCTGCGCAGAGCAGGTAGTTGTCGTTGGTGAGGAGCTTGTCTGCAATGTGCTTGAACAGGTCCGGACGGTCGGGGCTGAAGAAGCCAGAGGCAATCAGGTCGATCACGCGGCGCAGATCGTCGTCGTGTTCGTAGAAGTCGCGCGGACGGTAACCCTTGGCAAGGAGGTCGGTGACTTCTTCCACGGTGAGGCCGAAGATGAAGATGTTGTCGTCGCCGACTTCTTCCTTCATTTCAACGTTGGCGCCGTCGAGCGTACCGATGGTGAGTGCGCCGTTCAAGGCGAACTTCATGTTACCGGTACCAGAGGCTTCGGTGCCTGCGGTAGAAATCTGTTCGGAGAGGTCTGCGGCCGGAATGATCTTTTCGGCGAAAGACACGCGGTAGTTCTCGAGGAACACCATCTTGAGCTTGCCCTTGCAAACCGGGTCGGCATCGATGATGGCGGCAACGGCGTTGGCAAGACGGATGATCTGCTTGGCCATCCAGTAACCCGGAGCGGCCTTACCACCGATCATGATGGTACGCGGCATGATTTCCTTGCCGTCCTTCAGCTGGATGTACAGGTGAATGGCATGCAGGATGTTCAGGAGCTGGCGCTTGTATTCGTGGATACGCTTGACCTGCACGTCGAAGAACGTGTTCACGTCGACATCGACGCCCTGCGTTGCCTTGAGGTACTTGGCGAGGCGCTCCTTGTTCTGCTTCTTGACGGCCATGAATTCCTTCTGGAACTTGGCGTCCTTCGCAAACTTTTCGAGCTTCTTGAGCTCGTCGAGGTCCTTGACCCAGCCTTCGCCGATCTTGGAAGAAATGAGTTCGGACATAGCCGGGTTAGCCTTGCGGACCCAGCGACGCGGCGTCACGCCGTTCGTCTTGTTGTTGAACTTTTCAGGCCACAGTTCGTAGAAGTCCTTGAAGAGCGTGGTCTTCAACAGGTCGGAGTGGAGTGCTGCCACACCGTTCACGGCGAACGAACCCACGATGGAGAGGTAAGCCATGCGGACCATCTTGCAGCCGCCTTCTTCGATGAGGCTCATGCGGGCGAGGCGAGCGTTGTCGCCGGGCCACTTGAGGGACACTTGACGCAGGAAGCGTGCGTTGATTTCGTAAATGATCTGGAGGTGACGCGGCAACAGCTTTTCGAAGAGGCTGACCGGCCACTTTTCAAGAGCTTCGGGCATCAAGGTGTGGTTCGTGTAGGCAAACGTGTGCGTCACGATTTCCCATGCATCGTCCCATTCCAGGTTTTCTTCGTCGAGGAGGATACGCATCATTTCGGCGATAGAAATTGCCGGGTGCGTGTCGTTCAACTGGATGGCGACCTTTTCAGGGAACACCTTCCATTCGCCTTCGTGGAGCTTCTTGAAGCGGCGGATGATGTCCTGCAGAGAGGCAGAGCAGAGGAAGTACTGCTGCTTGAGGCGCAGTTCCTTACCGTTCATGGAAGCGTCGTTCGGGTAGAGCACCTTGGAAATGGTTTCGGAAAGTTCCATGTCCTGCACAGCGGCGATGTAGTCACCGTTGTTGAAGTAGGAGAGGCCGAAGTCATCGGTGGACTTGGCGCTCCAGAGGCGCAGGTTGTTCACGGTGTTGTTCTTGTAACCCGGAATCGGAGTGTCGTAGGGGAGAGCGAGCACGTAGTCCTTGGTTTCCCAACGGTTGCGGAGTCTGCCCTTTTCGTCCATCCAGCTTACGACGTAGCCGTACATCGGAACCTTGACTTCGTTCGACGGACGGGCGATTTCCCACGGGTTGGTGAGGCGCAGCCAGTTATCCGGCTGTTCTTCCTGTTCGCCGTTCACGATCTTCTGGCTGAACATACCGTATTCGTAGCGGATGCCCATACCGGTAGCCGGGAGTTCAAGCGTTGCCATGGAGTCGAGGAAGCAGGCGGCGAGGCGGCCGAGACCACCGTTACCGAGACCGGCATCGACTTCCTGTTCGCGGAGTTCTTCGAGCGTCATGCCGAGTTCGTCGAGAGCTTCGGAAACGGCGCTTTCGACATCGAGGTTCAGAACGGAGTTACCGAGGGTACGGCCAATCAAAAATTCGAGGGACAGGTAGTAGACGCGCTTCACGTCTTTCTGGTAGTAGGTTTCCTGCGTCTTGATCCAGCGGTCCACGAGGCGGTCGCGCACGGCGTAGGCAACGGCGAGGAACTTTTCGTGGTCGGTCACGGTCGCGCTGTTACGGGCGAGCGTGTGGTGGATGTGGTCGGTAAAGGCTTTGCGGAACGATTCCGCGTCGTTTCCGAGCACGGTCACTTCTTCTGCTTTCTTGAATGATTTTGCCATAAGAGGGTCCTATGGGTTAGGGTTAAAATTTTTCGTATGGAAGTTTAGAAATTTTTACGGGTTCTGTGCGGGAGGAACAAAAAAATGGTTCCCAAATAACCTGTCTTGGCATAAATAATTAAATTAACGATGAATAGTTATTTAGAGGAAACTTCTATGAACATGAAAAAGTTAGTAGCCCGTGCATTGCCCATGGTCTGCGCCGCTTGGATTACGGTTGTGATTGCCGGCTGTGGCGATGATTCGTCCAAGTCTTCTTCTCCGACTACCCCCGAAGTCACGGACCCCGCGTCTTCTACTTCTGATGTCGGTAGCTCAGATGAAACCGCGGCTCCTGTGGATAACTGCAATGCCGATCCTAGCTCGCCAAATTGTTCTGAACTTCCTCCTCCGTCTTCTGCCTCGGTGCCGGATAATGGCGAAGGCAATCCTGGTGATGGCGGTTCTACGGTGACGGATCCGGGTAGCGATGTTCCACCGATTACTGCAACCTTTGCTGCTGCAAAAACTTTGTCTGTAGAAGTCGATACGAACGGATTTTATGATGTGGGAGATATTTACAAGGCTGCCCCTGAGACCTATAGAATTGCCTTTGTATTACGCCATGCTGCTCGTGAATCGGGACTTGGTCAAGAATCGGCACTGACTGAGGCTGGTGTGGCACAAGCGCTGAATGTTGGTGCAAAACTTGCAGGTGGCGATGAATCGTTCTATTATGCATCGACCGATTTTGTCCGTACCCGTGAAACCTGTAATAACATTGCAAAGGGCCGCGGTGAAACTAATTATGAAACGGAAACGCAAGCGGAATTGTTGAATGGGAGCTATTTCTTAACAGTTTCTTCAGATAGTCTCGATTCTTATGCCAAGGGAAAAGGTGGTAGCTGGAAAGTCGTTTCTGCCTATGCTTATGGAGAACAATTTCAAGTCGCGACGTTGAGTCTTCATTTTTATGATCTCTTTGAAAGAGGAAATCAGTTCGTGATGGAAAATATCGTTGCGAACATGCCTAAATGGAAACGTGTGAGCGTTCTGGTTTCGCATGATGTCCTTTTGGAACCTTTGGTTGTCTATGCAAGCAATAGGCAAGCAACTGTAAACTTCTATAGAAACGGCCGCTGGGTGAATTATCTTTCGGGCATTGCGGTTGTTTTGAATGCAGAAAATCAGGTCGAACTTTATCCTGTTCGTGGAAACGATGTCGGCTTCATGTATACCGAACAAAAACAGGCTAAACTTGATTCCCTTGCGGCTTTGCAAAATCCGTAGAATAGCTCCTATATGAAAACTGCAGTTCTTGGCTCGACCGGTTTAGTTGGAAAGAATGTCTTGAAATTGCTCGCGCGCCTCCCGCAAGTGGAGCGCGTTTTTTGCCCTGTAAGGAATGTTCCTGATTTGAACGATTTTGGAATTCTTGAAGGGGCGTCAAAATTGGACTTTAAGCAAATCGATTTTGAACAGGTGAATGGCTCTGCCCGCGATACGCTTTATGCGGGTTTTCTCGGCTGCGATGCTGTTGCTTGTTGTTTGGGAACGACTAAAAAGCAGGCAGGGAGCAAGGCGGCACAAGAAAGAATAGACTTGAGGCTTCCCTTGTCGCTCGCGGCAATCGCCAAAAAGGCGGGTGTGAAAAATTTCTTGTGCGTGAGTGCGCAGGGGGCCGATTCCCATTCGCCGTTCTTCTACAATCGCCTCAAGGGTATGCTTGAAGAGGGCTTAGACATGATCGGCTTCGAGACGCTTACGCTTGTGCGTCCGTCGCTTCTTCTCGGTAAACATAAGGACAGACGCTTTGGCGAAGAGCTTTTGCAGAAGACTATCGGGGCGCATCCGGAATGGATTCCTGCGTATGTGCGCCCAGTACATGCCGAAACGGTTGCCGCGCATCTGGTAACATCGATTTTGAAACCGCCCACGGATCACGTTTGTGCAACCGACGGCGTAAAAGGCAAGCGGATTATCTACAACCGCGTGCTTGCAAAAACGAAGGTCGACGATTTATTTTAACGATTTGTCATTCCCGGCTAGACCGGGAATCTACTTGAACTTCCAGAACTTGTACAGATACTTAGCAGTCTGAACGGGCGTCTTTAAGAAGGCGCTCTTCTTGTATCCACTGAGAGCAAAACCCTGCAGCACCTTGTAGAGTCCGATTTGGTCTTCGCGGTTGATGGCAAGCAGGAACCTGCGGAACTTGTATTCGAATTCGTGCATCTTTCCGAAGTAGTCGTAGCAGCGCTGTTCGTACTGCTTCAGGAACTTGCGGCTGAGTACCGCGGCGTCGCCGGAGGTAGCCTTGAGTCCCTGATCCACGTATTCGGCGCAGAACCTGCCCGCCCGCATCGCGGCAGCGATGCCACCACCCGTAAGCGGGTTGGTGTGGTGGGCGGCGTCGCCCACCAGGGCGAAGCGATCAAGCGTATAGTCTTTGAGGGTGCTCGAAACGGGAACGAGTCCACCGACGGTGTGGTTGATTTTTGCGCCGGGGAAAAGCTTTTCGAGCCATTCCATAGTGATTTCGAGAATGTTGCCTGTGTGGCTTCCGTTCGCTAAGAAACCCGCACCGAAGTTAGTCACGTTCGATTTCTGCTTCGGGAAACTCCAGATGTATCCGTCGTTGATGAAGTCGTGACCCTGCCAGAAGGTCAAGTAGTCGGGCTTGGTCAAGATTCCTTGCACCTGGATGTCGACGCCCGTACAGGTTTCGCGGGGCTTCTGGGCGGAATCGATGCCGACCATGCGACCGATGCGGCTTTCAACGCCATCAGCGGCGATGACCATCTTCGCAAAAATTTCCTGCGTAGCGGTTTCGGTGACGCTACCGTCGCCATTTCCCTTGCCCAGCACGACGCGGACCATGCGCGAGTCACCTTCTACGCCGCTTACAAACTCGGCGCGGGCGCATGTCTCTACCTGGGCGCCATCATCGGCGGCAAGCTTTGCAAGCCACGGATCAAAAACTTCGCGGTTCAGCATGATGCCGGTGGCGGGCTTCGGAACTTCAATGTTTACTCCGGCAGGGCCGTAAATGAAGAGTCCGTTGATAATGCTTTCGATACAGCTTTCGTCAATAGGACCGTAGGTCTGCAAATCGGCAAGCGTCGTACTCGCCTCGCCACAACGCACCGGGAAACCGATACGTTCGCGCTTTTCGAGCAGAAGCACCTTGTGCCCCGCCCGCGCTAAGTTCCTTGCGGCGACAGAACCGCCGGGCCCTGCGCCAATCACCACGACATCGTAATGGGAATCAAGCATTTTCGACCTCCGTAATCGTGAGTGCGCCGACGGGGCACGCCTTGGTGCAAATGCCGCACTTGATACATTTTTCGGAGTCAATCTGCAAGTCTAGCCCGTGCATGTCCAGCGCCATCTTGGGGCAAATGCCCACGCAGCCTGCACAGGCGAGACAAACACCTCTGTCGTGAATAAGCTTCTTCATTAGAAATCAATATAGAATTTTATGGTGCTACAGAAAAGCTAGTTTCCGTGGCTTCCGTCAATAATCCACTGACACAACTCCTCTATGCCCTTGTAATCGGGGAGGGTCTTGATGAAATTCGGTGATTTACTCCGTTCGATGAATTTGCTCCAAGCCTGTTCATTCTTTGCTTCGAGTCCCAAGTGCTCTTCGATGGCGCCGCGTGTCCATACCCAGATGCCCTGGCTGCGGAGCTTTGCGTGAATGCTTCGAATCGGTTGTTGAGCTTCTTCCATCGATGCCATCATGGCGTACGCCGTTGCCGCATTGATGTTGCTGTGCTTGTTGACGGGGAGCCCGTTTACAAGTCGCAGGTGGTTGTGAAAGGCGAGTTCGCGGAAAAGGTCGCGGCAGTATTTGATGTCGGGGTCGTTTGCTTCCAGGAACCCGTCGCGGGTTGCCGTCGTGAAGGCGTAATCCAAATCGACGATGGCGCGTACAGGCATGTCCATGGCTGCAAGCACCTGCATACTCTTTCGCGTGTTGCTCACGCCGCCCTGACGCACCAGAGCGCACTTGATCAGGGCGAAGGACTGCCCGGTAATGCGTTCAAACAGTGCCGGGAGCACTCTCCATTCGGTCTTGCCTTCGGTCAAAAGCACATAGTCGGCGAACAGGAGCTCGTTGCTGTTTGACAGGCTGAAAAGCATCTGCAGCTGGCTTGGCGCATCCTGCACCACCTGGTGCACAGCGTCTTCCATTCGCTTGCGCATGAATGTGCCGCGTTCCTTGTTCTTGCGGATAAGCAGCGATGTGCTGACATCTTCGCTGGTGACCATCTGGGCGCTGTGCGTTGCGAATACTACCTGGTAGCCTTCGTTCGACAAGTTCTTAAGTGCCACGCGCACGAGTTCTACTGCCTGCGGGTGCAAGAACAGTTCCGGCGAGTCGATGAGCAAGAGCGTTCGGCTCAGGTAATGGTTGTGGTGGTGCTTCTTCACATCGGCTAGGTAGCGCACCAGGGCCATCTGGATGGCTCGCTTGCTGCCTTCGCCCATGCAGCTGATGTCGCGTTCGAATCCGTCGTCTTCGTCGATGACTTTTAGACTCGCTTTCTTGAGGAATGTTTCAAGCGTCGGCATCGGAATGTCGAGCTCCACTTTCACGCTGGGGAACAGCGGTGAAAGCTTCTCGTTGACTTCGCGGTCGAACGCGCCGATTTCGGCGGCGCGATTTTCGCTGCTCGGTGAAAGTAAGTCGCTGAACTTGCCGAGGAGCGAATTGATTTCGCTACCGAAGCGGCGTTCTAGCGGCTTGAAAATTTCGTGCAATAGTTTGGTGAAAGCCTGATTCCCTTCGAAGTCCCAAATGGCGATTGCTTCGGGGAACATGCGGTGGTACGCGAACTTGAACGCGTCATTGGGCCTGACCCATTCCCGCTTGTCGCCCTTGCGGTGGTTACTCGGAACGAAAACAAAAAGTTCGATGCTGTCCGGATTTTCGCCGGGGATGCGCTGCACTTTTTTGACGCGCAGACGTCCGGCACCTTGCGGCGTATTCTGCAGAAAGGGACGCACTTCCTGGGCGTATTCTTCTCCCAAGCGGCTGAGTACCTGTTCCGTGATGCCATCGAAAACGCCGATGACCTCGACAGGACGGTTCGGGTCGTCGAAGTATGAAATGTCGAATGAAAATTTGGACAGAAGCCAACGGATACCCATCAGGATGTTCGTCTTGCCCGCATTGTTGTATCCGATAAGGGCTGTGAAGCTACTGAGAGGAAACGTCTGCCTCTGGATAGAGCGCAGATTGCTAATCGTTATCTCGGATAGTCTCAGTGCTTGCGGTGTCATATACCCTGAATGTATATAAAAAGAGTGGCGTGGGAACACAAAAAATGCCGTTTTTTTGCTTTTTTGGGCGTTGTCTGTGAACAACGGCTATTTTTTAGGGGTGTTTTGATTCCGTTTTTGAGAATCTATATTTATATTAGTGGTGATGAGTGTTGAAACAAGTCGCGGCTTGCGATCATTTTTTGGTCGTATTAGGAGCTTTGCCGTAGCTCCTGGTTTTTCCGTTTTTGCAGTGGGCGGAGCCCTTTCCATTCTTGCGGCGTGCTCGTCCGACAGCCATGTGGCGGGCAATAGCGCCGAGACGGGGTCCCCGGAACTCGCGGGTGTCTTGGTATTGGATGGCGGCAAGCCGGCTGTGCATGCGCGGGTGCAGTGCGTGCCGGGCGACTACAACATCATTGCTGCAAGCGAGGCTGAACAGGTTCTACCCTCTGCGTTCGAAACCGAAACGGATGAAAACGGCAACTACGAGTTTGATTCCATCCCGTCGGGAAGCTTCACTCTCGAAGCTTTCCATCAGGAATCCGGCCAGATGCTTCTTGTGCAGAATCTGAGTGCCGAACAAGATGAACCACTTACCGTAAACGACATGTTGCAAGGTCCGGGTACGGTCAAACTTCTCGTATCGGGCGAGTTCCGCGAAAACCAAAGCGGTGAGGCCATTGTCATCGGGACGACGATTCGCAGAAGGGTTTCTGTGCAGAACGGGAAAATCGTGGTCGATAGCCTCCCTGCTGATACTTTTGAAATTGTTGTTTACATGGATGGCATGGATCCGTTTGAATTTAAGGATGTTTCCGTAAAGCCTGAAGAAACGACTGTTTGGGGCGATTCGGTGACTTACACCTTCAAGGCAGCGCTTGCGCTCCCTGAAGGAATCGATTCACTCGGCACCGTCGTGAGCGATTTCCCGCTGGCCATCCGCTTGACGAAAAAAGAAATTGCTTTTGATTCCGCGGAGGTGGTGAACGGTCGCTGGGAGGCCGTGCGCATTTCGCAGGATGGAAACCGCAGCAAGAAGCTTCCTATTGCGCAAACCTACTTTGACGCTTCTGCCAAGGAAGCCGTGTTCTGGGTGAGTGTCGATTCGCTGAATGTTTCCGATTCGCTGGAACTCCATTTTGACAACACCATGGACCCCGCGTACGCAAAGGATGTGTTCCCGACAAACCGCAGCTATTCGCTGGTGTGGCATTTCGATAGCGGCCTTGAACCTGTGGGCGATGGTGCGGAAAAGGGCTACTTCGCGGGACTGCCGACAGGAGCCGAGCCTGCCGACGGTGTTGTGGGCAAGGGTGCAAAGTTTGATGAAGGCGATGTTATTGTTGCAGAGAATTCGAGTGCGGCTGATTCCTCGCGCAAGGTGAACTTGAATTATGACGGCAGCGGATATTTCTGCTTCTCGGTGTGGGTAAAACTTGACAATCTCGAAGAAAAACAGACCTTCTTTGAAAAGTCCAAGGAATATGCGTTGCGCTATGATCCGGAGAAGGGCTTTGTGGTTGACCTCTGGGTTCCCGATACGAGTTCCGATTCAATAAAATACGCCTGGGTGTCTGGAACGTCTGATATTAAGGCGGGCGAGTGGGTCTATGTTGCCTTCAGCCGCCACACGACTTCGCAGTCCAATTTCTATGTGAATGACAGTAAAATTGAAACGGAGCCGGAACAAATCGCCTGGAGTGGCGTACGTGAAAAGGTTGACTTTAAAGTGGGTAGCTTTACCGGTACGATTGACGAACTCATGCTGGGAGGCTGCTTCCGCGACGACGCCTGGACGCGGCTCACTTACCTGAACCAGCGTCCCGAAAATTACTGGCCTGTGGTTACTGGTAGGTGATTTGGAGAATTATTTCCCTTTCATGCTTTCCTGGATTGATGAGATGATTTGCTGGGGCGTTGCGGAATCCATTATAATATAGGCTGTCATTTCGTTTCCCATATCTTTAAAACTTGCTCCAAGGTGGTAAACTATGTCGTCAAGTAGTAAGAATCGGTCGTGAACTGTTCGCATGGTTTTCAGCTCCAAACCGGGATATTGCTTGTTGTGCAATGCCACCGCCTCCTTGAATTCAGGAGTGATGCGTGCCGAATAGATTGTTGCTGAAACTCCCTTTGATCGCATTGCTGCGAATTTCAATACATCAATGGTTGCATACGGATCGATGAATGTGAGCGAATGTTTTGCGGCTTTCACCAAATCGCTAATCAGAATAAATCCGTCAAACCGAGTCCCGGTTGTGAGAATGCCGCTGGTGGGAGTTTGTCCGGCCTTGACAAAGAAATCAATGTGCTTTTCTACGGCAGAAAGGCGGGTGTCCATGTTGTCAAGTTTCTCGCTCTGGTTGTCGATCAGTTGCCGCTGTTCGTATAATCGATCTGCGATTTGCAGGTCCGTCATCATCTTCCGCTGGTTCACAGCGTAGCCTTTGAGCATGTAGTCTTTTAGGATGCCCAGAGCCCATTGACGAAATCGCGTCCCGGCGATTGATTTGACTCGGTAACCGACAGAAATAATTACATCAAGATTATACCACAAAACCTTACGGGAAACGGATCGCTTACCTTCTTGTTGAACTGTCAAGTATTCCTTGACAGTTCGATTTTGTGTCAATTCGCCCTCTTTGAATATGTTCGCAATGTGCAAACTCACATTTTGCTTTGTGGCGTGAAATAATTCTGCCATTTGCATCTGCGTAAGCCAGACGGTGTCATTTTCAACGCGCACTTCCAGCCGGACTTCGCCTTCCGGCTGATAAAGTACGATTTCACCGGAACCCGATTTTATGAGAGGGTTCAACTTGTCGTTCCCGCATAGGCGGAAATCTTCATTTTTCTTGATTTTTTCCATAGTTTTGCCTATGGAACGCAATTGACGCCTACGGCGTTCCCAAAAGGGACCCCTGTCGGGGGATATAAAAAGAACCGGAATTTCCGATGATGGTGGGAATATAGAAAACTTTTGAACAACATCCTTCCCCAAAAACACCCGTTGTCTGTAGACAACGCGTAAATAAAATTTTCAATACTCCTTGGCCAGCTAGGGAGTATTTTTTTATTGCATAAAAGTTGGAGTGTGTTATGCAAAAAAGTTGTTTGGGATTGATTCCGGGCGCTGTTTTGACGGCAGCCCTAGGTGTTCACGCATACGCGGCGTCGGGTGATGCTTACACATGGCCCGGTTACCGCAGCGACCTGGATTACGACACGAAGTCGAATCTGGGTGACATTCAGCCGCCGACCAAGTTCAATAACAATTGTTCGGGTGTTACCGGAAAGAAGGCCGGTAAGTGGTGGGCGTTTTATTGGGGCAAGGATCGCGACAGCCGCATTACTGACGTGACAATTGATTCAATTCTCAAGAAGTACGATACTGACTTTGAGTATTTGTACAATGAGATGGGGTGGGCGCCGGATGCCCAGGCGCAGGACGGCCAGTACAGCGCCGTTTATTACTACGGCTCGGGGACATGTGCCGGTGGAGCAAAGGAAGACACGACGGGCGGTTGGCAAACATGGGTGGCTGGCTACACGGCCGTGGCCGCTTCGTTCTATCCGCTGTACAGCTTCAATACGAGTTGCCCCTACCGCGATCGCGTGGCGCAGATGGATGCGATGATTCACGAGGGAATCCACTCGATGACGAACGGTTACCCCGGCGCAAAGGATGCACACTGGTTTCAGGAAGCGGGTAACACCTGGATTCAGCAGGATATGTTCAGTCACCGCGATGGTGTATACAGCGGCATGGGTTTCTTGAATGCGGCGACGGTCATTGCACCGTTTATGCCGATCGAATGCTATTCGGGCTGGCTCATCGACGGTACCTTCGGTGGCCCCGGCGGCGGTGCCGATGACGGTGGCGTGACAGGAAAGAATCAGCGTTACCTGCTGGGTGGCTCGCAGTACAGCAACATCTTCCCGACGTTCATTGGAACGTGGATTGGCACGGGCGCAGTGCGCTGGATTTACGGGAATGCTTATGGCAAGACCAAGTATCTGCTTGAAACTTACGGCCTCGATAAGGGCCTGGGCGATGCGGGCGTGCGTAGGCTCATCACCGAATTCCGTGCAAGGCTTGCGATGCTTGACATGAAAAAATGGTCTAGCGAAATCAAGAACCTGCTGAACCAGAATTTCGGAAGCCAGACGTATTGGGAACAGGACATGTGGGATAACAACAAGTATAGCTACACCTGGACCATGACGCCCTACCAGACGGTGACAGAAAGCAACGGCTACCTTGTGCCAGATCAGGAAACGACTCCGGGTTGGTCTGGCTCGAACGTGGTTCCGCTGAAGGTGCAAAACGGCGCAAAAGAAGTGACGGTGAGTTTCTACCCGAACGGAGCAAATTCCAATAACAAGAATATGAACTTCTTGCTGTGCTACCGCGCGACCGACGGTACGCCTGTTTACAGCGAACCCATCACGGGCGAAGGTTCTGCAACGCTTCGCCTCGACAAAACGCCTTCTTCGACAAACGGTGCGCAGATGGTTTTCGCGGTCATCGTGAATACCGATTACCAGTACACCGGCAATACGGGAATTCGCAAGCTGCATTACGATTATAAGTTGAAACTGGAGACGGGCGTGAGTGGCGCAGGGGCTGCAAACGTCAAGTACTACAACGACTTTAAACTGGATTACAAGTGGCCCGAAATCGGCGAGGTCCCGGCGGTGTCCAGTAGTTCCTTTGCATCGAGCAGCTCTGTCGCACCTGCAAGTTCAAGCAGCGAATTGGCTTCCAGTAGCTCCGAAAAGGTTGTCTCGGACGATGCCACGACATACACCATTACGGTGACTCTTCCGATTGACGATAACTATGCGACGGTTGCGGCAAAATTTGATGTAAACGAAATCGCGCAAAAGCTTGGACTTTCTGCGGCGACTCTTTCTCAGGCGACCTTCTTTGCCCAGGAAAGCGACGGCAACATAGTGACCAACAGCACCGCCATCGCTTTGGGACACTGGTTCGGTAAAGACGGCAAGGTGGTGGAATGGGGCGAGTCCGCCTACGTGTTCAGCGAAGCCGACTTGTCGAAGGGAACGCTTGCCGTCGGACATTATCCGAACCGCGTGAGGGACGGTGAAAAGTACAGCTTTACGCAGGGCCTTTCGCACAACGGAAAATCGGTGCTGTTCAAGGTAAACGTGTCTATCACCAACGAAAAGGGAAGCGGCGAGGCAACGATGGCGCTGATGTATGGACTCGAAGGAATTTCGACTCATATCGACCTTGCGCTTCGTCGCGGACAGATCGAGGTTCGCTACACGCTTCCGCAGCGCGACAATGTAAAAATCAGCCTGTTTACGGGCTTTGGTGCTTTGATTGCCCAGGAAGTAGTGGGAGTGCAGGGCGCAGGTGCGCACGCGTATTCCTTTGACCTGAGTCAAATGCCTTCGGGGGCCTATATCGTCAAGGTAACGACCGGCAGCTACCGCGAAGCGAAATCAATAAACATTTTCCGTTAAATCGATGAAACCAAGCCAAGGTGCCCCGGCGAATGCCGGGGTGCTTTTGCATTGATAAAGTCAATTTTTGTGAGTTCTAGAACTGATGTCCCGTTAAATCAAATCGTTTGCCGAACCGTTCGATGTAAAGCAAGTTGTCTTTTTTATAAATGCGTACAGTGGGCACGCTGAACTTCGAGGTTCTCGCTGCTTTTAAATCGGTGAAATTATCGGGAGTTGTTGCGGTATCGCCTGCGGCATACAGGGGAGCTAATGCTTCTGCCCACAGGTGATGCATGGCTTGACCGCCTTTCGTATCGGAATTTGGGTGAACGCCGTCGCTTGCGAGCAGTTCGGGGTGTTCCTTGAAGTAGCTGTAGAAATCGGGACCCTGCGGTAAGCCGTTATCCTTGATTAATTTGTCTACTGCATCCAAGTAGGCGGGGTTGATTTGCCAGCCCGCCTTGGCGGAATCCGTCGCGATAATTCTTGCGATAACGGGAGTGATTCCATGAGCCTTTGCGGAATCGATAATCGTCTGCATGTTGCTTACATAGGTATTCAGATTCCAGTCGCCACCGCCCCAGGCATCGTTGGTGCCCATTTCGATGGCCCAGAATTTTACGTTGCCGGCATATTCAAGGTATTCGCTCAAGTGTTCCACGACTTCGGTGCTGTTGATGCATCCGATGCCTCCGCGCAACATGGCTGGCGTATATTCGGGGAATCGTGCGTGAATGAGCTGCGCCGTGGTGGAATCGGTGTCTTGCTGCTTGATTCCCATCTGGCTGATGCTTGAGCCCATAAAGAACCAGGTGTCGGTACCGCCATTGCTCATGTCGAATGCTTCGATTTCAAGAAGCTGACCCACTTCGCCTTCGCTGACGAACTTGAACCACGATTTGCCTGCAAAGTCGATCGTCACGCCGCGGGCCATTACAGGGTTGTTCTCGATGGAGGCGGCAACTTCCCAGTCGCCATCGGTGCCGTCGGTGGAATTTGCCGAGGTCAAAATCTTGAAGTTAGAAAGTGCGACGCCTGTATGCCCGCAGCCACTCGTAAAATCGGTTGCCCAGGCGCAATCGCCGTAGGATTCCCAGTTGATGAGCAATTTACTCGGACCTTCGCCTACATTTATCGCGATTTCCTTGGCGTTGCTGCTTTTCCAGTTGGTCAGGTAACCGTCGGTCAAGTAATCGGTGGACGTGGCACCCGTATGTGCGAGAAGTCCGCCCGAAACGAGCTTATTCGGGGTAATGGCGTTTGCCAAACTGCAGCCAAATGCAACTACGGTGGCGGCCGCTGTGAATTTTTTTAAGGAATAGAGTCCCATAAACACTCCAAACATCAAACAACTGCCCTAAAAGTATACAAATAAGACCTTAAATGGACAATTTTTTATTCCGGGGTGTTGACTTTCGTTGCGAAAAAGTCCACACCTTTGGGGTCGTAATCCACTTCAATCCATCGAGAAGGGCTCATAGTGAACGAATGGCTACCAGCTTCTTTTAAAAAGGGGTCGAATTCGACCCCTTTGAAGTCGGGATTGTTCAACATTTCCCATAAACCTAAGTATTCTATTGTATTTTTTGACCTCGTCCAATTTTTCACAACATCCTTAGGCTCCACAGGATTCTTTTGCCATTCCAATAATCTATATTGCAGTTGAAAATAGCCCCGTACCGAATGGTTCGGAGCGACCGGAATTTTTGAGATTCGTCTCTTATTCTCACTACTGAAACTACCACTTTCAAATTGCACGAGAATAAGACGAACGCTCACGTCCCAATCGGGGCGTGGGTCGTTTGTGCTTATTGTGCAAAGGGTGTGGTAGCCCGCAGTAGTGATAAGCACTGCGACTCCACGCCTTTTTTTATTTGTGGAAATCGCGGCGAAACAAGGAACGGCTCTCGCAACGCTGGAGCCGCCATGGTCGATTTGGACAAAAGCAAGATTCAAGCCGTCGCACAATACATCGACGAGGTTTCCAAGCAGTTTTCTACGGGCAAGGCGACAGAGCACAGCTACCGCCCGGCACTTGCGAAACTACTTGGTGACTTGCTTCCCAAATTCACCATCACCAACGAACCGAGCCGCATCCAGTGCGGAGCGCCGGACTACATTATCGCGAAAGGGAAAGGCGCAACATCCATTCCCGTTGCGTTCGTAGAGGCAAAGGACATCGGCGATAGCGACCTGGATGGAAACCGCCAGCACAAGGAACAGTTCAACCGCTACAAGAACTCACTAGACCATATCCTTTTCACAGATTACCTTGATTTCCATGCTTATGAAAACGGCGAATTTATCAATAGCATCCGAATCGCAGAAATCAAAGGAAATAAGATTGCGCTGATAGACACCAATGTCCCGATGTTTTTGGAAATGGTGGTGCACCTCGCGGAATCAATGCCGCAGAAAATTACGAGTTCTACAAAACTGGCGCAGATGATGGCCGCCAAGGCGCGCCTCCTTGCCGAAGTGATTGAAAAGACTCTCGAAACCGATAGCGAAAAGACGGGCGAACTGGCGGGACAATGGAAGTCTTTCCAGAAGGTGCTGATTCACGATTTGACGGAACGGCAATTTGCCGATATTTACGCACAGACAATCTGCTATGGAATGTTTGCGGCAAGACTCCACGACGACACTCCCGACACGTTCAGTCGAGAAGAAGCGGCCACACTCATTCCCAAGACGAATCCGTTCTTGCGCAAGGTTTTCCAGAATGTCGCCGCATTCGATGTCGACACAAGCATCGCATGGATTGTAGATGACCTGGCAGAAACATTCCGGGTGACGGACATGCCGAAGGTCATGAAGAATTTTGGAAAGGCTACGGGTCAAGCCGATCCGATGATTCACTTCTACGAAGATTTTCTGCGCTATTACGACCCTAAGCAGAAAAAGGCCTGCGGTGTTTATTACACGCCCGAACCCGTCGTCCACTTTATCGTCAATGCCGTTGACGAAATTCTGAAAACCCGCTTCAATTTGAGTGATGGTCTTGCCGACACGAGCAAGGTGACGATTCGTCAAACGTCGAACCTATATACGGACAATCGAACCAAAGACCACAAGAGATACGAAACGCGGGAATACCATAAAGTTCAAATCCTCGACCCTGCAACTGGAACGGGAACATTCCTTGCCGAAGTTGTCCGCAAGATATATTCTGGTATGGAAAATCAGAAGGGCGCTTGGCAAAACTATG
>JAFXRC010000040.1 GCA_017526585.1 Fibrobacter sp. | reverse complement strand
TCGATACCCTTGTTGCCAGCCTTCGTCTGGAGGCAGCCCGTGATGAAGATGGTCTCGTCGGTAACCGGCAGGCCATTTTCTTCGAGGAGCTTCTTCGCAGCCGGGATGCCCGGCGGAAGGATTTCTTCGGCGCACTGGATGCCCGGATAGGCTTCCTTGAACGGCTTCATGTTGAACTGGTCGGCAGCAATCTTCACGAGCTCCGGATCCGGTTCGCACGGGGTCTTGCCCTGGTAGCCGAGGAGCATCTTGCCGTAGCCTTCCGTCATCTTGAACCACGTACCGCGGCCTGCGGCCTGGTTCAGGGTGTTCATGTATGCCTGCTGGAAGTAGAACTGGGAAACCGGCGTCACAGAAGAGGCAAAGCCACCGCGGCGCACGCATTCACTCATGTTCTCGATAACCTTCGGGAACAGGTGGAAGGTCTTGGTTTCACGCATCATGAGGGTGTTGGCGGTAAGAGCGCCACCCGGCATGGGGCTGAAGATCACGTCGGTGGTAATCTGGCGGGCTTCAGGCGGGAAGTTGTAGTCCTTGAGGCATTCCACTGCGACGTTGTTCGCTTCCATAAGTTCCGGAATGTGATCGTCGACGATGCTGTCTTCACCGAGGGCGAGCTTGTAGTCCGTACCCTTGAGGGCGTGGAACATGGAGAACAGGTCCGGCTGAGCCGTACCGCCGGAAAGCGGCTTGCGGCCGAGGTCGACGCCATCGGCGCCACCTTCGATAGCAGCCTTGTACTGGGCCACACCGGTACCGCAGGTGTCGTGGCTGTGGATGCGGAGTTCAACCTTGTCGCCGAGGAGCTTACGGGCGCGCTTGAAGGTTTCATAAACCTTGGTCGGGTTCGTGGTACCGGAAGCGTCCTTGAAGCAAACGGAAGCGAACGGAACGCCTGCGTCCAAGATGTTGCGCAGGATGCGTTCGTAGAATTCCGGGTTGTGGGCGGCGTTGAGGTCGCATCCCGGAGGAAGTTCCATCATGGTCACGACGACTTCGTGTTCCAGACCGGCGTCGGTGATGCACTTACCGGAGTAAATGAGGTTGTTGACGTCGTTCAAGGCGTCGAAGTTACGAATACGAGTCATGCCGTGCTTCTTGAACATGTCGGCATGGAGCTTGATCATATCGCGCGGCTGCGGAGCGAGGGCCACCACGTTGATACCGCGGGCGAGGGTCTGCAGGCGGATGTTCGGACCCACCACGCGGCGGAATTCGTCCATCATGTCGAATGCGTCTTCGCCGCAGTTCTGGTACAGGGCCTGGAAACGGGCGCCGCCACCAGCTTCAAAGTGGGTGATGCCGGCCTTGACGGCAGCTTCGACAGCGGGCATGAAGTCCTTGGCGAAGACACGAGCACCGAAAATAGACTGGAAACCATCGCGGAACGAGGTATCCTGGAACTTGATCTTTTTCATAGTGTTTTCCTGTGGGATAAATCCCTTGTTTTTTACTGTACAATAAAATACGGGCGAAAAGATAGAAATTAGACGACAAATGCGTAAGGCGAATGATGCGCAAAAGCTTGTTTTTAGAGGGTAATTTTTGCGCTGACGCCAGAAAAGGGAGGGAATGTACCGGCTGTCAGATTATTTCTTTGCGTTGTGGTTAAGACAGGTATGATTTACTTGGCAATCAGGTTTATGATCAGGGCGATTAGACCGCCTAGCAGTAAAACGGCGATGGCGACCATCGAGACGAATGTCCACTTGGCGTATTTCAGGAGCTTTATCAAGCTTGCATTCTGGTTCCCGACAAACTGTTGAATCAGGTTGATGCCTGCGGCAAGTGTGAGACCCGCGTCGTCTATCCAGCCTATGATGGGAACGTCTGGAATCAAGTCTACCGGAGAGGCGTCATAAGCCAGAGCGGCAAGCATCAGCACCACCGCCAAAGCCTTTTTCATGTTCGATGATTGATCTTCTACCGAAGAATCTTCCCGGTGAATCTCGTGAACTTCAACTTCTTCGATTTCGTCTTCATCTTTTGACATGGTGTTTAATATAATAAATTTCCTCAATGGCGAATGCGAGTTCGTTCTTCCTTTTTTTATAAAAATCGTTATTCCAACTTGGACTATAAAAATGTTTACATTCGCTGGTTTGGCGAATGGGGTGGTTTGTATCTTGGAGGTGGGGCGGTTGGTTGCCCCGATAACACGGAGGTCCATCATGAAAAGCGTAAAAATAATGTTGTTTGTAATGCTAGCCGTTCTGGTATCGACCTCTTTCGCTGCCAGGAAGGTTAAGTCAAAGTTGGGAGACATCGATGTCACAGCCCAGAAAGGTGGTGGCGCGGTTGTCTGCACCGCTCACTTCAATGACGAACTGACGATTCTCAAGGATTCCGATACGGAGGTTCTTGTGAAGGGAAGTTGCGGTCAGGGGTGGGTCGCGAAATCAAAACTCGAATATGTGGCGCAAGGCCCGCGTGATAATACAATCACGATCGAAAACTTCGATATCCAGGCATGGATTGACAATCAGTCGGTATTCGATGTTCATATTGATAATGTCGAGAATTTCGAAGGGGTTACGATTGACCGTGACTTCAAGGAATACCTGACATACACCATAGACCGTGAGCAGACTGAAATGCATAACGGTGAAAACTGAAAACACGGTGTGGTGAGATCGATTTTAAATCCCTGCGCAAGCGGGGATTTTCTATATTATGGACATGAGTTTGATTAATACCATTGTCGTTGCCGGGGGAACCCATGGTAACGAACGGACGGGCGTGCGCTTGGTCCAGAAATGGATGGAACACCCCGAATGTTACAGTTCGCTTTGTAGCGCCAAGGTCGATTTGGTGCTTTCTAACCCTGAGGCTGTTCGTCTGAACCGCCGGTATCGCGACTTTGACTTGAACCGCGCTTTTTCGCAGACGTGCCTGGATGTGAACGCTGATCCGCAACAGTATGAATTCCGCCGCGCGAAGGAACTGAATGCTTTGTATGGCCCGAAGGGGGCTGCCACCAAGACGGACTTGCTCTTGGATGTGCACAACACGGGCTCGAATATGGGCAACTGCCTGATTGTCTCGGCGCGTGACCCGTTTACGATGCGTGCCTCGGCGGTGCTGACGCAGGAATTCGACGATGCGTGGATTTATTACCAGCCCGAAGAACGCTCTGCTTCGCCGTACTTTGGAACGGTGGCGAAGGCGGATGTTTGTATTGAGATTGGTCCGCAGCAGCACGGAACGCTGGATGCCGCGATTTTCGAGGAAACGGAACGCCTGGTGAAGCGTTACTTGGAACTGGCTGAGGAATGGAACCGCGGTGAATTGCAGAAAAGAGCGCCAATTAAGGTGGATGTTTACACGCAGTTCAAGGATTTGGGCTACCCGAAGCCGCAGGGCGGTGGCGCAATTCAGGCGATGATTCACCCGGAATTGCTGGGCAAGGATTATCGCGAACTCAAGAGTGGCGACAAGTTGTTCCGCACTTTTGATGGCAAGGATATTCTGTACGAAGGCGAAAGCCCGGTGTACCCGATTTTTATTAGCGAACCGGCTTATTACGAGAAGGACATTGCGATGAGCCTTACGAAAAAGACGGTGGAGGAATGGTAGATGGCTGAAGATGAAGAACTGAAAGAAGTGTCGGGCGAGGAACGCCTGAAGAATTTTATGGAACTGGTGCAGAACCAGAAGAATGAACCCTGGGATTCTCGCCTGTTCGATATCCTCGATGCGTTCGAGGACTTTTTGACATATCGCCCGGAGCCGCCGCGCGAATGGCAAGAGACCTACGCCAAGAGTGGCAAGGAATTCGACTATTACCAGGTGGTGTTGCCGCAGGATTTCCAGGATCCGTACGAAGATGACCTGGGCAATATCCGCAGGCTCCGCAACGAGTTCGAACGCACTCCTTCTACGATGGCGCTGGAACACGAGCTGGTGAGCCGCAACTACTTTATTTTCGAAAACGGCCATGCCGAAGCGATTCCTGCTCCGCGCCCGATGTTGATGCTCGAAAGCAAGGATCGCGAAGACGACGAAGAAGAGCAGGAAGGCGACATCACGTGGGATTGCTGCATTTCAATTTTCCCGGACGGCAGCTACATTGCCTACAATCTTGCGCATGATGACGAAGAAGTGCTTGGCGAAGATTTCAAGGCTGAATTTGACAAGCATATCGATGTGCTTTCGAAGTTGCAGTTGGTGATTCCGGTGGAAGGCCGCGATTACGGCATTTTGAATAGCCGCTGCTAGGCTGCGATTGAGTCGATGACCCAATTCGAAACAGAAATCTACCTGCGGTATAAGCAGATTATTGAATCGCAGGGCGTGGGGATGAGTGTGCTCGCTGGTGGCGAGTCGCTCGCGCTGCGGCGTGTGTGCATGGAAGAATTGCTCGACCGTTACGATGCGTTCTGCTTTGACGGTTACGGCACGCTGTATAACCGTGGAAGCTTTGTTTACGAGGGCGCGCTGGATTGGTATACAATGCTGCGCGCGGCGGGTAAGCAGATGCGCCTGATTACGAATGCGGCGTCTGATGTGGATTCTGTGCTGGCTGCGGATGCGGCAAAGCGAGGCTTCGCGTTTAGCGAGGCCGAGACGATTTCTTCGGGGAGCTTGCTCAGGGATTTGTGTGCGGAGCTGCGTTATCGTGGGGTGAATCGTCGCGATGTTCACGAAGTCTACTACATAGGCCGTGAAACGGGCAAGCATGTGCTTGAAAGCTGCTGCATCAAGGCTGTGGCTCCGGCTGCGGAACCTGTGGAACCGATAGTGGCGATTTCATCGGCGAAGGATACTCCCGAAACCTATGCGCAGGCGGTGAAAATTTTGCAGCGTCCGGGCGCGATTCTCTTGGTGCTGAATTCCGATGCCTGGGCACCGAAGATTCCTGGGGACGATGGCGTGACGGTTCGCGATCCAGTTTCGGGTGCGCTTAGCGAAAGGCTCCGCCGCGATTCCATGTGCGAGGCGAATGGGGGAGCGGGCTGCGAGACATTTTATTTGGGAAAGCCATTCCCGGCGATTTGGGAAAAGGTCAAGCGGAGTTTGCCTGAGGGGGCGCGAGTGCTGATGGTGGGCGATACCTTGGGCACGGATGTGCTTGGCGCGCGTGTTGCCGGTTTTGATTCGGCGCTTGTGGTGGGGCGGAATGTGCCGGCGGATGAGCTTGAGGCGGATGAACGCGTGTTAGGAATTAGGCCGGATTATTACTTATAGTTATAAAAGGGTTTGTTAACTCACAACAACTAAAGAAAAGGGTTTGACGGCTTCGCCAGTTCCCGCTTCGCGGCTGGCTTGCCGCCCTACGGGCTTACCGCTACGCGGTAAGTCCTAAATTCTTTTCACGGACTTGCGTCCATAAAAGAATTTAGTCGAACCCTCGACTCGGCTTCAAAATCTTTCCCCAAATATAAAATAGAAGGACCCCAAGAGGGATCCTTCTATTTTAGAGCGGGAAAAGGGTTTCGAACCCTCGACATCGACCTTGGGAAGGTCGCGCTCTACCAACTGAGCTACTCCCGCGAGTGTTGTTAATTTAGAAAAATTGCGCCGTTTGTAAAGGGGTGGGGCGTTTGCGGTACGCTCTTTTAGATGAATTTTCTATCATTGAAGGCATGTTTATGAAATCCTTGATGTCGTGTCATATAGGCGTGGTAGCTTGTTTGGTGTTGCTGGTTTCGACAGTGAATGCCGAAGAAAAGTCCATGTGGACCAAGTTTGTGGAATTCTTTAGCCCGTCCTCATCGGTAGAAGGCGAGGGACCGCTGTATGATCAGGTTCGTGAACTGGACCGCAAAATCAATCGCGTAGAGGGTAAGTATGCCCGCGAACGTCGTCCGATGAACAAGGACCGCTACAAAAAGGAACTTGCCCAATTGAAGCAAGAACGCGAGATCTTGCTAAAAAAAATCGAAGAGGAAGAGTCTAAAAAGAGTGCGGTGTCTTCTGCAGCGGTCGCATCGTCATCTTCTGTGGTTGCTGTTTCTTCGGCTCAGCAGTCTTCCTCGTCTGTCGCGTCGTCTAGTGCTGTTGCGGATTCGTCTGCTGTGGTTGCATGTCGCCCCGATACGGTCTATGTTCGCGATACGGTCGTGGTGCATGACACGTTGTTTGTGATGCTTGCTCCGAAACCGGAACCTGCTCCGGCTCCTGCAGATACTAGCAAGAAACAGTAAATCCGCGGCGGAAGTTCTCGATGAGACAGCAGCTGATGCTGACATCGGTCTCGTATTCGGGAATGTCTTCGCGTTTCACCCACATGGCCTCGGAAAGTTCTTCCTTTTGCATGTGGATGGTGTCGTCGCCGTCGAGTTCAGCGGTAAAGCCTGCGATGAGGGAGTCGCTGAAGGGCCACGGCTGCGAACTGAAATAGCGGACATTTTTCACGCGGAGTCCCGCTTCTTCCATGACTTCACGATGTACAGCCTGTTCGAGGCTTTCTCCGACTTCGACGAATCCTGAAATCAAGAAGAGTCTCGGGTTCGGGTTGTCGATGTTGTGTGCCATCAGGAGCTTATCGCCGTTGCGTACTGCAACGATGACCACAGGAGAAATTCTCGGGTAAACGACGTTGCCGCATTTGGGGCAGATGATGGAACGCTCGTGGTCTCCACGGATGGTGACGTTACCGCATTTGCCGCAGAACTTATTCAGCGATTCCCAATGGGCGATGTGTGCGGCGGTTGCGCCTCCCATGCGTTCTACGGGATTCATTCCGCGGAAGGTGCGGCTGCCCATGTATTCGTAACCGGCTGGAGCTTCTGCTTCGACTGTTCCCTTGCTATCGTCTAAAAAGAAGGCTGTATCGTCGATGCTGAAAAGGTAATGACCTTCGAAGTCGGTGAGTGCTTTGCCTTCGAGGGCGAGGAGCTCTCCGACTTGCGGAATCGCATAGCCTTCGCCAATCTTTTTGAGCAGCGTCTTGGAACCATTGTAGCGAATGACAAAGTCGGTGACCTTGGGGTCAACGACCTTGAATTCGTTATTGAATTTGTGCGGGTCGATTTCGTGAATCACGATTTATTCCAAGTACGTGTAACCGTACAGGCCGCC
>JAFXRC010000039.1 GCA_017526585.1 Fibrobacter sp. | reverse complement strand
GTGAACTGGCGGGACAATGGAAATCTTTCCAGAAAGTGTTGATTCACGATTTGACGGAACGTCAATTTGCCGATATTTACGCACAGACAATCTGCTATGGAATGTTTGCTGCAAGGCTCCATGACGACACTCCCGACACGTTCAGCCGAGAAGAAGCTGCTACACTCATTCCCAAGACGAATCCGTTCTTGCGCAAAGTTTTCCAAAATGTCGCCGCATTCGATGTAGATACAAGCATCGCATGGATTGTTGATGACCTAGCAGAAACTTTCCGGGTGACGGACATGCCGAAGGTCATGAAGAATTTTGGAAAGGCTACGGGTCAAGCCGACCCCATGATTCACTTCTACGAAGATTTTCTGCGCTACTACGACCCCAAGCAGAAAAAGGCGTGTGGTGTCTATTACACGCCCGAACCCGTTGTCCACTTTATCGTCAATGCCGTTGATGAAATTCTGAAATCCCGATTCAATTTGAGTGATGGTCTTGCCGACACGAGCAAGGTGACGATTCGTCAAACTTCGAACCTATACACGGACAATCGCACCAAAGACCACAAGAAATACGAAACGCGGGAATACCATAAAGTCCAAATCCTCGATCCTGCAACTGGAACGGGAACATTCCTTGCCGAAGTGGTCCGCAAGATATATTCTGGAATGGAGAACCAGAAAGGTGCTTGGCAAAACTATGTGGAAGAACACCTGCTCCCGCGCCTGAATGGTTTTGAATTCATGATGGCTCCATACGCCGTTGCCCACTTGAAATTGGACATGGTGCTGGCGCAGACGGGTTACAAGGCAAAGCAGGACAAGAGACTTCGCATATTCCTTACCAATTCCCTCGAAGAATGTGACCATGACACGGGAACGCTGTTTGCACAATGGCTTGCACAAGAAGCGAGCGAGGCGAACCTTGTCAAACGCGATACACCAGTAATGGTGATGATTGGAAATCCACCGTATAGCGTGAGTAGTAGCAATAAGAGCGTTTGGATTCAAGAATTGTCGGAAACCTACAAGAAGAATTTAAACGAGAGAAACATCCAACCCCTTTCGGATGATTATATCAAATTCATTCGATTAGGTCACTACTATGTAGAAAAGAATGGCGAAGGAATTCTCGCATATATTTCGAACAATAGTTTTATAGATGGAATTATCCATCGACAAATGCGAAAAGCATTGATGGAAACTTTTGATGAAATCTACATTCTTGATTTGCATGGAAACACAAGAAAAAAAGAAACCGCTTTTGATGGTGGCAAAGATGAAAATGTTTTCGACATCATGCAAGGCGTAAGCATTAACATCTTTGTTAAGAAAAAACAGGGCGTCATCCTGAGCGAAGCTCGTAAGGGCGAAGTCGAAGGATCTCTAGCCAAAGTTTATCATTATGAACTCTTCGGCAAACGTTTTGAAAAATACGATTTTCTTGCTAAGACCTCGTTCAGCAATATTCCTTGGAATGAACTCGCTCCCCAGGCACCGCAGTATTTCTTTGTTCCTAAGGATTTTTCTGTTCAGGTAGAATACGAGAAGGGATTTAAAATTGACGAATTGATGTTAGTTAATACAGCAGGAATAAAAACCTCAAATGATAAATTAAACATTTGTAATTCTAAAATAGAATTACAAGCTCTTGTTTCTGATTTTCAAATACTTGATGAAAGTAGCTTTAAAACAAAATACGAAATAGAAAGAGAATCTAGTGACTGGTCTTATGTAAACGCAAAAGAAGATGTTGTAACTTCAATAAACAATGGGGTTGACGTTTGCAGAAACTTATCTTATAGACCATTTGATGTAAAATATGTTCCATATACAGGAAAAGCAAATGGCATAATGTCAAGACCAAGATATGGAACGATGAGGCACTTGTTATATGACAACATTGCTCTTAACACAATTCGTGTAAATCGGGATTATCTATTTGCTATTTTCGCAACTAACACGATTACAGATAAAACATTACTCTCGTCAAAAGATGATGTAAATGTTTTCCCGCTCTACCTTTATCCTACCGAAGGTGAAGAAAAACTCGGTGAAACTCGTAAGCCCAACCTAGACGAAAAAATTTGGCACAAGATCGACGCATGCCTAGATTCTTCGACTCCGTTCCCTTCGGCAAGCTCAGGGAACTACGCTCAGAATGACAATTCGCATATTACAACTCCTGAACAGATTTTCGATTACATCTACGGCGTTCTCCATACGCCATCCTATCGTGAAAAATATAAGGAATTCCTTAAAATTGATTTTCCGCGAATTCCTTATCCCGAAAACAAGGAAGAATTCGAACGCATCGTTTCCATCGGCAACAAGCTCCGCAAATTGCACTTGATGGAAGAAATTCCGCCGCAGCAAACTTCCTTCGATATTGAAGGCGACAATACTGTAAGCGAGATTCGTTTTGAAAAGGAGATTCCCGACCAAGTCGGGGATGACATTGGCGGGAAAGTCTACATCAACAAGACACAGTATTTCGGCAACGTTCCTGAACTAGCCTGGAACTTCTACATTGGTGGCTACCAACCCGCCCAGAAGTGGCTCAAGGACCGCAAAAATCGCACCCTTACCTTCGACGATATCTCGCATTACCGCAAAATCATCGCCATCCTTATTGAGACCCACAAGTTGATGCAGAATCTTGATGAAACGGCAAGATAAATGTGTGTTGTCCATAGACAACCGTTATTAGGGAAGAATCTTTCTTTTGACGTAAAAAGAAAATATATTGTACTTGTCGGGTTCGGTGGTGCGGACCCGTAAAGGATGTTGATTATGGGAATGTTTGGTACAAAAACGGCAGTTTCGGCGCTTTGCCTAACAGTGTTTGGTATTATGGGGGCGGGGGCCGAGCCGTTGGCTTTTCCGGAGGCGCTGGGTTTTGGTGCGCAGGTCACGGGTGGCCGTGGCGGCAGCGTTTACCACGTGACGAACCTGAACGATGACGGTGCGGGTTCTTTCCGCGATGCGGTGAGCCAGGGCAACCGCATTGTGGTCTTTGACGTGGGTGGCATCATCAACATCAAGACGGCTGTTTCCATCAAGAGCAACATTACCATCGCGGGGCAGACGGCTCCGGGCGAGGGAATCGCCATTCACGGCGGCAAGCTCAGCACGGGCAAGCAGAGCAATATCATTATTCGCTACCTGCGCATTCGCCCCGGCGAAAATACCGCGTCCGAAAAGGACGATGCGTTGAACCTTTACGATTCCAAGAATGTGATTGTGGACCATTGTTCGGTGGAACTTGCTCCGTGGAACAATTTCGGTGGTTCCTCGGATAATGCCTCCTATCGCGTGACGGGCATAACGGTGCAGAATTCGCTGATTGCAAACCCCATCGGGCAGCAGTTCGGGGCGCATATCGAATCGGTGGATGGTACTTGGGCGTGGTACTACAACGCCTTCGTGAATACGCACAACCGCAACCCGCTAGACAAAATTAACGATGTGTTCGTGAATAACATCCTCTACAATTTTGAGGCGGGCTACACGACGCATACTAGCACGCATTTCAATCACGACATCGTGAATAATTACTTTGTCTATGGTCCGAAGGGCTCGAATCCTTGGTTCCAGGTAGACAAAAACCAGAGCATTTACGCAAGCGGCAATATGATAGACACGAATAAGGATGGCGTGCTAAATGGGACGGCGTCAAGCATCTATTACTATCAGGGTGCTGGCGAGGAGCTCTCGAAACCTTGGAGCGAACTCACGACGAGTGGCCCGATGCTTACTGCCGCAAGTGCCTGGCGTTACGTGAATTCGCAGAGTGGCGTGCTCCCTTACGACGACATTGATTCCCTAATATGGCACCAGGTGGGGACACTGGGGAAAGAAGGAGCCTTGGTGAAAAGCGTGGGAGCCATGGGGATCAAGACCAACAACGGCTGGGGCGAGGTAATTGCAGGGACGGCTGCTGCGGATAGCGACAAGGATGGCGTACCCGATTACTTCGAAGAGGCGATGGGTTACGATAAATCCAAAGACGACGCGATGACCAAGGAAAGCGACGGCTATGTGCGTATCGAGAGGTATATCAACTGGCTGGGCGCTTCGCACATGCGAATTGTGGACGATGCTTCCCGCGATTTTGACCTGCGCACGATTACGCGCGGGTTCCAGGAAGTAAAGCCCACGTACAGCGTGTCTGCGGCGGAAAACGGCACGGTTGAGCTGCTGAATGGCGGCTATACGGCGCGGTTTGCGCCTGCTGCAAAGGGCTTGGCCTCTTTCAAGTATACGGTCAAGGGTAACGACGGTACCGAATATACGGGTCGCGTTGAGGTGCTGGTAGAGAAATTGGCTGACACAGTGGATTCCGATGAGCCGCCCGGTGATTCTACAGCGAATGCGGATTCGGCGACTATTGTCGCAAACGATTCTTCGACAACTTCGATCACGGAACGCCGCATGTTGAACATTCGCAAGTTGCAGTTACCGACTCGCGGTCAGGGATACCGCGACCTGAAAGGTCGCCGCTACAGTAAGCATGTCCCGTACCGAGTGCTGTTTTGATTCTTAAACCTCCAACGAAAAACGCCCCGGCGATGCCGGGGCGCTCTCGATAAGGTTACTTGTTGCGTTAGCTGCAGAGTTACATGTTGATTGCTGCAAGGAAGGCGTTCTTCTTGTCTTGCAGGTACTTCTTGTCGTAGCTCTTGCGGATGCGGCGGAGAGCCTGGTCACGCAGCTGACGGACGCGTTCATGAGAAATGTTCATGGATTCGCCCACTTCGCGCAGCGTCTGCGGAGCTTCCTGGTTGATACCGAAGATGCCTGCGATAACGCGGGCTTCACGTGGCGGGAGTTCGCTGATGAGTCCGCTCGAAAGTTCTTCGACGCTGTGGATTTCAGATTCGTTTTCGGGGTTTGAAGCGGAACCGTCGGGGAGCACTTCGGCGTATGTTGCCTTGGAGTCCGCCTTCAGGGGGCTGTCGAACGAAACGCCGCGCTGACCGATCTGGATAAGTTCGCGGATTTCTTCGTTGATTTCCTTACCGCGGCTCTGTTCGTGCAAAGCCTTACGCACGCGGAGGTGCTGGTTTGCCGGCAAGCGAATCAGGTTGCCCTGTTCGTTGATGGCACGGGTAATATAAGCCTTGATCCACCACACGCCGTAACTGATGAACTTAAGGCCGCGGGTGTGTTCGAAGGATTCGATGGCGCGGACGAGGCCCATAGCGCCTTCGCTGACCAGGTCCGGCAGCGGGATGGGGCAGCCACGGTACTGGATGGCGACCTTCAGGACGAATCTCATGTTTGCAGAAATCAGCTTCTTACGGGCGATCTTGTCGCCTTCTTTCGCTTTCTGGAAAAGGATCTGTTCTTCTTCGCGGGAGAGGGGTGCTGTGCGTCGGATGTCTTCGAGGTATCTTTTTAGTGTAGTATCTGTAGAGTCAATATGCATTTTTCAACCTTTCTATCTTAATATCGTTTTTTTTTAAGCAAGATGCGTGCCAATAGTGTAAAAAATTTGCAAACTGTATCAGATTTAACAAAGTTTGTCACCTTTTTTGGAAAATTGTCTAAAAATATAGAAAATTTTGTCGTAAATTTCAAATATTTGTCATGATTTTATGACAAATAAATTGCTTTTCGGAAAAGCCTCCGGACATAGCGTGTACATTTCTGCGAAACTTCTTGGGGGTGTTAGGGGGCCCCCCTAGGAGAAGGGGTAAAGGAGGACTCGGCGAAAGCCTGGCCGCAAAGCGGGCAGTAAAGGCCGAAGGCCGTAATTTGGCCGCGTGCGGAGCAGGCTGAGTCGAGGCCGTATTTAGGGGGAGCCTTCCCCCCCCCTCACTCCCTGGATCCTGTCAGTTGTAGCTCTCTTTTTAAGTAGAGATTGCTTCGCTATGCTCGCAATGACGTTCTTGTTGCTGTCTACCGCCAAATATTTCACAATCTTTCGTCTAATTTCGTATATTTTACATGTTATGTCTATTAAAGAACCTGATCAGTCTGTCTGGAACAGATTTTGGCAACAGAAGAACGACATGGACAAGGTGTATCCTTCGTCCCCGTCTGTGTTGAATGCGATTAAGAAGAATTTTAGGCTCGAAGGCCTCAAGGTTTTGGAAGTGGGCGCCGGTACCGGTCGCGATAGTGCCGAACTGGCCCGCCTGGGTGCAGATGTTTACGTGCTCGATTACGCTGAAAATAGTTTGAAAATTGTGGACGCCATTCGAGCCAAGGACAATCTTTACGATAATTTGAAGCTCGTGCGTGGTGACGCGTTCAAGGCGCCGTTCCCGGATTGCACTTTTGACCTGGTGTTCCATCAGGGGCTTGCCGAGCACTTCAAGGATTCGCTCCCGCTGATCAAGGAAAATTACCGCATTCTAAAGCATGGCGGTCATTGCCTGTGCGACGTGCCGCAGACCATTCATCCGTATACGGTCATCAAGCATATTTTGATTGCGATGGACAAGTGGTTTGCCGGTTGGGAAAAGCAGTTCACCATGCCGCAGCTCAAGAAGCTCATGACCGATGCGGGTTTTGAATGCGTTTACGATTATGGCGACTGGATGCGCCCGAACCTGTTCTACCGCATCTTGCGCGAAGTAGGCTTCAAGGTGGGCGTGGAACTGCCGAAGTATCCGTTGCAGGGTACTTCTTACCAGAAGGCAAAGGATGCGCTTCTGGATGCGCTCGAAAACAATTCGCTTATGCACTACACGCAGTTGTGCATTGGAGTCTTGGGCAAGAAGCCCTAGCCGATGAACATCCTTGTAGTCAATTACCGTGACCGCATGCACCCTGCCGCAGGGGGTGCCGAAAAGCATTTGCACCGCATTTTCTCCCTGATTGCAGAATCTGGGCACAAGGTCGTGCTCCTCACGACGGCGTTTGCCGGTTGCAAGGCCCGCGAAACGGTGGACGGAATCGAAGTGGTGCGTAAGGGCGGCGATTTGCTGTTCCAGCTGACGACGGCGATGAATATCCGCAAGCTGGACCGTGAATTTAATTTCGACGTGATCGTCGAGGACTTGAACAAGCTTCCGCTGTTTACGCCGTTTCTGACCAAGAAACCCGTGGTGGTGCAGATGCACCATTTGTGGCGCGGTTCGATTTTCCACGAGGCGGCGTTCCCGATTGCCTTTGTGGTGTGGGCGTTCGAACGGATTATTCCGTGGTTCTACCGCAAGCAGCCGTTTGTGGTGGTGAGTCCGAGTACCAAGTACGAACTTGAAGAAATTGGAATTGCTGAAGACCGCATCTCTGTTATATACAATGGCTCTGACGAAGCCCATGAGGCTTCTGATGTAGATCCGTCGCAGGTGGAGTCGACCGAAGAAGTGCCGAGTACGCCTTACTTCTTGTGGCTTTCGCGCGTGCACCGCTACAAGGGAATCTGGACAGCGCTTGAGGCGTTCGAAGAATTTGCCGAGAACCATCCCGATGTGAAACTCGTAGTGGCGGGCGACGGTCCGCTCCTGAAAAAAATTCCGGCGTGGCTCAAGGAACGCGGTCTTACGGAACGTGTCGAACTTTTGGGATTTGTCTCGGCGGCAAAGAAACGTGCCCTGTTGCAGAACGCGGTGGCGCTTTTACAGACCAGCTTTAAAGAAGGTTGGGGGCTTACGGTTGTCGAGGCGGCAAGACTTGGAACGACGACGATTGCAAGCGATGTGCCGGGGCTTCGCGACAGTGTTCGCAACGGCGAGACGGGTCTTCTGTTCCCGGTGGGGGACTTTCATACTTGCGCGTCCGAAATGGACAGGCTTTATAGCGACGACGATTTGCGCACGAGACTTTCGGCGGCAGCGAAGAGTTACGCCGGCGAGTTCCGCTGGGACATTGCTGCCGAAAAGACGATGGATGTTTTGCAAGATGTCGTGATTGAACGGCAGGTGGGTGGTGAAGATGAGTAAGATGAATCCTCGCCTGAAATCTCTCCTGGTGTTTTGCCTCAAGCTCGTGGTGACGACTGTTCCCGCCTATTTTGTCTATCGGAATATCGTGAAGGCACCGGACTGGAGCGTAGACGATCTTTATTCGCTGTTCAGTACGCATAGCGTTTGGCCCTTGTTTGTTGCGGTCTTGTGCCTTGGACTTTCGAATTTTACGGCGTGCCTTCAGTGGAAACTCCTGCTCGAAAAGCAGGATGTGAAACTTGGCTACGGACATCTGCTCAAGCTCTATTATGTGGGTCTCTTCTTCAATAACTTTATGCCGGGCAATGTAGGCGGCGATGCGAAGAAGGTCTATGACATCCGCATGCAGGGTGGTCAGGATACCGTGGGTGCGGGGCTTACGGCGACTTTCTTCGATCGTCTTTACGGGCTTTTTTTCATTACGCTGTTTGCGCTTGCGATGGGGCTTCTGTTCTTTATGCACGACGAAACCCAGCGTTCGTTCATGTGGCCTTCGGTATGGATTTTTCTTGGCTTTTGCGCTCTATTTGCTTCTCTTTGCAGCCGTAGGCTTGGTCGCTTGCTGTGCAAAGTGCTGATGAAAATTTTCCCGAAGAAAATTAACACTCGTCTGATTCATGTGTTTGAGCGTTTCCAGCATTTCCGTTCGGTGAAGCTGTTTGCGTCTATCAATGTGCTTTCGGCGGTGACGCAGGGACTTCGAATCCTGGTGCATTATTTTTGCGGAATCGCGGTCGGCGTGGACCTCTCGATTTCGTGGTACTTTTATTACATCCCGCTGGTTGCCATCGTGAGCGCGCTCCCGATTTCGATTGGCGGATTTGGTCCGAGAGAGCTTTTGGCACAGTCGCTGTTTGCGCGTGCCGGGGTGCCTGGACTTGAATCGGTGGTGATTCAGTTGCTCGCCTATTTTGTGAGCCTTCTGTTGAGCCTTTTCGGTGCGTTCGTATTTTTGCTCGGTGGAACACCGGCGGCGAATACCGCTGCTGCGAAGTCGACGGACGGCGAATCGAAATAATTTGATGGTGTTGCCCGCGCAGGGGGGCGACGTTTTTTAGATAGCGGTGGCGGCATACATGTATTCCGCCCCAATACACACGAGGCGTTATGGACGCCGAAGAAATCCTGAAGGGTTTGAACTCAGACCAGCGTGCAGCGGTGCTGCACGACCATGACAAGAATGCGCAACTTTTGATTCTGGCGGGCGCCGGATCGGGCAAGACATCCGTCTTGACCAAGCGAATCCAGTACAGGATTCTTTGCGGTGTAGAACCTGAAAAAATCCTGGCGCTGACCTTCACCGCAAAGGCGGCCGCCGAGATGCGGGAACGCGTGCAGAAACTTTTTCCCGGTGCGGGCGTGCGGCTGTGTACGTTCCATTCGCTTGCGCTTTACATGCTCAAGTGCGGGATCCCCTGTGTAGAAAGGAGATTCCCGATTAAATCGGGAATGACAACAAGGGTGGATGGTGCTGGAGGCGAGTGCCCGGCTTACGAACTCCTTGGCTTCAAGAAAATTCCCTCACCGACGGAGTCTTCGGAACGTGAATTTTCACAGGCGCTTTCGAAACTCAAGTTGAAAGTCAAGGTGTCGCGGGAGAATCTTTTCTCGGACTGCTACAGTGCGGCTGTTTCTGCGAAACTTCAGCCGCTTCGCGAAGCGGTTTTAGAATCGGGGCAGGTCGTGTTCGAGGACTTGATTTATCTTGCAATTCATCTGCTCGAAACTAACGAGGCGGCGTGTAATTACTTCCGCGAGCAGTGGAAAGAAATCCTGGTCGATGAATATCAGGACATCAACCCGTCGCAGTACCGCTTGGTCAAGAACCTGCTCGGCGACCGTAAGCAACTATTCGTGGTAGGCGACGACGATCAGGCTATTTATGGTTTCCGCGGCGCAGACATCGGAAACATCGAGCGTTTCTGCGAGGACTTCAAGGAGAGTACGCAAATCCGCTTGGAATGGAATTACCGTTCCGTGCCCAATGTGCTGTACTTGGCGAACGACATTTTCAAGAACAAACCGATTCACCTGCGCAAGATGCTCCGGGCGGGCAATCTGAACGGCTCTGGCGGAAATCCGCTTTACAAGGAGAACCGCAAGCCCGAGGTCTGGGTTTCCGAGAACCCGGTCGAAGAAGTGCAGAAGATTATTCTTTCGATAAAGGAAATGCGCGTCGGTTATGACCTTGCCTGGAAAAATTTCGCGATTCTGGTTCGCTATAACCGGCAGCGGCTTTACTACGAGCAGGCGCTCCGCGACTACAACATTCCCGTGGCGGGGGATTCCGTCGAGATTCCCTCTGTGTCGGATTCGGGGGCGGAACCCGCATCGCCTGAGGCGGCGTCTCCCGAGGTGACCGTGGAAGATGGGGTGCATGTCGAGACGGTTCATGCGTCGAAGGGGTTGCAGTATGCGGTGGTCTACTACGCGGGACTCTGCGAAAAGTTGACGCCTGGGGAGTGCCTTGGCAACCGTAAGGCGCGAAAGAAGCAACTCGACGAGGAACGAAGGCTTTATTATGTGGGGGTGACCCGTGCCGAGGCGTGTCTCTTTTTGTTATATTGCAAGCGTAGGTTCTGGAAAGGCAAATTGCGTCGCTTTAGGCGTTCGCGATTCCTGCCCAAGGAATCGAGAAATGTTTCGGTAGCTTTTATGCCTGTGATTTTGTTTAAAATTTTTGTGGTCGCGTCGGTGCTGGGGTATATGTTGTTTTATATCCTGACGCTCCCGTTTACCAAGCTGTATTACGGGAAAAATTTCAATGCGTGGCTTGACCGCAAAATTTTAGACTTTTCCAGATTCTGCATGAAGGTACTGCGCGTGGATTTGACCATAGAAGACCAAGCTCAGCTCGGTAAAGTCGACTGGAGTCGCCCCGTGTTTGTCGCCGGGAACCACAATTCCTTTGCCGATATCCCGATCGTGTTTTTGGCGATTCAGAAGACGGTGGGCTTTGTCGCGAAAAAGTCGCTTGGCCGTATCCCGTTCCTGCATTTCTGGATGCATAAAATTGGTTGCATCCTGGTGAACCGCGAAAAGGGCGGTGCCGCCAAGGCCGTGCGCGAGGCGATTGCCAAAAGGGGTAAGTCTGTTCGCATCTTTATCTTCCCCGAGGGAACCCGCAGCAAGACTGGTGCACTAGGCGTCTTCAAGAGCGGCGTGTTCCGCTTCGCTTGTGAAAATGATGCCATTTTGCTGCCGCTTGTCATCAAGGGTTCCGGCCCTGTGTGGGAACGCCGCAAGGACACGAAACGCTGCAAGGTGGATGTGAAGGTGCTTGCGCCGATTGATGTTCTGGAGTGCCGCAAGGAAAACGAGAAGTTTGACCCCAAGGTTCACATGCTCCCGATGGTGCATCAGCTGATGGAGAAGGAATTGTGATAGGCGTCTTCGATTCGGGCTTTGGCGGACTCACGATTCTGAAGAACCTGCAGAAGGCGCTTCCGCAGTACGACTACCTTTACTTGGGCGACAATGCGCGCGCCCCTTACGGTTCCCGTAGCTTCGAGACGATTTTCCGCTATACCTTGCAGGCGGTTCGCGAGCTTTTCAGCCGTGGCTGTCCGTTGGTGATTCTCGCCTGCAACACGGCGTCGGCGAAGGCGCTTAGGAGCATTCAGCAGGATGTTCTCCCTTACGAGTTTCCCGACAAGCGAGTGCTCGGCATTGTGCGACCCACCGCCGAAGAAATCGGCAAGTTCAGCAAGACGGGTCATATCGGCATTTTCGGTACGGCGGGAACGGTGTCTTCGGGCAGTTACCTGATCGAGATTAAGCATTTCTACCCGGAGCTGCACGTGACGCAGCATGCCTGCCCCATGTGGGTGCCGCTGGTGGAATATGGCGAGCGCGAATCGGAGGGGGCGAAGTTCTTTGTGAAAAAGGATATCGATGCCCTTCTTGCCGAAGATCCTGAAATCGATACGCTCCTGCTTGCCTGTACCCATTACCCGCTTTTGGAAGGGGCTATACGAGCCGCCCTCCCCGGAAATGTGAAACTGGTATTCCAGGGCGACATAGTTGCCGAGAAGACGGTGGACTACCTGAGACGGCATCCTGAAATGGAAAATCGTCTTACAAAAAATGGAAAAAGCCGGTTTTTGACGACCGATACCGCGAAATTCTTCGAAAAAGGGGCTTCTCTCTTTGGAATGACCGGTTTTTCGGCGGAGTCAATTACCTTTTAGCTTATAAATTTGTATCTTGCATATTGAAAATAAGCAACGGACTGCCATAAGTAGTCCGATTGTAAGATTTATATAAAAAAGGGGACCCCGGACCAAAAATTCGGGGTTCCCAAAGTTTAACCTAACTAGAGTGGATGACAAATGCCTAAAACACAGATCAATCTCGAAGGTTGGCAGGACTACCGCGGTAACGCTGCTGGTAGCTTGCTCTACGTCGAAACCAGCCACCAGTCCGAAATGCCGGTCCGTGACCAGCTTAACGAAAACGGTAAGGGATTCCTTTACGAACCCAACTACGAAACCAGCACCTATGGCCTGATGAGCTGCTATAACGTGAAGGCGATCAACGCTATCCTCAAGGCAAAGAGCCGCTATATTCTGTTCGGCACCCGCTACGAAGGCCTGAGCGATTCTGAACTCCGCAACAAGTACCTGATTATGGGTTACATGCGCATCGACAAGATCAAGGACGTGCGTACCCGCCACATCCAGCGCTACATGGCGAACCCGGAACTCGAAGAACCGGAATGCATGCAGCTCGAACACAACTGGGCTGTCTATGGTCCGATGCGTTTCGTGTCGATGAACGACTCCTTCGTGGTGACCGACGAAATCCTCAAGGAATGGGGCTATCGCGGACACGCCAGTCGTCAGCTCAAGGCCGTGTTCAAGAAGGAACATCTGGAACAGATTCTTGCCTACCTCGATTCCAAGGATGACATGATCGACGAATACATCGCGACGGTCGACGAATACAAGGACGCCCTCGAAGAAGGCTGATGAATTGTCGAAATTGACGAAAAAAGCGGGTTTTTACCCGTTTTTTTTTGTATTTTGGGCTTGTTGAGAAAAGTCCAACGATTTGTTGTGCTGCATTCAGATAGTGCTTTGAAAGTGCCTTTCAAGAATATATTTTCCTAGTCGAAATAAAAAGGAGTCTTAAGATGAGTATTAGAAAGTCTGTCTTTACCTTGGGCCTTGCCGCCCTTGCGACCACCTTCATCGCCTGCTCGGACGATTCGAGCGATGGCGACCCGACTGCTCCGGCTGACGATATCCCCGCGGTAACGCCCGGTGGTGATTCGACTTCTGTAAACGGGGACCCGGCCGCGGTGAATGACTCTACGAAAACGACCGATTCGACTAATACCAATACTCCGATCGACAATCCGGCTGTTCCGGGTTCGTTCAGCTACCTGCCCGTGACCGAAGGTGCGACGGATGGAGCCCAGAAGCTCTACAACTTCCTTGCCGTTAACTATGGCGTAAAGACAGTTTCGGGCGTCATGACCGGCGATGTAAGCTCCGCGACCCTGAAGGAACTTCCCGATGTGGCCTCTTTCTATGAACATACCGGCAAGTACCCTGCTCTAGTAGGTTTCGACTTCCTGTTCGCAACCGGTGTGAATGGTACCGATGCCTGGTATCAAAGCTACACGCAGATGGCTCTTGCCGCTGCCACGGATTTGTGGAACCAGGGTGGTATTCCTGCTTTCACCTGGCACTGGAAAGATCCGAGCGACAAAATTGACGCTTTCTACACCAAGTCCGGCAATGCGAGCGAATATACCGACTTCGACTTTACTCAGGGCTTCGTTGATCCGGCCTGTACGGCAAACTGCACCTGGAATGTCGAATCCGAAACTTACAAGCAGATCGTGAGCGATATCGACGAAATTGCCGACATGTTCCTTACTTTGCAGGATGCCGGTGTTGCCGCAATCTTCCGCCCGTTGCATGAAGCGAGTGGCAAGTGGTTCTGGTGGGGCACCAAGGGTGGTGCCGCGTTCCAGGCTCTCTACAACTTGGTCTATGACGAAATGGTTGGTGTTAAGGGTGTCAAGAACCTCGTGTGGGTATGGAATCCTGAATACACCAAGGATACGGATTGGAATCCGGGTGCAAACAAGTACGACGTAATCAGCCTCGATATTTACGAAGCTTGGGACTATACGACCAAGTACACCAAGGCTTATTCTGAACTCAAGACCAACTATGGAACCGGCAAGATGTTCGCCGTTTCTGAAAACGGTCCGATTCCCGACATGTCTACCATGGCTGCAAACAACACGAAGTGGGCTTGGTGGATGCCGTGGTACCAGACATGGGACGGCAAGTACCTCGACCACACGGTCGCTGGCGTTTGGAAGGCTAACATGGAAAGCCCCTGCACCATTAGCCTCGAAAGCATGCCGGGCTGGGCAAATTACTCTGTTTCGACGACGCCGGTTGCCGCCTGTGAAGTCGGCTATACCTTGGGTACAATCGATTCTGCCCGCGTCATTGAAGAAATTTTCCCAGATGACCTTGCTACGAACGGTTGGCTGAAGGCAAAGCTCACCGCTGCCGGCGAAGAAGATACCGCCAAGGGCAATGTCGTGATTCTCGATGCGAATATTCCCGACCTTTCTGCTGCCAAGAAGCTCACGCTGAAGGTGTTCAACACCAACCAGATGTCCGGAATTTGGTTCACGGTCGCCTTCCTCACGGGTGCACCGGACTGGGCTTGGGCTCAGCCTGAAGGTTGCTGGGTGAATGCCGGCGAAGAAACTCTTTGCGAAATCGATCTGACGACGACCGCCAAGGATGAAGTCGTGCTGACGGCTGATGAATATACCGCCTTTATGTCGAACATTTCGAAGGTCTATCTCGAAATCTTTGCGGCAGGCTTCAACGGAACCGTCTACTACGACGATGTGACCGTTGATGGAACAATTGTTCTTAACGATTTCAATACCGCACAGAAACTCAAGGTGGAACAGGGTAACCTGGTTGCTGTCGAAGTGGTCGGTGGCGGAAACTAAGTCTCTGCGCTAAAGAATTTCTTGACTCCTGGTCCCTGCGGGCTTATGCCCGTGGGGACTTTTTTATTGCGGTAAAGACAACGCCTTTTCCGCTTTTTTGCTTTCAAAGCGATTTTTGTGTTTTTTCGAAGGTATATTTAAGGCAAATATGATGGAGTGTTGTATGGGATATAAGACATTCGCGGCCATTGCCGCATTTTCTATGGCCGCTTCGGCTTTTGCCGCACCGACCGTATACGAAGCCGAAAATTTGCCGGGCGCAAGCGTTGCCGAAGGAGCCGAGTTTTCGGGTGGAAAGTACGCAAAAACGGAAGACCCGAGCGGCATCACGTTCACGGTCAAGGTCGAAGAAACCGCCGTTTACGATATCACCACCAAGGTGTTCATCAAGCAGTATGACTGGACCACTTCTAAAATCGCGGTCAACGGAGTGGATGTAGGCTCCATGCTTACCACCCCGCGCAACTGCGATTCGAGCTATGTGGTTTCGGCATCCGCCAAGATGCGTGCCGGCGAGAACAAGATTACTGTAGGTAACCAGGCTCTCGGCGTGGATTACATTACCGTCGAACGCCACCCCGATCCGGTGTTCAACATTGGGCCTGTCCCTGTCACGCCGAATGCCAGCGCAAGTGCGCAGAAGATTTATAATGTCCTCCGCGAAAACTTTGGCAAGAAGACTATTAGCGGCATGATGATCAGCGACCAGAACTTCAACTACGACTACGGCAACATGCGGCTCATTCCGCCTGGCGGCTGCACGCCCGCCGATTCCTGCAAATTCAGCGACGAAGAAGTCTCGTGGAAAGGCCAGACCGACATCGCCGAATTCTACAAGCGCAGCGGACACTATCCCGCTATTGGCGGCTTCGACATGCTCTTTGCCGCGGGTGGCCGCCACGAAGAAGGCTGGTTCAGGGGCTATACCGAGAACAACCTGGTTATGACGGAACAACTGTGGGAGATGGGCGGCATTCCGACCTACACCTGGCACTGGAAGGTGGGACAAGACACGATTTTCTACACGCAGCAGAATGGCTACAGGAACGAGAATTGCACAGAAGGCGTCTTGAAGACGGCTGACAACAACACCTGCTTCAACTACACCAAGGCTTTCAAGGATTCCACCTGCAAGGAACTCGACATAACTTCGCAAGAATACAAGGACATCGTCGCCGACATAGACATTGTTTCGGGATACTTCAAGCAGCTCGAAGAAAAGGGAATCGCCGTAGTGTGGCGCCCCCTGCACGAGGCGAGCGGAGGCTGGTTCTGGTGGGGAGTCGCAAGCGCCGAATGCTATGTGCAGCTTTACCGTCTCGTGTTCGACCGCATGGTGAATACAAATAAACTCACGAACCTCATCTGGGTATGGAACATCAATACCGATCCTGCTCTCGGCTACGACTATTCGGCACTGAATGCGGCGTGGTACCCTGGCGATGAATACGTGGACATCGTGGCGGTCGACATTTACGATCCGCTGAACGATCACAATTCCGCCGCCAACTACTTCAACAAGATTGTGAGCGATGTGGGCACGAACAAGATGATTGCCTTGAGCGAAAACGGCGCCATTCCGGACATCGACAGTATTGCCGAGGACAAGGCCTATTGGAGTTACTGGATGACCTGGAGCCAGACCTGGAGCGGAAACTTCTTGGAAAAGACTCCGACCGACATGTGGAAAAGGAACCTGGACGACGAACGCATTATCGCGCTCGATGACATGCCCGGCTGGGACAAGGTGAAGACGGACTTTGTCGCTAAACGTGGGGGAATTGCAAATAAATTAAGTGTTGCCCGACAGGGGATGAACCTTGTGGTGACGCTTCCGCAGTCGGGCTCTGCCAATATCTCTCTGTTCGACCTGTTGGGTCACCGCGTGGCGACCTTTGCCCGGGGAAACCTGTCGGCGGGAACCTTGCAGTTTAGCCTGGATGGCTTTGCGGCCGGCAACTACATTGTCCGCGTCAAGGGGGCTGGGCAGTCTGTTTCGCACCCCATCCTGATCAAGTAGGATTCGCTCAAAATTGCAAAAAAGGACCCTTCTGAGGAAGGGGGTGGACGAAAAAAGACCCCTCAGTGAGGGGTCTAAGAGCGGCGGACCGGGATCGAACCGGCAACCATTAGCTTGGAAGGCTAAGGCTCTACCATTGAGCTACCGCCGCGAGCAAGTCCAATTATACAAAAATATGGGCGTTTTCAAAGGGGTAATCCAAAAAGATGTTGCATTTTTCTGTAAAAAAACTATATTTACCGCCACAATAACCATTTACCTAGAGGTAGCTTAACTTGGCGTTACAAAACCCCCGCGACCGTCGCATGCCGAACAGACAGAGTGACGGAACCCGCATTAACGAAGACATTCGCATTTCCCCGATCCGTCTTGTAAAGGAAGATGGCGAGGCCGTCATCATGGATACCAAACAGGCACTCCAGATGGCCAAGGACGCCGGACTGGACCTGGTGGAAGTGTCTCCCAATGCTAAGCCGCCTGTATGCCGTATCATCAACTACGGCAAGTTCAAGTTTGAACAGATCAAGAAGGCCAAGGCCGCAAAGGCCAAGCAGCACGTGGTGAAGCTTAAGGAAATTAAGATGCACCCGAAGACTGCCGAGAACGACTACCTGTACAGGATCAAGCAGGCCGCCGAGTTCTTGCAGGATGGCATGAAGGTCAAGCTTATTATGCAGTTCCGTGGGCGCGAAATGGCGCACATGGACTACGGCAAACGCCTGATGGAGCGCGCTAAAGAAGACTTGCTCCAGTACGGCGACTTGGAAATGGATTCGCGAGTCGAAGGCAACACAATGCTCTCGATTTACGGTCCGAAACGCGGTGCAGGTGCTGCCAAAAAGCAGCCCCAGGCACCAAAGCCCGTAACCGAGCCCATGGCAGCAGGTGAGGCTTCAACTTAATAACCTAAAGAGGTAAAAATGCCTAAGATGAAAACACACAGCGGTGCTAAGAAGCGCTTCCGCCTGACTGGCTCCGGCCACGTCAAGTTCAAGCGTGCTGGCATGCGCCACATTCTTGCCAAGATGTCCACGAAGCGTAAGCGTAACCTGCGTAAGGGCGCTCTCGTTAAGAAAGTCGATGTTTACCATGTCAAGCGTCTGCTTGTCGTTGCATAAGGAGTGTAAGAATGCCACGCGCTAAAACCAGAGTTCCTTCCCGCGAACGCCGCAAAAACATCCTCAAGGCCGCCAAGGGTTTCTATGGCCGTCGCAAGTCGAACCTTCGCCTTGCTATTGACGCCGTAGCCCACGCCGGTCAGTATGCCTACGCTCACCGCCGTGACAAGAAGGGTGACTTCCGCTCTCTGTGGATCACTCGCTTGAACGCAGCTGTCCGCGAATATGGCATCAGCTACAGCCAGTTCATTTACAAGCTTTCCAAGGCCAACATCCAGATGAACCGCAAGGTTCTCGCCGATATGGCCGTCGCCGATCCGGCAGCATTTGCCAAGGTCGTGGAAACTGTGAAGGCTGCTTAATTGAGCTGAAGCTTAGCTTCATCTTCACGCGAGAAATTGCACCCTGCTCTGCAGGGTGCTTTTTATATACCGCTCGCGCTAAAGCTGGAAAAAGTTGATATGCGCTCGCTCTCGCAACCACGTCTGGTTTATACCAGACGCTTGTTGCTCACGGCACTCCTAACCGAGTGGGGCGTTTTTTTTAATTAGGGAAATAAAATGCGATATTCCTGAAAAAATAGATTGATTTACTCCAGTAAATATATTATTTTTATAGTTGTTGGAGCAAATCGTGATAAGAACCGCATCAGAAATACTTTCGGACTTAGGTCGAAGATACAAGCAACCGCAAATGAAATTGCGGCAGTTGACGCAACGTGGAGAAATTTTCAAGGTGGTTCGTGGTCTATATGAAACAGAAAAAGATACTCCGGGAGAGGTTCTTGCGGGAGCAATTTACGGGCCGTCGTACTTGTCGTTTGAATATGCTCTTTCAAGGTATGGTTTAATTCCCGAAGGGGTGCATCTTTTTACTTCGGCCTCTTTTCAAAAAAATAAGACGAAGTTGTATAAAACACCTTTTGGCGTGTATTCATATTCTGATATTCCTGCTGATGTTTTTCCGTATGGTGTTAATGTTGAAAATATTCACGACAGACCATATGCGATGGCCACTTGTGAAAAGGCACTTTGTGATAAACTCTATAAGGAAAGGCCTATTGCGGGTAAGCGTGCAATGGAAGCGTTCTTGTTCGATGATCAACGAATAGAATATGACGACTTCCGTAATCTTGATTTTGTTTTTATTCAAAAGATTGCATCTTTGTATAAAAAGAAGAATCTTTACATTCTTTCTAAAATGAGGTGAGTATGGCAAGTGTTATTGATTCGATGCTCTCTAAATATGATTGTAAGAACATATCCGATTATCGTAATGCACTCAAGGAAATAGTGCAGGAAGTAGCTTTGTGCGGGCTCTCGCGAGGAGGGTTCTTTGATAAGGCTGCATTTTATGGCGGTACGGCGCTTCGTATATTCTATGGACTAGATCGTTTTTCAGAAGATATGGATTTCTCGCTACTTAAGTCAGATGAAAATTTTGATCTTTCTCACTATTTTGGAATTCTTGAAGAGGAACTTTATTCTGTTGGTTTGGAATTGTCCGTTGAAGGAAAGATTAAATTGAATAGTTCTCCAGTGCAGTCTGCGTTTTTGAAGGGTAATACGCTAAAACATTTGTTGAAAATTGTTCCTGCCAAACACACGCCTTTATCTATTCCAAATAATGAAATTTTAAAAATCAAGTTTGAGGTGGATACAAATCCGCCTGCATCGGCGGCTTATGAAAGCAAGTACAGGCTTTTGCCTTCGCCTTTTATGGTTCGACTTTATGACAAACCATCTCTATTTGCAGGAAAAATCCATGCCCTACTTTGTCGCGGTTGGAAAAATAGAGTTAAGGGACGCGATTTTTACGATTTTTTATGGTATATTTCGCAAAATACGAGTGTGAATCTGCTTCATCTGCAAAAAAGAATGGAACAGACGGGACATTGGAATTCTACTGAAATGCTGACCTTAAGGAAATTGAAGGCTTTACTCAAAGAGCGATTCTTTTCCGTTGATTTTGAAGTCGCAAAAAAAGATGTTTGCCCGTTTATTAATGATATTGATAAACTTGCACTCTGGAGTGCAGATTTTTTTTGTTCCATTACGGATGAATGGAATTTCAACTAAAAATGTAGCTCATCAGCGATACGGAGCAGAAAGCGAATGTCATTACTGTAATGGTCCCTAGAACTTTCCACTTTTGAGAATATCCTTGCTGATAAACGCCAAGTCCGACATAAGGAATAAAACTTGATAAAACGGGTATAATGTATCGGAAATCGTTGCTACAGGCGTAGGGATATTTGTAACGCAAATAGGCGAGAGCGGCAAAGAATGCAATTCCCTGAATAAGCAATATCCAGTGGTAAACGTCAAGTTTGGTTTTCCACCAACCTCTAACGGCAAAAGCGATTAAAGCAAGGAAGGAAAGGCTGAGTATGGATGCTAAAGTCCTTCCTGTCGTGGGTTCTACAAGATTGAATTCGCCAAATAGAGATGACTTGAACGCGTAATTGATGAAGTATTCTCGACCTAGCCCATCGACCCAACCACTAGTATATGGTTCTGTCAAGAAAGATCTTAAGTCAAAGTACAGGTAGTTTTGGGCTTCGATTCCGACTCTTAATCCGGAATGCAAGCTCGTCGCGTTGGCCACCAAAACGTGGTTGCCGACCATTTTTTCCAAGGCAATTCCAGCCAATGTAAACGACAAAAGAACCCATGCCGTGATTTCTGCTTTAGAGGGACGGTGAAACTGGTTCGTTTTTATAAACCCAATCAAGGTGAATAAGATTGCAAGTCCGAAAGTGACATAACCTGTAGATTTTGTCCATATCGCAAGTGCCGCACTGATAATTGCGATGATGAGAAACTTTCCTTTCCCGCATTTTATATAGTTGAACCCGCAGAGTAAGCATAGAATGTGTAGGGTATAGAACATTTGGTCGTTGCCGATTCTAGGAGCTACTAGAAGCAATGTGGGCCATACTGTCCAAAGCAAGGATGCGATTTGTAAGGGATATCCAGAAACAATTCTCTTTAATAGGGCTAGACCGCAAAGTAATAGAATGATTGAAAGGGCCAGGCTGAATGCTTGAACTCCTGAGCTAGAAGCATAACCGATTAATCCGCTTAATAAAAATGATGGAACCGCGCTTGTGTAGTAAACAGGTGGATGGTAGCAAGTCCAACAATCTTTTGCTTCCGGAATAGAATGATTGTCCGCAATGTATTGAACATAGGCGAGGTGCCCTTCAACATCGTATGCAAATTGAGTGTAGGGCATAGCGTAGAACATGGCGAATCGTAAAAATGTTCCGAATATAATGCAGAGTAACAAAAAAGTATTCCACCTAAAACGCCTTGCCACAGATGCTAGAATTAATCCGATAAGAAAGGCTATGATGATTTCAAGAGATGAGATGAAGAAGGAATCTTTTGGAAAAATATTGATTCCAGCGATTCCGCCATTGTTCATCAAGAATATTTCGTAATGGGTTCTGTTTCCTACGCGGTGTAGAGCCGTAACTGAATCTTTTAACCAAAAACCTTTGCCGAAATTGCATTTATCGGGGTAATCGTTTAACGAAAAATGGAAGCCATTAATAACGATTGATTCTGCACAATCGTCTGGAATGATATTCAAGTCGTAAGGGAGATTTAACGGGTTAGAGACAACGAAACTCACGCTGAATCTTTCACCGATGCCCATATTTTGGGAAATAGGCAATTTGATTTGTTTTTCTGAAAAGCCTCGGTGTAGAATGACATCTTCTATATGTACTCGGCCATAGCTCAAAAAATAGAGACAAGCCAAGATGCCTATGATGCAACGAAACTCGAGGGATTTGAAAATCGTGTTCATTATTTCTTCTCGTGATAGTCTTCCTCTGTGTTGACATTCCAAAGAGGCGCCTTGTTGCATGATCCTTCGCGAATGCATTTGACCGCTTCCATGGCGGTAAGCATGCTGTGATCCATGTTGTTGTATTTGTGCATGCCGTTACGCCCTATAAGAAAGAGATTTTCAATGGGGTCAAGAAATTTTCGGATAGAATCGAATTCGTTATAAGTCCCGAAATAGGCGGGGTAAGCTTTTTTTATATGAAAAACCACGGAATCGCAGATGTCGCCAGGATGTGCAATGTCGATTTTGTCCAGTTCTGCAATGGCGAATTTGATAAAGTCTGCATCAGGCATCGTCCACAATTCGTCTCCTTCGTTTGCGAAGTATTCAAGGCCGATCCATATTTTGGAAGGGTCTTGAACTAGATAGGGACTCCAATTGTTAAAAACTTGAATGCGTCCGAGCTTTACATCGCTTTCCTGAACGTAAATCCAGTTGTCTTTTGTGTTGATTTCCAATTTGTTCAACAAAAGTCCTACTGTTATAAAGTCTCGATAAACTAGTCCGTTGGCGATGTATTTAACTTCGGTGGGTATGGGAGCCGTAGCATTGTTCATCGCGTGAATCAACTCTTTTACAGGCATCGTGCTGAGAAAATAATCGCAAAGGATTGTCTCTGTGAATATGCCGCCGTTTGTCGCCCGCCTTTCAATAGTTACGCTTTTTATCCGCTTTCCATTTTTATCACGGTTTATGCCTACGACTTTGGTGCTTGTGTGGATTTCTCCGCCCAATTCTTTAACCTTTTCTGCGACGGTTTCCCAAAGTTGTCCTGGACCAAACTTGGGATAAAGAAATTGTCCGATAAGGCTGGTTTCTGTATTCTTTTGGCGAATGTCTTTGCTGTTGGTTGATTTTATAAAAAGTTGCTTTATGGCGTGAAGAATGGTCTTTGTTATAGAAAGTCCTTTAATGCGTTGCCCGCCCCATTCGGAGCTGATTTTATTGCATGGAACGCCCCATACTTTTTCGGTGTAGTCACGAAAGAACGTGCGGTAAAGTTCTACGCCAAAGCGATTGATCATGAAGTCTTCAAGGTTTTTCTCTTTGTGGGCGGGTAATAGTTGCACCTTGATGTAGCTAAGGCCTATCTTGAACATACGCCAAAGACCGAGATAACGGATGGTGTTTCCGTTTAGGGTTATGGGGTAGTCAAATAGCTTGCGTAGAAAGAGGATTCGTGAAAGACGGCTGCGGCAAAGCATGACCTTGTCGGTAGTTTTTGGATTTAGACCAGTTGGTGACTCTAAAGGTAAAATGTTCAGCCACCAATTCATTACCGTATCGTTTTTGCTGAAAAAACGGTGTCCGCCGATATCCATGCGGTTGCCGTTGTGATAAGCGGTTCGCGAAATTCCCCCGACGAAATCTTCGGCTTCAAAAATAATCGGTTTTATATTTGTCGAGCGTAAAAGCTCTAGGGCTGCGGTCAAACCCGCAGGGCCTGCGCCTGCAATAACGGCGTTTTTGAGAATCATTCTATTCTTTCCTTAAACAGGGTTAATTTGCGTCCGGCAAAATTCCAAATTAAGACGGCGATGGCGGCAAGCGTTTTTGAAATCAATTCCGGCAAATTGAAGATGTCTACCAATATCAGCATCAAGAGCTCGTTAATTCCGACGCCTGCAAAACCAATTAGTGCAAATACTGCAAATTCTTTGGATTTGTACTTTTCTAATCTCCGTTTGCAATCTGCGAAAACCCATCGTACACTCAATGTGTAGTTTAAGGAGAGACCTGCGATTAGTCCCACAAGATTTGCGAGTAGGTAGTGCCATTCAAGAGCGTAAAAGCAGAGGGTGAATAAAGTAAAATCGACGATAAAGGCAAATCCGCCCACTAGCAAGTAACGTGCTAGTTGGGCTAGCACTGCTTTGGTTGCTGACATTTTCTGATTTTATTTAGTTTTTAAAGTAATGATCCTTTAAACCATTCCCCGTATGAATATACGATGGGGCTTGGACTAGTTTGTCCGTCTTCGCATTTCCAGATTTCGCTATTAAGTGATTTATGGGTGGTTTGCGGATTTGCTGGATTGATTTCGTTGTCGCAGTCCTCAATTAAGAAGTATACAGATTGGAACATGTCTGTTCTGATGCACATTCCACCTGGTTCGACACTTGTAAATGTAAGTCCGTTATTGGTGATGTTGCTTAGAACATGTCCTGTAGGCTGAGTCCCGTCATTAGAAAGCGTCATGAAGTAGCGGCATTCTTTTTCTGTCGGATGCTCGCTCATTAGCTTTGCTGTCATCGGGAAACAAGTCGGAATGTCGCTTGTATCGATTTGGGTTATGGGACTGTTCTTGATCAAGTCGGTCGTGCTGACTCCTGTGGCTTGTTCAGCGAATTCGATACAGGCCCATTTGGGCGAACCGTTATAGGCTATCACGTGGTTGTCAAAAGAGAGTTGTTCTGTGCTGGACGCATACTGCAACACATAGTTTTCAAGTGTCTTGCTGCTGTCAATAGTTACAACCGTATCGCTTGGCTGCTGCGGCGTTATGGGCTCTTCTTCAATAACGCTAGAGGACGAACTGAAACCTTCATCCTTCTTGGATGATGATGAAGGCGTTTCGTATCTGCCGGTTGATGTTTGCGCACCCTTGGACATGTCGGAACAGCGTTTGGCCGCGATGGCGCTGAAGTCGGAAATCAAGGAATTTACAGAACCGTCCTCTATCTCGTTTATGACGCATGCGGCTTTGAATGCTCCGTCTTTACAGTCATCGCTATGTGCGAGAAATTCGCTGTTTGGGGAGTCCGTGCAGTTTGTCTTAAATGCGGTATAAATGGAATCGCACGAATTGCCAAGACCTGTTGCTTGTTGAGTGCTGATGGATGCTCCGTCTTCGATTTGGATTGTCATTGCAAATGTGGCGCTGTCGGCAGTGCATTCTGCGCGGGAGCCGATTTCGTTGTCTTCTGCCATGGCGATTTTTCCACCATCGAGCTTTGTGTATGCGGATTCGTTCCAGTCCAGACCGTAATTGAACCATTCATCTAAAGAGGCGTTGCTGTCTTCGATGGTGCCGCCTGCGGCTTTGTCCGAATCGGAACAGGCTGTCAGTGCGAATATGGTCGCTGCAGAAATAAAGAGTTCTTTTTTCATGGTGGTGCCCCCTACTTTTTATGAAAAGGTTTAATGTTTTGAACTTTGTCTGTAAGCGGAAATAGCTGCAAGTTTAGTCGATACACGCGATTGCCGCCTTTTTTAGCAGTCGCGATAGAGATAATCCTCTTGCGACACGCTTCGAGTTCTTTTAAAATTTCGGCGTAGTCTTCGTCATCTATTCCCATGGTGATGCCTGTAAAGTTGCGTTCTTCTACAGGGAATTTCTCAATGGCATTTTTGGCGAAGTCAGCCATTTCCTTGTGCATTTCGCGAACGAGTGTCGGCATGGCTGCAACAGACATCTGGAGTGACCGTTCTACTTGTTCGTAGGTGTCGTCAGATGTCTTTTTTAGGAACTTTGCGCGACTTAAAAATGCAAGTGCGTTACGGACCTCTTCGGCAGAAAAAGCATTGCCGCATGCTTTGGCGATATCGAGTGGCTTGGCTCCCGGCATCATGGGCGCGAGTTCGCGTAGCACGGGGTATTTCCACGATTCATAAAAGGATACGGATTCTCCTTCAAGAACGCGGACTTTGTGGGCGCTGGCGATTTCTTTCATTTCGGAGTAAGCGGCCTTTTTGTCGGCGTCTCTCTTGGATTGTCCAAATTTTACGAGTTGCCTAAAGTATTCTCGTTCGGCACCAATGAGATTCATGGCGTCGGCGGCGCGCTCGATTCCTGTTTTAGACAATCCACTCTTGCCTTCGCAAACGAGTTTCATGTAATTGGGGGAGGTGAACCCGCCTTTCTTGGTAAATTCTCGCCATGAAAAAGCGGAGGTTCGCTTTTTCCATTGGTAGTAATCGTTCATGAATAAACGATAGTCTTCGTATTCAATTACAGATTTCATAGTACTCTAAATATATTCTGCTACAGAATAATAGAGAACGGGATTTCTATACAAAATCTGCGAATTTTTACTGAAATGTATAATTTTGCGTATAATATCAAGAACTTGAAATTTTATTATACGGCGCTCTACCTGAATTCGGGGTGTGGACTAGAAAAAGTCCACGTCCAGTTCGGTCTTCTTGTGACCGGCAGGCTCGATGACGGCGGCGGAGAATTTTGCGGCGTTGAATAGCCGGTTCGTGGTTTCGACGACTTCTTCTTCGCTCATGGAACTGATGATCTTCTCGAAATGCTCCATGGTGCGGAATTCGCCCAGGTGAAGCATCTGTTCCGCCATGCGCACGACGCGCTTTTCGGGACTGTCGGCGCCTAGGTACATGGCGCCCAGAATATTGGTTTTGGTGCGTTCGTATTCACCCTTGTAGAAGCCGTGCTTCAGGAATTTCTTGGTTTCGGCAAGAGAAAGGTCGAGCGCGGTGCGCAGCTGGTGCGGTTCCGTGGCAAGCGATACGCCCCAGTCGGTGCAGTCGCTGTAGACATCGGCGGTGGAGTAGACGGAGTAGGCGAGTCCCTTGTCTTCGCGAATTTTCTGGAACAGTCGCGATGCCATGCCGGCGCCCATCGCCACATTGAAAAGCGAAAGGGCGCAGCGGGCGCGTTCGTCCATCAGGCTACGGTCAAAGCTTAAACCCCAGAAAAGGTTCGACTGGGCGATGTCCTGCTTCTGCACGACCTTCACGCTATTGTGAGCCTTGTAGATGTCGATGGGCAGGTTGCCGTTGCATTTCTTTTGTGCGAATTTTTCGGAACAAAGTGCGGCGAGCTCTTCGTGGTCGACTTTGCCCGATGCGCAAATCAGGAGAGGAATTTCGTTGATGACCTGTTCCCTGTACTTGAGCATCTGCTTGTGGGTGAGCGCCTTGACCTGCTTTATGTTCCCGGTGATGGAATGGGCGATGCCGCAGCCCTTGAAGTGGATAGCGTTGAAGACATCGCCCACGATTTCTTCGGGAATATCATCGTAGCTGTGGATTTCTTCGATGATTACCCGGCGTTCCTTTTCCATTTCCTTCTTGTCCATGCGCGGGTGCATGAGCATGTCTGCAATCACGTCGATGGCGAGCGCCAGGTGGCTGCGTTCGATTTGCGCATAGAAGCCGGTCTCCTGGCGCGTGGTGTAGGCTTCCAGGTTTCCACCCTTGTCTTCGATGGCGCGTGCGATTTCGAGCGCAGAACGGTTCTCGGTTCCCTTGAACACCAAATGTTCATAAAAGTGGCTCAGCCCATATTCGTCTTTTGCTTCGTGGCGGCTACCGCGCGGCACCCAGACGCCGACGGCGACCGAGTAGGCATGCGGCATGTAGTCCGTCAAGATCGTGATGCCGTTTTCGAGAATAGTCTTTTTTACAATCTGTTTCATGATTGAATGCCTCTGTGCTGCGCGTATTCGCGGTGCTTCGCCTTGATTTCTTCGCTGACGTTTGCGCAGCTTTGCAGCTTGTAGTAAATGTCTTCGAGCTGCTGCGGGGTGTAAATGGTCTTGCGGCTTGTAATTCGCTGCAAAAGCGAATCTTTGAGCTCGCTGCAATGGACGATGCTCCAGAATTCGTTGTCCTTGGGGACCTTGCGCAGGACGCAGCGGTCGCTGAAGACGACGAACGAAATGAAGTGTGCCTGCTCGTGGCGAATTTTTAGGAAATGTTCCAGCGCCAAGATGTGCCCGATGTTTTGGCGAATCGGGTTGTGGAATGTATGTTCGGTGTGCTCGTTCAGGTGCTGGTTCCAGCGTTCGCTTTCGAGATAACCTGTGATTTCGCCCGAAAGGTTTTTGCTTTCGAGTACATAGATTCCCGATTGGTGCAAAAGCAACGCGTCGATTTCGGTGTAGCCTGCGCGGGCGGGAACATAGAGATTCCGCATCAGGACATACTTGCGCTTGTCGGTGTCGCAGACGCGGGCGGTGAGTGCCATCATCGCGGCTTCGGCAAAGATGCCGCGCGGGTCGTTTGCGATGCGTTCGTCGTTGAATTTCGGGTTGGGCTTGAAGAAGTTTTCGCTGCGGGTCGGGGCGTGCGTGATTCCGTAGCCGCCGAGTTCAAAGGGCTTGTCGAGTCCGCGAATCCCGTGGTCGAGTCCCTGTTTGCGTTCCTGTTCGAAGTCGTGGAATGTCTTTCGACGGCCGTCGCTATGGAACATCTTCCCGTTCTTTTTCGGAGCCTTGCTCTTGATCTTGAAAAAGATAAGGGCGAGTACCAGGACGATGCCGATGAGGGTCGAAAGAGTCATGCTAGTTTTTGACGATGCCGATGTCGCTTTGCTTCACGAATCCTCGGACCTTTTCTCCGAGGCGGATTTCCGCGAAGTTGCCCTGTTCGCTAAGCACTTCGAAGGTGGTGCCTTCGGAAAGTGTATTGAGCGTCTGCGACTTGTCGCTTGGGGCGCTAGTCACGTCGGCGTCCTTTGCTGTGACGACGCCTTCGATTTCCGTTTCGGCGACAAAGACCTTGTAGCCGGCGCTCATCGCGACAATGCAGAAGATTCCCGACAGCACAAACAGCGTACCGATCAGGATGTTCTTCTGACGGTCGCTGCGGCTGATGCGTCTTGCGATGGCGACGAGTGCCAACACCCAGAAAATTCCGAGCAGAGTCCACATTTGAGCCTTGAGCGAAAGCGCGTGGTGCGCCTTGAAGAGCCCTGCCAAAAGCGGGTTCTCTTCGCCGTCTTCGTCTACTTTGTCGCGGGTCATGGCCTGCGCGTATTTGAGGTTGTGCAGGATGTCGTCGTTGCTCGGATCGAGGCGAAGCGCCGACTTGTAATAGTAAATGGCGAAGCCGAGCTTGCCGCCTCTGAAGTAGGCGTTGCCCAAATTGTAGTAGAGATCGGAATTTTCGATTCCGTTGTCGGCGCAGGTACGCCATTCGTCGACGGCGCGTTCAAAGTCGCCTTCGTTGTACGCCTTGGCGCCTGTTTCGATGCCATTGCAATGTTCGGCTGCAAAACTCATCGTGGCGCATGCGACGATCAAAGTCATCAAGATAAGCGAAAATTTTTTCATTTCAAACCTCCGCAAAGTTTCTCGACATCCTTTAGCATTTGTTCCTGCTCTTCCTTGGTGGGGTTCACCGGGGCAAACCGTGCAAACGCGCACTTTTCGAGCCAGTTGTCGATGGCCGTGATTGTTTCTTCATTGATACCGAGTTTTGCGAGCTCTTCCTTCATTTGCGGGCGGGTCATGCCCTTGAATTCCAGATTCGTCTTGTCGCTCAGGTAGTTGATGAGTCCGTTTTCGAGTGCAGCGTAGAGCGCCTTGGCGTCTCCCTTCTTGAGTGCTTCGCGGGCGTCAGCAAAGCGTGCCTTGAGCATCTTGTCTGCCTTGCCTTTACGCACCAGGGCTGCGTCGCTGTTGTGCTTGCGACGGCTGCGGACGGCGAATGTCACAATCAGGTAGAAGGGAATGGCGGCGGCAAAAATCACCCAGTAAAGAATGCTCTTGTAGGGAGCGGTGTAGCCTGCGGAATCGCTCACCTTATGGATGAAGCGGATATCGCTGCCGAGGGACTCAATTTCTTGCTTTTGAACCGCGGCGGGACCTTGCGCGACTGGTGCCTGGAAAATGGCTTCGGGGGCGGCTTCACCCTTTTCTACAACAACGTTCCAGGGGCCGGCCTTGGCGGTTTCGTAAGCCTTTTTGCTGGGGTTGAACCAAGAGTAAGAAATTTCGGGAATGGTGAATTCGCCCTTCTTTTTCGGGTACAGGAACACGCGAATGTTCTTGGTGGTCACCACCTTGTTGCCGACAATTTTCTTGTTGATTTCGTTTTCGGGCGGCACCGAGCGGAACTCGGCGAAGTCGGGGAGCTTGGGGTCGGTAATGGAACCCGGCAGGCCATCGCCTCTGATGTTGATGGTGAGCGTCATTGCTTCGCCCACCTTGAGGTTGGTGCGGTCGAAGTCGGCGCTGAAGCTGTAGCTACCCACCATGCCGCTGAAGTTGGCGGGCTTGCCTTCGGTGGGAAGCGGCTTTACGGTGATGTTGAGGGTGGGGGTCTGGGTTTCCGTTTCTACGGATTCCTGCTTGACGCTCCTGCTAGAGAACGTCATACCGCCCATCTGCTTATTCTCTTCGACAACTTTCGGTTCGCCGCGCTTGGTGTACTTGAACTTGAACGGCGGAATCTGCAGGTTGCCACTCTTTGTCGAGGCAAGCCAGGCGAATTTGGCGCTCGCCTGCATTTCACGGCGGTTCCCTTCGACGGGTTCGAATTTCATGGTCGAAAGGTCGCTGCGGTGCACGATGAAGTCGTCGCCGGTGTTCATGTCGGTGGCTTGCAAGCCGCCTTCGAAGTGTTCGTAAGTGTGGAATCCGAGTGTTACATTGAACTGCTCGCCTTCGTAGACGGACTTCTTGCTCGGAGTGAGCGTGACCGCCAGGGCGTCGTCGGTATAGGCGCGCTGCACGCTAAGGGGAATGTCTCCCGTCAGGTTTCTCTTCTGTCCGTCAATCGTCAGGAAAATTTGACCGACGCTGATTCGACCGGTCTTTTTCGGGGCTTTCAGCTTGAATGTGTAGACTCTTGCTTTGTAGCCGCCGCGGTTGCCACTGCCAAAGAAGGAGTTGAACATGTCTTCCATGCTGGGGCGGATTACCTGGTCGGTACTGTCGATTCCGGCAAAGGTAAAGCCATTCGCCGTTTCGATGGAAAGGTCGCTGCGGTTTTCGGGAAGTTCATTTAGGGGGAATATAAGTTGCAGTCCAAAAGTCTTGCCCGATTCAATACGTTCCCGGTCCACTTGCAGGGACGGGCGCGCCGTGGCGTACAGGGCCAACGCAAGGCAAAGGAAGATAATTCGTTTCATGCCCCAAAAATACCAAATTTCGCCAGAAAAGACAAATATGGTAGGGTGTTAGTTACTAGAAGAATTAGGGGCGAGGGATTGGGTTAGGGAGAATTGTCATTGCGAGCGTAGCGCGGCAATCTCTCGCTAAAGGGCTGATTTGAGAAATGTGACAAATAAATAAGTTAATATATATTCTTTTACCCTTGAAGCGTTAGTAAATTTTTGTTAAATTTGGCGCGCTGTTGAAAAACGGCGATAAAACGACAAAAACAAAGGATAAAAGGATTTATGTACTGCATTCTCGCTGCCCTTCTGATCAAGAGCTTCAAGAAGTATGGCAAGCGCGCCTAATCGCCGCCCCCGCTTTTTAATTCTCTCTCTGATGATTCCGGTTATGCCGAACAGGCTAGCCGGTATTTTTTTTTTGCCCTGACTAAAGAGATGCGCTTTGTCATCCTGAGCTATACAACACTTGGGACGAAGTCCCTTAGAGGCTGTTATCCACCTTGTGGAGAAGCACGAAGTGCGAAGTCGAAGGATCTCTAGTCGAAATTTAGCGTCCGTCTGTAGGGGGTGAAACCGGCGTCGGTAATAAATTTCTCGGCTTGCTCGATGCTGGTGAGGCCGTGGTTCTG
>JAFXRC010000038.1 GCA_017526585.1 Fibrobacter sp. | reverse complement strand
GACCACGTGATGGCAACCGGTGAAAACGTGAACATCTGCGTCCTCGATACCGAAGTGTACTCCAACACCGGTGGACAGGCATCCAAGGCCACGAACCGTGGCGCCGTCGCCCTCTTCGCTGCCGCTGGTAAGCGCGCCGGCAAGAAGGACCTCGGCCTTATCGCCATGAGCTACAAGAATGTGTACGTGGGCCGTATCGCCCTCGGCGCAAACGACGCCCAGGCCCTGAAGGTTCTCCAGGAAGCGGAAGCACACAATGGTCCGTCTCTGATCATCTGCTACTGCCCCTGCATCAACCACGGTTTCGATCTCAACAGCCAGCTTCAGCACCAGAAGATGGCCGTGGATTCCGGTTACTGGACGCTGCTCCGCTACAACCCGGCTCTCGCCGCCGAAGGAAAGGCCCCGCTTATCCTCGACTCCAAGAAGCCGACTATTCCGGTTGCAGAATACATCTACACCGAAAACCGCTACAAGCAGCTCACCCGCAGCAATCCGGAAGTGGCCAAGAAGCTCGCCGACGACCTCCAGAAGGAAGTGGACGCCCGCTACGCATTCTATGACGCCATGTCTAAGGATACCGAAGGGCTGATCAGCCTGTAATCGGCGAAGCCGATTAGGTCGGCACTCCGTGCCTTTGAGGTATGAGCTCGCTCGCGATGCTCGCTCTGAGGCATGAGTGAGGCCTTACGGCCTTTGAGGTTATTAGTAAGACGAGAGTCGAAGAAATTTCGGCTTTCGTCTTTTTGTTTAATATGTCATTCTTTGACATTTAAAGAATATATATTTGTCTATATGGATACAAATGAAATTCTAAGCAAATTGGCCTATCTAGAGAAATTAGAACGAGAATTTAAAGAAGCTCACTCAAATTTGAGTCCTTCTGATATTTTTGATTTTTACAAAAAAAATAATTGGCCGATTGTCGCCTGATGCGTTATCATTTTATTTAACTTAACTATGCAGATTCACAATCATTAAAGAAATCAGCCCTAAGTCACTCTCGCTCCCATTGCACAAAAGGACCGAATAATGTATATTATGATAGAATGGAGGCCAATATGACTAATGCTGCATTTGCAGATCTTGAGAGCCAGGTGGAAGAACTCCCCCTGTTTCAGATTATTGTCCTTCGTCAGAAACTGGACAATATTCTGGAAGAACGAAAAGCCGAGAGAGATGTTTCTGTCGGTCTAGCCCTGCTTGACGAAATCGCCGGTTCCGTCGACCGCGAAATCGATTTCAAAAAAGAACGTGAAGCAAGCAGGGACCCCGAATGAACCTGCTCATTGACACGAACGTCATACTCGACATGGTGCAACGCCGAGAGCCGTTTTCCGACAATTCCAAGGAAATCATCGCTAGTTGCATCAAGCAAAAGTATCAGGGGTTTGTCTCGGCACATTCGCTTTGCGACATCTACTATATCCTTCGGAAAGACCTATCCGTTCCCCAAAGACTAAAACTGGTCGAGATGTTCTGCCAGTTCTTTACAGTAATCCCTGAAAAGGCGAATGATTTTATTGCAGTAGTCCAGAACCCGAATACGGATGATCTTGAAGACGGGCTGCAAATCCAGTGTGCCACTAAATGCGATTTGGACTACATTGTGACCCGGAATATCGACGATTTCAAGAAATCGTCTGTTCCCGCAATACAGCCGTCCGAATTTCTAGCGAAACAACTGTAAGCAAAGCAGTCCTTCCCTGCATCTGCGTTAGGCCTCCAGCCACTTGCAGTTATACTGCTTAGTGGCTATGGTCCCCTTTAGGGGAGATAGTGACCCCTTGGGGCGGAGACTTGCGGAGTGAGCGAACGCAGCAAGGCTCCGTTTTAGCAGGTTAGCGGCGAGCGAAGCGATGACGATTACCGCTAAAATATAGCCCGCCCGCACATATATGTGCGGGAACGCCCAAATGACTGTGGTTACGGTGGTCTCGACCACGCTGTGAGCCGTAGGCGACTCGTCTTAACGAGTCGTCGGAGGCGACCTTTGACCACTTGGCAACTATGTTGCCTTAGTGGGCATGGCGACCTTTAGGTGGGAGTGAGCGCCGACCGGAGTACCATACAAGAGTCTAGCGCGAACGGTCGTCATAGTTGGGCTGTATCGCCCTCGGCGCAAACGACGCTCAGGCCCTGAAGGTTCTCCAGGAAGCAGAAGCACTTTACACGACCGCACAAGTCAATTGCAAAAGGGATAATGCGACAGACTTGTGCTCTCGCCTACGACGACAACTTGACAGTTGTCGCCTCCAGCTCATGGTGGTCCGTCGCTGATCATCTGCTACTGCCCCTGCATCAACCACGGCTTTGGCGCGAAGTGGCCAAGAAGCTCGCCGACGACCTCCAGAAGGCAACCAAGCGTAGGAGGCTACTCTTAAGTAGCCTTCGAAGCGCGGAGCATTCAACTTCCATCGGTTCCTGTATGCGATAGTTGAATGCGGAGTCTCATAACTGACGCACGCTATGCCTTCTATGACGCCATGAGCAAGGATACCGAAGGGTTGATCAGCCTGTAAGGATGTCATCCCCGGCGCCTGTCCTCGCTTGACGGGGATGACCGGGGATCTCCCTTATAAAACGCCCCGTCACTTAAAAAGTGGCGGGGTGTTTTTTATATTTTGTTCATAAAAGAGGAGTAACAAATGCGCTTTTTTATTTTCAGTTTGATGTTAGCGGCTGCAGCCCATGCCATTACTTGTACAGAAGGATATTTCTTGTTTACGAAGGATAATGGCAGTTTTTACCTTAATGAAGATGACGCCATCATTGATAAATATTTTGTGGATTTCATCGATAGCGATGACTCCAGTTCTTATAAATTTATACGTGAACAAGGTCGAGTTGTAATTGAACGCGAAATGACAGACCGAGGTGTATTAACATCGGACACGAACGTCTTTTATCTGATAAACGACATCAACTCCCCTGCTGCCGACAACAGCATTGCTTACAACAAAAGTCTTCTCGGCGATACAACGCTTATAGATGCCATTTTCAGAGAACCGGGCGATGATGAAAACGAGGCTAGCGTTACAGAAGTTCATTTGAAAATTTTCAAGAATGGTCTCATAGGCGATTATCATGAACTCTCCCCCAAAGACGATCAACATCGTTCTGAAGCTTACTTGAAAAACGATACTTTATTTAATTTTAGCATCACTTCTTCAAATGACACCGTCGGTTATTCTTTCGTTGTGAACGACAATGACGATAAACACGTGTGCCACGAATTCTACAAGATGAAGGAAGACGCAAGCTCCAGCAATATGGAAACCCGAGAACTCACCGACCGTTACTATAGGGTTAAAGAGAACGAAACGGGGTTTGTCTTCGAAAAGGTCAGGGAATATCGAATTGACCAGTATTTCTTGGTCTACACCGACGGTCACACAACATCTATTGTGAAACGCCCGGTCACGCGAACGAAAATGCCTAGCCGCGGCTACTATTTCGACACCAAGGGTCGAAAACTTTTCAAGGCCAACCCCTATAGGGTACAATTCTTTTTTCATTAAAAATCATCTTTTTTCGCCAATATCCCTTGACAGGCATGAATAATGTTTTTATATTTGGCTCGTTCGGTTAGGAAACTGACTAAACAAAACCACTGGGGTGGTAGCTCAATTTTGGTTAGAGCACCGGCCTGTCACGCCGGAGGTTGCGAGTTCAAGCCTCGTCTATCCCGCGAAAAAAGCCTCTCATTACGAGAGGCTTTTTCGTTTGTACCACCACCCCCAATTGGGTACAAAAAATGCTAAACCAAGTAGCTCGGTTTAGCATCTATTCAATTAAAAGTTGTTTAATCTATTCGTGAACGATCACGTTGTTCAGCGTCTTGCTTTCGACCTTGACGCTGTCCCAGAGGACTGCATCGGAAATGGTGCTGTTTTCGATGATGCAGCCATCGCCAACGGCCACATTTGGACCGATCGTGCTGTTGCTGATCTTTGCGTTCTTGCCGATGTAGCAGGGAGCAATGACTTTGACGCCGGGGATGTTTACCGTGGAGCTGTTGTCGTTGCGGTTCAATACGCGGGCGTTCGTTTCGAGCAGCGTTTCTGCGAGGCCGCAGTCGAGCCACTTTTGCACCGGAGCCGTGCGAAACTTGCAGCCCTTCTCAATCATCATTTCGAGGGCGTCCGTGAGCTGGAACTCGTTTTTAGTACGAATGTTGTTGTCCATCAGGTACTTGAGCGATTCCTTGAGAACCTTCGTGTCCTTGATGTAGTAGATGCCCACGATGGCTTCGTCCGAGACGAATTCCTGCGGCTTTTCGACCAGGCGGGAAATGCGGCCTGTGGAATCGGTGACAGCCACGCCGAAACGGCGCGGGTCTTCGACCTTGTAGGTATAGAGGACGTTTTCGTCCATGTTGTTCAGGATAGAGAGGTCGGCTTCGAAGAGCGTGTCGCCCAAAATGATGAGCATCGGTTCATTGTCGTCGACATACGGAAGCGACAAGCTGATGGCTTCGCCAAGACCTTGGGGATTGGACTGGAGGACGGTGCGGGTGGCACCCCAGGACGGACGCTGTTTCAGGAAGGAATCCACGGCGTCGGCCTTGTAGCCCGTGATGAAAATAGTTTCAGAAGGCTTCAATCCGAGGGAATCTTCGACGATCCAATCGAGAATGGTCTTACCTGCTACGGGAAGAAGGCATTTGGGCACATTCTCCGTATAAGGGCGTAAGCGAAGGCCATTTCCAGCGACGGGAAGAACAATTTTCATTTAAATCCAATCCTCTAACGGGTCCAAAATGTAATGTTTTGTAAAGATAGAATTTTCTTACAAGATGTCAATGCTAAAACTTACAAAATGACTGATAAATTAACAAAATGCGTGTAAAAATGTTTAAAAAAGACCTCCCGTTCTTGGGAGGTCTTCGTGGATGATGCAGGGGTCGAACCTGCGACCCGCTGATTAAGAGTCAGCTGCTCTACCAACTGAGCTAATCATCCATAGTCGCTTGGACGCGCACAATAATAGAATAAAAAAAAGGGGTTGTCAAGGGATTTTTGATAAAAAATGCTAAATTCTTCTTCATGAGCCCAAATTTCAACCGCATGGACACCTACCTGGCTTTTTTAGGAGTGGAGCGAAACCTTTCGCCTGCGACAATACAGAGCTACCAGGAAGATTTGCGCCATTTTGTGGGATGGCTCGACGACAACGGGATCGACCTTAAAGAATTGACTCCTGAAAAGCTTGACGAGTTCTTGACGCTCACCGCGGGGCTGGAAGACTACTCCCCCACATCAATTGCAAGACACTTTTCCAGCCTGCGTGGGTTTCTCAAGTACATGCAGAGCCAAGGTGAATACGATTTCAGTACAGAATCTATGCTAGAACGCCCCAAGCTGGGACATTACCTGCCGGAGTACCTGACTCGCGAAGAAGTGGATAGCGTCTTTGAAAGTGCCGCCAAGGGCAAAAATCCGTTGCGTGACACGGCGCTGATTGAGCTCATGTACAGTGCGGGACTGCGCATCTCGGAAGCTCTGGGCATTAAGCTTTCGCAGCTGGACTTGGACAACGAGTGGCTTACGCCGATTGGCAAGGGCAACAAGCAGCGGCTGGTTCCGCTGGGCAGCAAGGCAAAGGAAAATCTGAAAAACTGGATTGAACTTGGTCGCCCCCTCACCCACCCGACCACGGACAATATCATCTTGAATGCGAGAGGCAAGCCCATGAGCCGGATGGGCGCTTGGAAGATTGTGCAGCAGCATACGATGCACTTGACCAAGCAGGTTTCGCCGCATACCTTTAGGCACAGCTTTGCGACGCACTGTCTAGAAGCGGGAATGGACTTGCGCGTGCTGCAGGAACTCCTCGGACATGCCGATATCAGCACTACGCAGATCTATACGCATATTGACAAGGAATTTATCAAGCAGGAACACCGCCAGTTCCATCCGAGAGAAAAAGACCGCATGGGCTAGAATTAAGTAAAAACCTATGATAAGCCCATGCTCTCGCCGACATGCTTTGTTGATACAATGCATGTTCGGCTCACTGGAAAAAGAAAAAAGCACGGGCAATGTTTAGGTGAACACCTAAAATTGACCCGTGCAGTTGTTGACGCTTTCGCGAAAGACTACATGTCGCCTTCGAGAACGGCGCGGATGGCACCCAGTTTCTCGTTGGTTTCTTCGAATTCGCGTTCCGCGTTGGAGGCTGCCACGATGCCGCCACCAGCCTGCAAACTGATGGTCTTGCCCTGCTTCAGGCAGCAACGGATAGCGATGCAGAAATCCAGGTCTCCGTCACTTTCGATGTAGCCCACGGAGCCAGCGTAGAAGCGGCGCTTGACTTTCTCGAGTCCGGAAAGGATTTCGATAGCGCTGATTTTAGGAGCTCCGCTGACGGTACCTGCCGGGAAGCTGGAACGCAGCACTTCGATGGACTTCTTGCTCTTGGAGACGCGGCCCTGCACATCGGAAACCAGGTGGATGACATGGCTGAACTTTTCGCATTCCATGTACTTGGTGGTTTCGACGGTGCCGGCTTCACAGACGCGACCGAGGTCGTTGCGAGCGAGGTCCACGAGCATCAGGTGTTCGGCGCGTTCCTTCGGATCTCCCTTCAGATTGCTCATGAGCTGTTCGTCTTCGACTTCGTCCTTGCCACGGCGGCGCGTACCGGCGATGGGGTGAATCGTCGCGATGCCTTCGCGAACGCGCACTAAGCTTTCGGGCGATGCGCCGATGAACTGATGCGTGCCGTAGTCGAGATAGAACATGTAGGGCGACGGGTTCACGGTGCGAAGCCTGCGGTAGATGTCGAGCGCTTCGATGTCGCTTGCGAACTGCACGCGGCGAGACGGGACCGCCTGCACGATGTCGCCTGCGACAATGTGCTTCTGGAGCTCGGCGACCTTTTCGGTGTATTCCTTGCGGGACTTTTCCAGATCGGTCATGGTGATGCCCTTGCCGTACTGCGGTTCGGGAGCAAGGTAGCTGAAGTCCAGGTCGGCCAGGCGCGACTTTACCTTCTCGATAGCCGCCTTCAAGTCGATCTGATGTTCCTCGTAGTTCAACGCGAACAGGTGAAGCTTTTCGGTGAAGTGGTCGAATACGATGTAGATGTGACCCACCAGGAATTCCGCTTCGGGGATGTTGAGCTCATCGACCTGCGGTGCGAGGCGGATGGTATCGCAGCGGGCGCAGAATTCATAGCCAAGATAGCCCACGCCCGAAGAAGGAATGGGAATTTGGTTGGGCGGCACGGTATTTTCGGCAGAGATCATCAGGAGGGCATCCAAAATGTCGCCTTCGCCTTCTTTAAGGAACGTGGATTCCTTGCCGTCGACCACGATGCTCACGTTCTTGTCGTTCTGGCGCAGGCGGAAGCCCTCGTCCACCATCAAGGTGGAATAGCGACTGCGACCGTGCGAGAAGCTAGCGGATTCAAAGATTGCCTTTGCTCCGAGTTTCTTGCCGAGCGAAAACGGGGTGTAGCGTTCTCCGGGGAGTGCCACGTAGATACTGTCGGTACGGGGTTCGTATCTTTCAGATTCGGTAATGTGCCTAATGTTCGTTGTCATTTTGATCCTCTGGTTTAAAAATCGTTTGCTTTTTTTCCGCAAAGGCTTTTTGTTACCGGAGGATTTTCAGAATTTAAAAGGAAAGGCCTCCGTGAGTCCGGAAGCCTTTGCTTAAAATCTTGGGTGATTTGCGACAAATACCGGGCTCTATGTCAGAGTCCGCGCCACCAACGACGGTTCAGGGTTACTGTTGTCACAAAGTTCATCATATCACAAAAATACCAAAGCGAAATGGGGTTGGCAAGGGGGTCTCCTAAAAAAAAGTGCTTTTTTTGAATTTTGGGCAACCCCACTCCCCCTGCTTATTTAATCTTCCCGACCACCCGCTTGGCATCGGCCATGGCGCGAACCACGAGGGATGCTCCGTTCGCACAGTCGCCCACGGCGTAAATGTGGCGGGACGGATCGGGAATGATGGCTGTCCTTGGGGTCAGCTGCAACCCCAAATCGTTCACGATGCCTTCGGCGGGGACTCCGGTAAAGCCCATCGCGAGCACCACAAGGTCGGCTTCGATGATCTCGGTCGTGTTCGGGACTTCGGTCGGCTTGAGCGGCTTACCTAGCGGAGACATTTCCCATTCGACACGGACCGCTTCAACTCCGGCAACCTTGCCATCCTTGACGATGAACTGCTTGGAAGACACGTTCCAGCGGCGTTCGCCCCCTTCGTGGTGCGCGTAGCTGGTGCGCAGCATGTAAGGCCAGTCTGGCCAAGGCGTCGAAGGAGAACGGGTCTCGGGGGGCTTCGGCATGAATTCCACCTGAAGAACGCTCTTGCAGCCTTCGCGGATCGACTTGCCCACGCAGTCGTTGCCGGTATCGCCACCGCCAATCACCAGAACCTTCTTGCCCTTTGCGCTGAAACGTTCCGGGTTCTTCTCGTCGGGCATTTCGGCACCATGCAAGAAGTCGAGTGCGAGGTAGATGCCTTCGGCTTCGCGGCCAGGAATCTTCAAGTCGCGGGCGTTCGGGGTACCGATGGCGAGAACGACCTCGTCATAGTTCTTGTGTATGTACTCGGCAGAAATGTCCTTGCCGATTTCGGTGCTGCAGACAAACTTGATGCCGGCGGCTTCGAGGAGGGCGACGCGTCGGTCGATGATCTGCTTTTCAAGCTTCCAGTTCGGGATGCCGTAACGGAGAAGTCCACCGACCTTTTCGCGCTTTTCGTAAACGGTGACGGCAAAACCCTTGCGACGGAGCGCTTCGGCGGCGAAAAGCCCTGCAGGACCCGAACCGATGACCGCAGCGGTCTTGCCGTTCGGCTCCGCAGCGGGTAAACTCACCCACCCTTCTTCGAAGGCGGTCTCGATCATGAACTTTTCGACCTGACGCACCATGACAGCATCGTCGTTTAAGTTGCGAGTGCAGCACGATTCGCAGAGTGCTGGGCAGACACGACCCGTGAATTCCGGGAAGAAGGCTGTCTTGCTGATGATGTCATAGCCCTTGCGGATGTCGCCTACGGCAACTGCCGTGTTGAATTCGGGAACCAGGTTGCCTAGTGGGCATCCTGCGCCGTGGCAGAACGGGATACCGCAATCGGAGCAGCGCGAAGCCTGCGCCATGATTTCGGTCGGGAAGAACTTGCGTTCGACTTCCTTGGTGTCCTTGATGCGTTCATCGACTGGACGGTATACATCTTCGATACGATTGATTTGCGTCATAATTCAGTCCTTTCCGATTATTTGCTTGCCTGGTTAGCCAAAAGTGCGTGTCTGTATTCCACAGGGACGACCTTCACGAATTTCGGACGTTCGCTGTTCCAGTTGTCGAGGATATGCTGACCCTTGACGCTGTTCGTGGCGGCGACATGTTCGCGGATGATGCCGAGCAGTTCCGATTCGCTTTCGGTGCCAGGCAGAACGCTTTCAAGGTCGACCGATTCCACATTGCAGCTCAGGTCGAAGTGGCCCGTTTCGTCGTAGACATAGGCAAAGCCACCCGTCATACCAGCGGCGAAGTTCACGCCCACGCGGCCGAGCACCACTACGCGACCACCGGTCATGTATTCGCAGCCGTGGTCACCCACGCCTTCGCTGACCAGGAGCATACCCGAATTGCGGATACCGAAGCGTTCACCGGCGAGACCGTTGATGAACACCTTGCCAGACGTTCCACCGTAACCGATGACGTTACCGGCGATGACGTTGTCTTCTGCCTTGAAGGTGGCGTTATGCGACGGACGCACGACAATTTTACCACCAGAAAGGCCCTTACCCATAAAGTCGTTGGCTTCGCCTTCGAGGTCGAGCGTGACACCCGGAGCAAGGAATGCGCCCAAGCTCTGGCCGGCGACACCCTGCAGGTGAATTTTGATGGTGTCTTCGGGAAGACCCTTCACGCCGAAGCGTTCGTCGACTTCGCCAGAAAGTTCCGTACCCACGGTGCGGTCCACGTTGTGGATCATGGCGCAGAGTTCCACCGGAGAACCCTTCTCGAGGGATTCCTTGACGAACGGGAGGATTTCCTTGCGGTCGAAGTTTTCGAGAGCTTCCTTCACATAGGCGGTGTCATACTTCTTGACGTGCACCTTGCCGTCGTGTGCATCGACAGACGAGAAAATCTTGCTGAAGTCGAGGCGCTTTGCCTTGTAGAATTCAATAGCGCGGTTCATGTCGAGCAAATCGGAACGACCGCAGGCTTCGTCGAGGCTCTTGAGACCAAGCTGAGCCAGAATTTCGCGGACTTCGTCGGCGATGAAGTAGAGGAAGTTTTCCACGTATTCGGGCTTGCCCTTGAAGTGCTTGCGGAGTTCAGCGTCCTGCGTGGCAAGGCCCATGGGGCACTGGTTCGTATGGCACTTGCGGTCCATGATACAGCCGAGACTTACCAGCAGGTTCGTGGCAAAGCCGAATTCTTCGGCACCGAGGAGGGCTGCAATCACCACGTCACGACCCGTCTTGAGCTGACCATCGACCTGGAGCTTGACGCGACCGCGAAGGTCGTTGAGCACCAGAGTCTGTTCCGCTTCGGCAATGCCGAGTTCCCACGGAAGGCCTGCGTGCTTGATAGAGGTAAGCGGAGATGCTCCCGTACCGCCATCGTGACCAGAAATCAGCACCACATCGGCGTGAGCCTTGGCGACACCGGCAGCAACCGTACCCACGCCCACTTCGGACACGAGCTTCACAGAGACACGAGCCTTCGGGTTGGCGTTGCGCAGGTCGTAAATCAGCTGGGCAAGGTCTTCGATGGAGTAAATATCATGGTGCGGCGGCGGAGAAATCAGAGAAACGTTCGGAATACTGTGGCGGATGCGAGCCACGAATTCGTTCACCTTGTGGGCCGGTAGCTGCCCGCCTTCGCCGGGCTTGGCTCCCTGCGCCATCTTGATCTGCAAATCCTTGGCATGGCGCAGGTAGTCAATCGTGACGCCAAAGCGTCCCGAAGCTACCTGGCGGATGGCACTGCTACGGATATCGCCGTTCGGGGCGGGAGTATTGCGGTCGGGGTCTTCGCCGCCTTCACCGCAGTTGCTCATTGCTCCGTTTCGGTTCATGGCGATAGCGATGGCTTCGTGGGCTTCGGGGCTCAAGGAGCCAAGGCTCATGGCGCCTGCCACAAAATGATGCACGATCGACTGTCGGCTTTCGACTTCGGAAATGTCGATCGGAGTCGTTTCCTTGAACTTGAAGAGACCTCTCAGCGTGCAAAGGCGTTCGGACTGGTTGTCGATAAGGCTGGAGTATTCCTTGAACTTGTCGTAGTTGCTACCCTGTACTGCCTGGCGGAATGCCGCCAAGGACTGCGGAGTCCACAAGTGGCGTTCGCCTTCCTTGCGGTACTTGTACTGGCCCCCTTCCTTGAGGATCGGGCTTGCATCACGGAGCGACACATTGTTGCGAGCGTCAACTTCCCTTGCGATTTCTTCGAGACCGATACCTTCGATGCGGCTTGCTGTTCCCGGCAGGAACTTTTCGATGAGTTCCTGGTTCAGGCCGACCGCTTCGAAAATCTGGGCGCTGCGGTAGCTGCGGAGCGTGGAAATACCCATCTTCGACATAATCTTCAGGAGACCCTTGTCGACTGCCTTGACGTAGTTTGCAGCGGCCGTCACCGGATCGACGCCGAGTTCGCCCGTGTGGCACATGGCAGAAATGCTCTGGAAGGCAAGGTAGGGGTTGATGACCGTGGCTCCATAACCGAGCAGCAGGGCGAAATGCATGACTTCGCGGACTTCGCCGGACTGCACGATAAGGCCGATTTCTGGGCGTACGCCCGCTTCGACGAGGGCGCGGTTCACGCTGGCGGTCGCAAGCAGCGAAGGAATAGGTACATAGCCCCAGTCGATGTTCTTGTCCGTGAGCACGATGATGTTGAAGCCATCCTGGACAGCGCGCACGGCATCGCCCGAAAGCTTCTGCAAGGCTTCTTCGAGCACGGCGCCGTCGCCACCCATCGGGAACTGCATCTTCAAATCTTTAGCCTTGAAGCTCTTGTCGCCAATGTTTTCAAAGTGGCGGATTTCGTCTTCGGTTACGATCGGACGCGGAATCTTAATCAGGTGGGCCTGTTCCGGAGTTTCCTCGAGGATGTTGCCGTGGTTGCCGATGTAGGTCGTAAGGCTCATCACGAGTTCTTCACGAATCGGGTCAATCGGCGGGTTCGTCACCTGGGCGAACAGCTGCTTAAAGTAGTTGAACAGCGGCTGCGGCTTGTCTGAAAGTACGGCGAGGGCGGCGTCGTTACCCATAGAACCGATGGGTTCTGCCCCGTTCTTTGCCATGGGTTCAAGAATAATCTTCAGGTCTTCGGCAGAGTAGCCGAAGCGTTTCTGTTGCACGAGCAGGTCGTCAGGGACGTCAGACGGGTTGATTTCGCTGAAGAGTCCGCGGACGCTCATCTTGTTTTCGGCGACCCAGCGGCGGTAAGGCTTGCTGCGTGCCACCAAAGCCTTCATTTCGGCGTTCTTCAAGATGCGGTGGTTTTCGATATCCAGGTAGATGATTTCACCGGGCTTCAGTCTCCCCTTCTCTTCGACATCAGCATCGTTCAGGTCGAGTACGCCCGTTTCAGATGCCATCACGAAGAGACCGTCTTTACATAAAGTGTAACGTGCCGGTCTCAGACCGTTTCTGTCGAGGATTGCGCCTGCGTTCACGCCATCGGTAAAGGCGACAGCAGCAGGACCGTCCCACGGTTCCATCAGCATGGATTCATATTCAAAGAATCCGCGGACATCGCGGCCCAGGTAATGCTTCTGGCCCCATGCCTGCGGCATGAGCATCATCATTGCATGCGGGAGGCTACGGCCCGCTGCAACGAGGAGCTCAAACATGTTGTCAAGGCAAGCAGAGTCGCTCTGTCCTGCCGGAATCAGCGGCAAAAGCTTCTGAAGGTCATCACCGATGATATCGCTCTTGAGGTGCGGTTCACGAGACTTCAAGCTGTTCAGGTTGCCGCGAAGCGTGTTGATTTCGCCGTTGTGAGCCAGGTAGCGGAACGGATGTGCGAGCTTCCAGGTCGGGAAAGTGTTGGTCGAATAGCGCTGGTGGACCAGGGCAATCGGAGATTCGAAATCGAGGTCGTTCAAGTCGGTGTAGAAGTCTTCAATCTGGCTTGCGAGCAGAAGTCCCTTGTAGACAATTGTACGCTGGGAGCAGCTGCAGAGATAAATGTCCTGTATTGCTTTTTCGATCTGGCGACGAACGACATACAGCTTGATTTCAAAGGCGTTGTCGTTTTCAAAAGAAGAACCGTCGAAGAAGAACTGGCGGATATGTGGCAAGGTTTCGCGTGCCGTGCGGCCGATGGCGGCTGCGTTGACCGGGACTTCGCGCACTTTCAGAAGCTGAATGCCTTCGGCAGCGGCAATTTCCTTGATCTTTGCGTCAAATGCGTCGGCAGCAACTGTATTTTCGAGGAATGCCATGGCGACACCGTAACGGGCCGGCAAATCGGCATAGACCTTGCGGAAGAACTTGTGCGGCATCGAAAGCAAAAGACCCGCACCATCACCAGTTTCCGGGTCTCCACCTGCTGCACCGCGGTGCATGAGTCTCTTAAGAACTGTAATGCCCTGCAGCACAATCTGGTGCGAGGCGACATTATTGATATTTGCGACCAGGCCGACGCCGCAGGCGTCGTGTTCGTTTCTCGGGTCGTAAAGAGCTTGTGCGTTCATATAATTCCTTTTCTTACATTTTTTGTTTTCCCGCCTTTATATGCAAAAAATGTGCCAATTATGAAAAACAACCTATCAATTATTGAAAAATTGGTCAAAAATGTAAAAGTCGTTGTATTGTGATTGGTTTTAGAATTTATGAAATTACATTTTATGAAAAACAAATTGGTTTTTTTTACGATTTTTGTAAAAATTGGGCTATACTGCCTGATTTCGGCATTTTGTACAGTAATTCGCAAATACACTTAAAATTGGTCTATCAAATTTGCCATAAGACATTTATTAAAGTATCTTGGAGTGCACAAGCCAAAGTGGATGATATGGATTCTATCGCAGAGATTTTCGAATTACAGGGTAAGAACCGCTGGACCGTTGCTCGGACAACCGCCAAGGAGCGCACCGAGAAACTCCTGCGGCTTCGCAAGGCGATTGTCAAGCGGCAGCAGGAATTTTACGATGCCGTCTGGCAAGATTTCCATAAGCCTAAAACGGAGGCGTGGCTCAGCGAAGTCTTCCCCACGCTTCAGGAAATCGACTATGCGATAAATCACTTGCCGGAATGGATGGAGGATAAGGATGGCAGCTGGAGCTTCATCTTCCCTTTGAATAGGAGTCGGATTCATTTCGAGCCCAAGGGACGCGTGCTCATCATGTCTCCTTGGAACTACCCCTTTTTGCTATTCATATCCCCCATTGTCGCCGCCATTGCTGCGGGTAATGTCGTTATCGCGAAACCAAGCCACAAGACTCCTCGCGTCAGCGATTTTCTCGAATCGCTCATCGAGAGCGTTTTCGATAAAAGCGAAATCGCCGTCGTGCAGGGTGCCGGTGCAGAAATCGGCGATAGGCTGCTAGAGCTCCCCTTCGACCATGTCTTCTTTACCGGGAGCCCCAAGGTAGGCGCGCACGTGGCAGAACTTGCCGCCAAGATCCATGCGGGTGTCACGCTGGAACTCGGCGGAAAATCTCCGGTTGTTGTTTTGCGCGACGCAAAGATAGACGACGCCGCGAAAAAAATTGCCTGGGGAAAATGCCTGAACGCAGGGCAAACCTGCATTGCGCCGGATTACCTTCTTTGCCCGCAATCACTCGTGCAGTCGCTTGCCGCCGCAATTCAGAAGAACATTCAGAAAATGTACGGCGACTCCGATGCGGAACGCCGCCACAGTGAAAACTTCGTCCATATCGTTGACCGGAAAGCCGCAGAACGTCACAAGGCGCTTGTTGATGATGCGCTCTCCAGAGGCGCTACCCTTTTCTTTGGCGGAGATTTCTCCGCAGAAGACCTCGAAAACCGCTACTCCCCCGCAACGATCCTTACCGATGTCACTGCCGAGATGGACATCATGAAATCCGAAATTTTCGGGCCCATCCTTCCTATACTCGCCTATGAATCGCTCGACGACGCTATCGGGTTTATTCAGGCGAGACCCAAGCCGCTTGCGCTCTATGTTTTCGGGAAAAACCAGAAACAGATTGATGCAATCGTGTCTGGGACATCGTCGGGTTCGACTTGCATCAACCACTGCATCTTGCAGATTGAAAACCTCTCCGTTCCCTTCGGTGGTGTCGGTATGAGTGGCACCGGGAATTACCATGGATTTTACGGCTTCAAGACGTTCAGCCACGAAAGAAACATCATGGAGCAGGGCGGATTTGATTCGATGAATGTCTTTTATCCGCCTTACCATGGCAGAGAAGACAAGGGCTTGCGCGCCAAGATTCAAAGGTTCGCCAAGAAGTTTCTAGGATTTAAGCCTTAGACTTCTTGCTTTTGGCAATGGCGTCTTTGGCCAACTGGTCGACCAGTTCGTTCCACTTGACGCCCGTATGGGCTGCCACTTTTTCAAACTTTACGCGGTGCAGGTAAGGCTGAGCCGCCGCCACATAGCGCTTTGCGATGTTGCTCTTTGCTTGCCACTCCCCTTTTGCCCAGCGTGCGATGCCTTCGTAGTCGTGGCAGATGACGCCACTTTTGTCGTGAGCATCGAGCCATTTCATCGCTTGGAAGGATGCCATCACTTCTCCGTCGATGTTTCTACTTTCGGCGTCAAAAGCCGTAATGCCTGAGCCGCGGGCAATCTCCTTGTCGTTTTCGGTGACGACGAACGCCCAGCCAGATTTCGGAAAGTCAGGCGTAAAGGAACCGTCTACAAAAACACGCAAACCGTCAGGAACGGGAGCCTCGATTCCGGATATCCAGGCTTCTGCTTCGGCACGGGTAGCAAACGACTTGAATAGCACACCTTTCACACCGTGGGTCAATTTTTCGCATTCCGCCCAGGTCATGACAATTTTGCTTTCTTCAGGGCTCTTAATCGCATAGAATTTTTGTTTCGGCATGCCTCAAATTTAGTATATTGTAGGGTGAATTTGTACTGGAGTCTCCGTGAAGCCGTCACCGTATTTTACAGATCGTTTTCGTTACTTTTTTAAGCGGTTCAGCAGCAAGGAATCGTTATTCCGCTGGTTTCTGAAACAGGCAGGCGAAGACTCCGGTGCATTCGACTTCCCGGCAGCTCTTAAGGGTAACCCGAAGACGATTGTCTTTTTGGCACGCGACATGGAACGCTCCGCTTCGTTCATGCACAACATGCCGGACTCCTTCTTCAAGAATGTTCTCCTTTGCGCCCACGAATCGCTCCACGCGGTCATCTCCGCGAAAAGGGCGACGGCACTCTACTATAGCGACCTGGAATGTCGCTACGGAGAGACCGCCTTCGAAGAAATGGAGCAAAGGATTCGCGCCTATGGGGCGCAAGTCTGCATTTACCTGGGAGATGCTTTCTTGCCCAGGCTTTACCTCGCGAAGGTTTCCGGTGCGAATTGCCGCATCGGGTTTGTGAGCGAGAACTGCTACCCCTTCCTGAACCTGAGCCTGCATCCCGACAAGTCGAGCGAGGCGGCATTGATTAGCCAGTACTACGGGGTCCAGTGATGCAGAAAGGGTATTCCACCATCATTACTGAAAGTGGCGGCTATGCAGACCTGCATATGCACACCAAGCTTTCCGACGGGACCCTTTCAGTTGAAGAGCTGCTCTCGCTGTGCAAGCGCAAGGGACTTCGCTGCATTTCCATCACCGACCACGACAACCTGGACAGCTACAACCTTGCCGTAGAACCCGCCAAGGAAATCGGACTCGAAATCATTCCGGGTATCGAGATTTCTGCCGTGTGGGAAGGCAAGGACATTCATATTCTGGGTTACTATTGCGACCCGACGAACCTTGCCCTCAACATGGAGCTGCAGGATTTTGCAAAGCAGCGCATTACCCGTGCGAAGGCGATCATTAAGAAGCTGAATGCGCTAGGAATCGACATCACCTATGAAAAGGTGGTCTCCTACTGCAAGGGCAAAGTTATTGGACGCCCGCATATAGCCATGTCGATGGTCGACGAGGAATACATTTCGAATTTCTCGGAAGCCTTTACCAAGTATTTGGGGGACGGCTGCGTGGCCTTCGTCGAAAAGAAGGGCCTGAACCCGCAGCAGACGATCAAGCTGATTGAAAATGCGGGTGGAATCGCTGTGCTCGCCCACCCCTACAAGTCGGGGCTTAGCGACGAATTCATCGAGAACATGGTCGAATGGGGCGTGCAGGGAATCGAAGTCTACAGCCCTGCACAGAAAGGTGCGGTCGGCCGCAAGTACAAGGAAATGGCTCAACGGTTTGGACTTGTGGGAACTGGCGGAAGCGACTTCCATACCGAGGCGGGAGCCTACCCGCCGGGCTGCATGAAGATGCCCTACTCCGTCGTGAACGCACTGCGCGAGCGCCGCGAAAAGTTGAGAGCAGAATGGTATTAAGGCTCTTCTCTGTCATTCTGCTTTTTGTTGCTGCAGCATTTGCTGAGCCCCTGAAGCCCGACCCGTACAAGCAGCCTGCCGCGCAGGATAGTGTCTACAAGACGCCTTGGGGTATTGACCCCGCGGCACGGGAAACCGACGCCGGTCGTTGGGTGTTGCCGCACCGTGAGCTCATGCAGCGTACCTACGATATTTCAGGGCAGAAATCCGAATGGGTACTCGGAACCTCTATTCTTGGCGCTCCGGAACTCGACCCCGATCACATGGGCATGGGTTCCATCCAGACGCGCTATCCGAGCAAGCTCGCCGGTCTTTTCACGACGCGCCTCAGCTATGATGCCACGACGCTCGGTCTGAATGGTGAAAATGGAATCCTCTTTGAAGAACGCAAGGGAATCCCTGTCGACACGCCTATAACGGATCTCAATTGGGAACGCCCCGCCTTTGGCGGCAATGCGCTTCGCCTCGACTTCCGTAGGCTTGTGACCGATTCTGTTTCGCTTGAATTTGGACTTGCCAGCCATTCCGACATTGACTCCAAGGAATACAGCTACCAGAATGTGACGCATTCGCCCTACTTCTCCCTAGGTCGCGACTCCACGCAGATTCCCTTTGGTGGCAGAAACATCGCGATGAACAGCATGCACATCCAGCCGATCCTCACCTGGCGATTTGGATTCGGTAAGGCGTTCGTCAAGATGAATTACCTGAGCCTCCATAACGCGGACAATACGAACCACCAGGTCCTTCTGGATACGCTCGACAAGGCGGTTCGCACATTCCAAACGGATCCTTATGTCATCGACATTCACACCGTGGGTTATGGCGCTGGGCTTGAGCTCTACCCCATCAAGAATTTGACGCTTTCGACGGACATTGCCTATACGGAGCATGAAATCGAGGAAGACTCCCTCCCCTCCATTTTTAAGGGTACGCACGAATACAAGGACACCCTGGGAATTCCGCGGACGGATACCATTTACTATGACACGCTGCGCGTGACCACCTACGAAAGCATCTTGGGCGGTTTCGGGGCGACTTACCACATGTTCCTGAATCCGTCCATCCACTTCAAGTACGAATTTGTGAACACGGACAATACCTACAACGACAGCGACACGACTAAGTCCTATTTCCAGGACCGTGAGACAGGTTACCTGCAGCTTTCCGATACACTTTGGAACAAGCTTCTGTTCCGCACGCAGACCGGTATGCAGCGCAACAGCTCCGTACGCAACCAGGTGGATTACGCCCCTGCCTATTCTGCCGACATTCTTGCGTTCCTCCCCTACCACTTGCGTGCCAATGTAGGTTTCAGACACGACAACAAGTTCCCCGATGTAGGACAGCTGAAAATTGACGAAACGGGGCGACTCGCCTTCCACCGCAAGGATCTTGCCTACGAAGAGCGCGACCGCTATGCATTCAACCTGGGCTACCAGCAGCGAGAAGTGTTTTATGGACTTGGGCTCCGCTACGAAAATGTCGATAACCTGATCAAGCCGCGCTGGGTTAAGTGGGGGCATGTCGATACGACCAACACTTACGAAGATGTCTACACTTGGACAAATATCGACAATGTCAGCAGTCTCGACTGGCTGTTGCAATTGGGCTTCAGGCTGGGCAACTGGAAATTCTTTCTGGAACGCGGACAGACGCTTGACCGTAGCCGTAAACTCATCGATACGCCGGAACTTTACTACAAGGGCAGCATCCATTGGCAGAACCGGTTCGTTTCTGACCGCTTGGGTGTGAGCGTGCGTGTGGACTGGCAGTGGTTTGGCGAACGCTACGACTGCACCATCAACGAAGATGGCAACCCGGAATTGGAATTCATGAAAAAGTACCTGGCGCTTGATTTCGAAGCCCGTATGCAGATTCTTTCGTTCGAACTCTACACCCGCATCGAAAACTTCAACCACAGCATTTATATGCCGGCAAGCGGCTATACGCCAGAAGGTCTCCGCTTCGCCTACGGCATCGTGTGGACATTCCGCAACTAGTTTTTCAGCTTGTAGATCCAGGGCCAGTTCTTGCCGGTCACCCACAGGTTCTTGCCGTCGTAGGCGATGCCGTTCAGCACATCGATGTCGGGGTGTTTTCGCTTGAGCTCGGCGACTTTGCGACTCAAGTCAAGATAGCGCACCACTTTGCCGCTGGGGAGCGAGATTACCGCAATTACACCTGTCTGCCAGACATTTGCGTAGAGGGTATCGCCCACAATTTCAAGTTCATTCAAAAGCTTTAAAGGATACCCGTTGTCGGTGACCTGGATGACGCCGACGACATTGAATCCGCCAAGCGCAATCTGCAAAAGTTCGCTTGATCCATTGCTCATGAGAAGGGCGCTTTTCCAGTAGGTCAGTCCCCAACCTTCCGTAGGAATGTGGAATTCGCCCTTGAAGGCAAATGGTTTACGGCTGTAGATGAAAGCCTTCTTGGATTTCCAGGTCAGGTAGAAGATATCGTCGCCCACCGCAATCGAACCTTCGCCAAAATACCTGTCGGCTAGTCTTGCGGAGTCGAGAATTTTTCCGTCTAGCGTACGCCGGTATAATCCCGATTGACCATATTGCCCCGTGGTCTCTATAAGTTCATTCCCGTCAAAGAAGAGCCCCTGCGTAAAGTGAGTTTTTTCATGGGGAATGGAATCTAGGATTTGGGGCACCACACGGGGTGCCTCGGCAAAAGCATGAGACGAAAGAACTAAAGCGGAAGTGAAAGTAGCAAGACGAGCGAAAAAATTCATGGTCAAAAATTACTAAATTGCACGCCATGGGTGAATTACGGACACCAGCCAAGGTCAAGATAATCGTAGGGATTCTTGCTAAAGATTCCCAGGCGGTCGAAGATGTCCGCGGTATCCTCCGCGAACGCTTTGGCGAAGAGGAGCTAGCGCTCCCGCCGTTCCCGTTCACCTTCACGAACTACTACATCGATGAAATCGGGAACACCCCCGTGCGTGCCTTTTTCAGCTACGAACCCCTGGTTGATCGTGAAACCATCGTGGATATCAAGCTCTGGAGCAACGATGTCGAGCTCGAAATCGCGAAGCGTAACGGCACGCCCGGTCTTCGCCCCGTCAACTTGGACCCTGGCTACATGACGCTTGGACAGTTCTTCCTTGCCACCACCAAGGACCAGCGGCAACGCGTCTATATGCAGCGCGGCATTTTCGTAGAACCCACGCTGTATTTTCAGAATGGGCATTTCCACGCCTTCGACTGGACCTACCGCGACTACCAAAGTGAAAAGTACATCCAGTACCTGGAACAAGTGCGTGCACGCCTCGCCTACCAACTCAGCACAGGCAAACCCTATCGCCTGCGCACCAACCATTAAACCTCTATGAAAGCCGGAATTTTTACAGTCATCCTTCTCATCATCAGCAATGTCTTCATGACCGCTGCCTGGTACGGAAACCTGAAACTCAAAGAAATGCACATCAGCACCGACTGGCCGCTGATTCTTGTGATTCTCGCTTCTTGGGGCGTGGCACTCATCGAATACTTCTTCATGATTCCCGCCAACACCATGGGTAGCCGCATCAATGGCGGGCCGTTCACCCTGATGCAGCTCAAGGTGATTCAGGAAGCGATTTCGCTGACCGTCTTTACAGTCATTGCAACGACCGTATTCAACAACGAAGCTTTGCAGTGGAATCACATTGTCGCTTTCGTGCTGATTGTGGCTGCGGTCTTTTTCGCATTCCTCAAGTAAAAATTCATGGCTCTTTCGGGATTTCACAAGTGGACTCACCTCCTGGTCGCTATTGCTGTGGCCGTGTTCTACTTGAGTGCTCCCGTCGAGGCAAAGTCTAAAAATTCTTCCAAGGAATCGCAGCAGACAACGAAATCTGCATCGAAAAGCAAGGCGAAGGCATCGAAGAACGACAAAAAGGCGAAGAAGCCCAAAAAAGTGCTGATTGACGCAGACGACCCGAAGGCATTCACCAAGGCGCTCCTTCTAGACAAGGAAGGCGTCGAATACGAATTTACCGAATCAAAGAAGAATAAGAATATCCGCTACAAGGAATCGGCTCCGACGCTACCCGTACCGAAGGTAGACGCGCCCAAGGAACCGGAGCCGCAGGCGGAAGCGCCTAAGACAACGCTGAATGTGCCAAAACCCATTGAGACCAAATCTCCCGAAGTCAAGACGGTTGAGCCTAAAGTAGCCGAGCCGAAAAAAGCAGAGACGAAAAAGGCTGAAGCTAAGCCTAGCGAACCTACACAAAAAGAAACTCCGCAAGCTAAATCGAAAAATAAGAAAGAGGAAAAATCATCGGAACCAGACGCGCAGGGCGACTATTTTGATTTCTCGGAAATGCTCCTGCCGATTACCCACGATGCACTTGTCGGCTCCCCTTACGGAATCCGCAGCCACCGTCTGCACCGCGGCGTTGATGTGAATGTTATCAAGGATGAGCCTGTCGTTGCAGCCTACCCCGGCGAAGTCACCATGTCCCGCTACAACAAGGGCGGCTACGGCAACTATGTGCTTATCAAGCACCCCAACGGCATCGAGACTCTCTACGCGCATCTTTCCAAGCGGCTACTCAAGGTCGGCGACAAGGTTTTCCCCGGTGACATCGTCGGGCTTGCAGGCAATTCGGGGCGTTCTTCGGCAGCTCACCTTCATTTCGAAATCCGCTACGGCGAAGTGAATATCGACCCCTGCACCATCATCGATTTTCCGCATTGGTCGCTCCGCCCCGGCGTTAACAAGTTCTCGATGAAGAAGGCGAAGGCGGATCATCGAAAAATCCAGGCGAAACTCCGCAACAACAATTACTACATCGTCAAGAAAGGCGACTCCCAAGGGGATGTCGCCAACTGGTTCAACATATCGATTGAATCTCTCTGCCGCATCAATAATTTGAAGCCAGGTGCCCCGCTTAAAGATGGGCAAAAGCTTCGCGGCAGTAAATAGCTAAAGAGCCTTAAACGCCGCCTTCAGTTCACGCGTGGCAGTTTCCGGGTCGGCAGCCTTCATAATTGCCGACACAGCGCAAATACCCGCAATGCCGGAATCTTTCAGCACAAAGATGTTATCCTTGTTGAGTCCGCCAATGGCATTTACCGGAATCGGTACCGCCTTTACGACATTTTTCAAAGTTTCTACCGGAGTAATCACCGTTTTCACATGAGTCGTGGTCGGATAAATTGCTCCACAACCCAAGTAGTCTGCGCCCTGCTCATAAGCTTCCAATGCCTGCGGTACCGTCTTCGCAGTAGCACCTATAATTTTGCCCTCGCCCATGAGCTTACGGGCCAAACGCACCGGCATATCGCTTTGTCCCACATGAACGCCCTCGGCACCAATCGCCAGCGCCACATCCACACGGTCATCAATAATCAGAGGAATCCCGTAACGAACTGTAATCGCATGCACCGCCTCGGCCAGTTGCAAATATTCGCGGGTGGACCTATCCTTTTCGCGCAGCTGAATGATTGTCGCGCCACCCTTGCAAGCAGCCTCGACCACAGGCAAAAAACGATCTTCGGGTACAGTCGTGCTATCCGTAATAAAATAAAGCGTCGTATCGAGATTCTTCATGCGCACAAAAATAAAAAATCCGCCCCAAGCGGAGCGGACTTCTCAAGATTATTTCTAGGAGATCCCCGCCTGCGCGGGGATGACAACTCTGAGATTAGCCCAGCGTTACCACTACCTTATGAACACCCTTGGTGAAAATAGGCGCAACGTCAGCGTCAATCTTCTTGCCATCGACGATCATCTCGGCGACACCCTTGCACACGTGCTTCGGGTTCTTCACTTCGATTTCGTAGGTAGCGCCGCGGAACTTGCGGGTCACCTTGAAGCCATCCCACTTGGAGGGGATGCAGGGGTTGATAATCAGGCCCTTGAAGCTTGCACGCACACCGATGATGAACTGCGTTGCAGCCTGGTAAGTCCAGGAGCTGGTGCCGGAGAGCCATGCGTTACGGCCCATGCCGAACTGCTTGTGTTCGTCACCGAGGATGTTCTGCGGATAGCAATACGGTTCAGATTCGAACTCGTCGAGCTTGGTGTTCTTGGCAGCCGGGTTAATTTGGCTGTAATACTGGAAGGCCTTGTCGCCACGGCCGAGAATCGTTTCGGCAATCATCACCCACGGGTTGGTGTGGAGGAAGATACCGCCGTTTTCCTTGGCTCCAGGAGGATAAGTGGAGATGCCACCCACGTTCGGGTCGAAGCCGCGGTAGCCCGGAGTAGAGCTCTTCACGCCGTTGGCGGTGTTGAGGAGCTTGTTCAAGCTGTCCATGCCCTGTACTGCGCGGTCGCCAGTAGCAATGCCAGAAATCACAGACCAGGACTGGCTGTTGCAGTAAATCTTGCCGTACTTGGCCTTGTTGGTGCCGTAGGCGTTGCCCTGCTTGTCGAACCAGCGGACCCACCACTTGCCGTCCCAAGCGCTGTCGTTGAAGGCCTTCTTCACGTCTTCGTACCAGCCCTTGTACATTTCGACAGACTTGGTGTCGCCGAGAGCTTCGCAGATGTCCATCATTTCAAGGAGAGCCTTAGCATACAGGCCCGTGTTGAAGGAGGATTCTGCACCGAGCGGCAAGTTCATGCAGTCGTTCCAGTCGGCAAAGCCGAGGAGCGGAAGGCCGTGCTTACCGAGGTGAGTACGGGTAAAGTTGAGGGAGCGCTTGAGGTGTTCGAGCACGGTGCCCTTTTCACGCTGGGCGCGCTTCTTGCCGGCTTCGTAGAACGGAACTTCCTTCTTGAGGAGGTCCATCTTGCCGGTTTCCTTGAGGTAGTTGGCAATAGTGAGAACGATCCACAGGTGGTCGTCACCATACCAGTCAGCGTAAGCCGGGTTGCCGTTTTCATCGAGCACGCCCTTCTTTTCGCGGGAGTCACCGGCGTTAGCTTCGTTGCCGTTGTCTTCGGCAAGGGCAAGCGGAGCGTACTGGTGCATGGCGTTACCTTCCGGACGCTGCACAGAGAGCAAATTCAAGGCGAGTTCCAATGCTTCTTCCGGCATGTGGCTCATCACGCCCATCAGGTCCTGGCTGGAGTCACGGTAACCGATACCGCGGCTGGTACCGTAGCCCAGCTGATACAGGGACAGGTAGCGGCTCCAGTTCTTGGTGGTGTGGCACTGACGCGGGTTGTGGACGTTCACCATGGAGTTGAACGCTGCATCCGGAGTCTGCACCTGGATCGTAGAGAGGTACTTTTCCCAGAACTTGGCGAGTTCGTCGAAAGCCTTGTCGACATTCTTCAAGTCGCGGTACTTGGCGATTGCCTTGGAGGCAACCTTCAGGCTCTGTTCCTGACCGAGCTGGGTGCAGGTGCGGAAGGTCTTGCCGGCGGCAATCTTGCCAGCGTGGATCATGAGTGCGGCAATGTTGTCGCCACGGTCGCATTCGCTGTTGGAAAGTTCTTTGTTGGCGAGGCTGAGCGGAGCGGCCCAGGAGCCCATTTCGTTTGCGCCGAGGAACACGCGGCGGTCGCCATCGAAGCTACCGACCTTGCAGTTAGCAGTCACGTAGTTCACGGCAAAATCACGCTTCATGTAAGCGTACTGTTCGAGCACCACGTGGCCGTCCTTTTCCCAGTGGCCCTTGAGGGTCATGGTCTGCGGGACCCAGTCGGCGTTCGTGAGTTGCTTTTCAGCTTCGAAGTGGCTGAATTCATAAACCGGGATAATGTCCACTTCCTTGGAAGCCTTGTCGAGGTTCGTGACCTGGATGTCCTGGAGGAGAGTGTTGGAGCCGGTCGGAACGAAAATTGTCACCTGCGTACGGAGGCCTTCGCATTCGGCGATCCAGCGCATGTAAGAAAGACCCACGTGGCATTCCCACTTCTTCATCTTGGTGAGAGTCGGAACCACGAACGGAGAGAACACGGTGTAACCCTTGGCGTTCTTCACGCGGATATAGATGGTGCTGGCCTTAAAGTCAGAGCAAGGCATCTGGGCGATGTACTTGGTGATACGGTTCAGGGCCGGGTCGCCCTTGCAAACGAGGGTACCGCCAGTAGTATCCACGATACCACCAAAGTTCAAAGTACCAACATAGTTGCACCACTTGATCGGGGTTGCCGGCGTGGTGAGCACGTATTCTTTCTTGGCGTCATCAAAGTAGCCGTACTTAGCTGCAGCCTTAGCTGTAACCTTCTTGGCGGCCTTCGGGGCGCTCTTCTTGGTCTGTTTTGTAGCCATTTTGTCTCCGTAAGAGGGGGTTGTTAAATTCCGGGTGTAAATATAGAAAAGTGTGTTATTTCTGGTTGAAATTCTCGAAATCGCGGTTGCCAAAGTTGATGTAGAAGTAGCCGTCGAGTTTCTTGTTGCGAACCGGGTCGCGAAGGATTCCGATGGCGGCGCGCACATACTTGAGTTCCACCAAAATATGGTCGCGGCTCATGCAGTTCAGGAACGGGCCTTCGGCGTAGAGCGTAGGGCGCGGTTCTTCGGCAATCATCTTTTCAAGGGTCTCGATTTCCTGGACAAGACGCCGTTCATGGACTTCTAGCGAACGAATGAGCTCCTTGTTGTCTGCTCCATATAGGAATGCAAAACCAAGCGTTCTAGGGTCGTCGTTGAAACCCGTCAGGTGCTTCAGGATTTCTTTGCGGAGAGTTTCCCTACCAGAATCGGTAATGGAGAACACGACACGTTCCGGTCGGTTTGAATCACGTTTGCTGCTGCCCTTGATATTGCCATGCTTTTCAAGCGTCGCGAGACGGTTGTAGATGGTGGACGTACTCAGGTTTGCCCAGCGGTCCAGCTCGCGCTTGCGAACTTCCGTGATAATGTCATAGCCACTGCGCTCTTTTTCGAGGATAAGCCCCAAAAGCACTAGATCGTATCGATTCATAACTCACCTTCTTCTAATTCCACAGATTTTCATCTGTTGGACTATTCCAACTTGGAATATAACTAAAAAAAATGGATGTGGAACATTTTTTTTCATTTTACGAAAAAAAATTGCACGGATATCTATATTTGCAACGAATACAATTTATCAACTTATTGGGGAAAACATGAAAAAAAGCATTTTCGCGTTATTTGGAGCATTGTCTGTCTTGACATTCGTTGCCGGTTGCAGCGATGATGATTCCAGCAGCGACAAGAAAAAGGAGCCTATTACCGAGGTCAACTCGATCTACGAGCTGGGACTTTGTGGCGAGGAAAACAAAGGCGATACCGTTTATGCCAAGGAACAAGAGGCTGAATACTTCTGCGATGGCGAAAACTGGGCTCCCGTAGCCACAGACGACGAGAGTTCCTCGAGCGGCGACAAAGATGCAAAATCCTCCTCCAGCAGTAAAAAGACAAGCGCAAAAAGCAGTTCTTCTAAGGCGTCCGAAGAAGAACTAAAGAACTTCGCCAAGCTCTGCGAGGCTTCGGGCGGTAAAGAGAAAGACGGTGTTTGTATCTGTAGCGAAGAGGTCTGCGATATCGGTTCTGTCTGCAATACGATGAACAAGAAATGCGCAAATTCGATTCCTACTGGAGAAAGCGAATGTGACGTTGACAGCTACAAGAGCAAGTGTTCCAACAGCCCCACAGAAATAGGTATCGTCAAGGAATGCGTTAAGGGCGTTTTGGTGAACCGTTCCTGCAACACAGTCTCTTGTAACGAAAAGGGTACGGACTGCGGCGAATGTATCAACGACGTTCAGACCTGTACCGAGAACAAAAAATTCAAGGCGACGGTCACTCGCTGCGAAAACGGCAAGAAGGTAACCGAGACCTGCGGCGACAATTCCTGCGACCCGCGTGACAACGGCTGCGGCGAGTGCACGAACTACGAACACACCTGCACCAACGATGAAACCGGAAAGGGAACTGTCTACGAATGCGTCGCCGGCGAAGCCAAGAAGGCCGTTTCCATATGCGGCAACAAGTCGTGCCGAACCGACAAGGCTATCTGTGGCGAATGCCTTAACGGCGAACTGAGGTGCGACAACGACATCAACAACAACGCCATCATGTACAGGTGCGTCGACGGGCAATGGGAAAGGCTCCATAACAAGTTCGACCCGCTCGACAAGGAATATTACAAATGCCCCGTCGCTTGTAGAGAAGGCACCGATCCACAGAAGATGGAAATCGAATGCGACATAGACCAATGTTCTGATTGTGATCCCTGCTGGGGTGAACCCATGATTGGAGGAGCACCCTCCAATCCAAACCCCTGCTACAACGAGGAACGATGCAAAAAAATCCTTGCCGAAGAAGACCCCGACTATCCGCCGTTCAGGAGTTTCGAGACGAAACAGAAATGGAAGGACCTGATTCCTAGCAAAAAGATGGTAGCAAAAACCGTCCACGGGTACAACTGGATGAATCACAAAACAGTCTCCGATCCTGATGAACGCGTGGAAGATTTCGAATTCGACCTGACAAACGAGACGAGACACGTAACATGCAATATCCAGGGTACCTACTTCGGAGTTTGCCACAATTCCCTCCAAACCTGCATCAACACAAGTTATCACACTGGCGGATACATGGTGGTCTGCGCTAACGGTGAACTTGTTGACGAAGAGAAGGAAGGTGACGGAATTGCTTGCCATTGCGAAGATCTTGGCAATAAAAATGCATACGGATGTTGCTACACCAGAAGTGCCTGCTTCAAGTCAACCATCTGGTCTAGAGACCGCTGCGCTAAGCCCAAGAGCTCCGACGACGAATAAAGCCCCTATTTAAATCTTGAAAAACGACCTCCATACGAGGTCGTTTTTTGTGTTCTACGAGAATAAAAAAATCCCCGCCACCTTTTGAGTGACGGAGATTTTTAAAGCATTAAGCGTTGCGCTCTACGAGCGCAGGCATATCAGCTCGGAAATGGGAACAAACAAGTTTGTTCCCGCTTCACTCACTTTGTTATGCCTTGTTGAGGCGATCCTGGATCATGTCGATGATTTCGGAGAGTTCCTTCGGGAGGTGCTTGCCGAACTTCGGATAGTGGTTTTCCTTAACGTCAGCGAGTTCCTTCTTCCAGCCTTCCACGTCAACCTTCGTGAT